>CALRSR020000002.1:0-234423 GCA_943370825.1 Allobosea thiooxidans | reverse complement strand
TGCTCCTCCAGCCGGGTGGACTGGCCCACCCGCACCAGCACCCCGTTGCGCAGCTCGTCCTGCACCACCACCTCGGGCAGCACGGTGAGCCAGCCGCTGTCCCGCGCGATCAGTCGCAGCATGGCCATGTCGTCCACCTCGGCGCGCAGCCGGGGCCGCACATCGGCCGCCAGGCACAGCGCATCGAACTGGGCCCGCAGCGCGTGGCGAGGGCCCGGCAGCGCCACTTCAAGACCGTCCAGGTCCTCCGGCAGCCGCAGGCTGCGCCCTGCCCAGGCCGCCGCCGGGCCCACCAGCGAGATCGCCTGGCTGCCCAGAAAACGGCAGTGCACCGGCCGGTCCGGATTGGTGGACACCGGCTCGTTGGCCAGGACCACATCGAGCTGGTGACGCGCCAGCCGGTCCAGCAGGTCTTCCAGCAGGCCCGACTCCAGCGTGAGCACCACCCCGGCGTCTGCCAGCAGGGGGCGAATCCACTGCTGCTGGTAGTTGCGCGACAAGGTGGCCACGCTGCCCACCCGCAGGCGGGTCATGCCCTCCACCCGGCCCTGCAGGCGGCCCAGCATTTCCTGCCCCAGCCCGAAGATGTTTTCGGCATACGACAGCACCATCTGGCCGGTGGCGGTGAGCACCAGGCGCCGGCCCTGGCGCTCGAAGAGCGGCTCGCCCAGCCTGTCTTCGAGCTGGCGGATCTGGGCCGACAGCGCCGACTGCGACAGGTGCATGTCCTGCGCGGCGCGCGTGAGGTGGCCGATCTTGGCCACCCGCCAGAAATAGAACAGGTGATGGAAATTGAACTGGTCGAGTTGCATCGTTCTTTTTTACCGAACAGTAGATTCGTAACAATGTATTTTACAGAATGGAATGGGGTCGGCACCATGCCCGGCATTGCGACATCCGCCCAGCGCCCTCTCCCCAGGACCCGACATGACACCACCCGACGCCCTGCTCACCACCCTGATGCCCGCCATCACCCTGGCGCCGGCACTGCTCATGCTGCTGGCCATGCTGCTGCCGCTGCGCCAGCGCACCGGCGACCCGGTGGCCCCCCACACCGGCTGGACCGCTTTGCGCCGCCTGGGCCTGCTGGCCGTGGCCTTCAGCGCCGTGCCGGTGGTGCTGCACGTGACCGGTCTGGCCCGGCCCGAACACACCCAGGCGCTCTCGCCCTGGCTGGCCAGCACCGCCTGGGCGGCCTGGATGGCCCTGCTGGTGCAATGGCTGGGCACGGTGATTGCCGCCTTTTCGGCCCGCTACCTGCAGGGTGAACGGCGGCAAGGCCGCTACATCAGCGCCCTGGCCGGCGTGCTGGCCTCGGTGCACACCCTGCTGCTGGCCGACCACTGGTGGGTGCTGATCGCCGCCTGGGCGCTGGTGGGCGTGGCCCTGCAGCAGCTGCTGGTGTTCTACCCCGAGCGGCCGTTTGCCCTGCTGGCGGCCCACAAGAAACGGCTGGCAGACCGCCTGGCCGACGGCCTGCTGCTGCTGGCCGCCGCCCTGGCCTGGAGCGCCGTGGGCAGCGGCAGCCTGCCAGCCCTGTGGGCGCACCTGGCCCAGCACGGCGCCGGCCCGGCGCTGCAGGCCAGCGCGGTCTGCCTGGCCCTGGCGGTGGTGCTGCGCACCGCCCTGCTCCCGGTGCACGGCTGGCTGATCCAGGTCATGGAAGCACCGACCCCGGTGTCGGCCCTGCTGCACGCTGGTGTGGTCAACCTCGGCGGTTTCGTGCTGATCCGCTTCTCGCCCCTGCTGGACGCTGCCCCGCTGGCCCGCTGGCTGCTGGTGGGCCTGGGCCTGACCACCGCCCTGCTGGCCGGCCTGGTCATGCTCACCCGCATCAGCGTGAAGGTGCGGCTGGCCTGGTCCACCGTGGCCCAGATGGGCTTCATGGTCATGGAGTGCGGTCTGGGCCTGTACACCCTGGCCGCGCTGCACCTGCTGGGCCACTCGCTCTACAAGGCGCATGCCTTTCTGTCGGCGTCCGGCGTGGTGCGCGACGCCCGGCTGCAGCGCCTGCGGGCGCCCGCTGCGGGTGTGGGCGCCGGGAGTCTGGTGCTGGCTCCGCTGATCGCCGCTGCGGTGCTGGCCGGCGCGCTGTCGGTGGCGGGCACCGTGGCTGCGGGGCTGAGCACCAGTGGCGCTGCCCCGGCGGGCTGGCCCTGGTGGTGGAGCGGTGTGCTGGCCCTGGCCTGGGCGCCGCTGCTGTGGCTGCCCCAAACCGCATCGACGGCGGCCGCCGGATCCGGCCTGTGGCGCCTGGCCGCCGGCGCGCTGGCCATCGCCGGCCTGTCGGTGCTGGCCTATGCCGCCCACGCGCTGCCGCTGGGCACCACCGAGCGGCCCGATCACCTGCTGGGCCTGCTGGCCCTGGTCGGCATGGCGCTGATGTACCTGGCCCTGGCCGGGCTGCAATGGCGTGCCCGCTGGCTGGAAGGCTGGCGGCGCTGGAGCTATGCCGGCTTTTATGTGGACGAGTTCTACACCCGCCTGACCCTGCGCCTGTGGCCCACCGACTGGGCGCCGCCCCGCGCCGGCCCCCTGCTGCCCGCCGGCCTGGGCGACGACCCCTCCGCCCGCTGATCACCCTGTATCCACACCCTCACGGAGCTGCACCATGGACGTTCTGGACACCCCCGCCACGCCCCGCGCATCGACGCCGCTGGACCCCGCCCTGATCGAGCAGGCCTGTGAACGCGCCTGCGCCGCCATTGCACCGGCCTGGCCGCTGGACCGCTCGATCGCGGTCAATCCGCACTGGGGCCGGGTGGACCGCCCGGTGCTGGAGGTGGCGGCCCGCATGGCGGTGCTGGGCGGCATCCGCGTGTTCCCGCCGCGCCGCCAGCTGCGCCTGGCCTGGCAGGAGGGCCGGGTGACCGAAGCCGATCTGCAGGCCGCCATCAACGAACTCGGGTCCCAGGCCGGCACGCTCTCGCCGGCCGACTGCCTGGACGCACTCGACACCGACACCCTGCCGCCGCAGCTGCCGCTGCTGATCGACGTGCTCGACGACGACCCGCGCCGCCACACCCGCTTGAGCTGGCGCCAGGCCATCACCCACCAGGTCAGCCAGACCTGCGCCGCCTTCTTCGACCGCCAGCAGGCCGACTGGCACCCCGACCGGCCGCATGACCTCTACACCTTCTGGCGCGACACCCTGGTGCACGACCACGGCATCGGTGTGCTCATGGGCCTGCCCGATCTGGGCCGCCGGCTCGATGCCCTGCCGGCCACCCGCACCGACGCCGAACGCTGGACGCTGCAGCGCCTGGGCCTGCCGCCGGAGGTGTGGGCCGATTACCTGGAATCGGTGCTGCTCACGGTCAATGGATGGGCATCGTGGTGTGCCTACCTGGGCTGGGAGGCTCGCCTGGCCGGCGGCACCGAGGGCAGCCTGCGCGACCTGCTGGCCATCCGCCTGGCCTGGGGCGCCATCCTGCTGGACGACCGCGACCATGCGGACGCCCGCCGCGCCTATGCCGCCCTGCGGGCCGACTGGAGCCGCGCCACGCGCCGGCTGCAGCAGGCGCGCGAGACCTTGCGGCCCGATCTGGTGTGGCAGCGTGCCCTGGAGATGGCCTATCAGCGCGGGCTGGTGCAGCGGCTGACGGTGCCCGGCCCGCTGCCGGCCGAGGTGCTGCCCGAGGTGGCGGTGCAGGCCGCTTTCTGCATCGACGTTCGCTCAGAGCCGCTGCGCCGCGCGCTGGAAGCCACCTGGCCTGCGGTGCAGACCCTGGGCTTTGCCGGCTTCTTCGGTGTGCCGGCGGCCTACACGCCGCTGGGCACCGACGCCCGGCGCCCGCAGCTGCCCGGCCTGCTGCCACCGGGCATGGAGGTCACCGACCGCGTCGACGGCGACCAGGATCAGCAGGCCGCCCATGCACGCCAGCGGCGCCTGGCCATGGTCGATGCCTGGCAGGCCAGCACACGCTGGCCGGCAGCCGCCTTCTCGTTTGTGGAGGTGGCCGGTGCCGGCTACCTGGGCCGGCTGGTGAACTGGCTGCGCCCCGGCGCCCTGGAGCGTGCCCGCGATGACCTGCACGGCCTGCCGGCGCGTTACCGCCCGGTCTGCCGCCCGGCGCTGGCCGGCGTGGATCTGGAAGGCCGCATCGGTCTGGCCCGCAAGGTGCTGCAGGCCATGGGCCTGGTGCGCGACTTTGCGCCGCTGGTGCTGCTGGTGGGCCATGGCAGCCAGAGCGAGAACAACGCGCACGCCGCCGCCCTGGACTGCGGCGCCTGCTGCGGCCAGACCGGCGAGGTCAATGCCCGGGTGTTGGCCCGGGTGCTCAACGAGCCGGCAGTGCGTCAGGGGCTGGATCGCGAGGGCATCGCCATCCCGGTGGGCACCGCCTTCGTGCCGGCGCTGCACAACACCACCACCGACGAGATCGAGGTGTTCGACATCGACGCCCTGCCCGCCGCCGCCCGCACGGCCTGGGAGCAGCTGCAGCCGGTGCTGGCCCAGGCCGGCGACCAGGTGCGGCGGGAACGCGCAGTGCGGCTGGGTCTGGACCCGCGCGTCGGTGCGAAGGCGCTGCTGGAGCAGCTGCGCCGCCGGGCCAGCGACGGCGCCGAAACCCGGCCCGAATGGGGCCTGGCCGGCAATGCCGCCTTCCTGATCGCACCCCGCCAGCGCAGCCGCCATGCGGTGCTGGACGGCCGCAGCTTCCTGCATGACTACGACGCGGCCAAGGACCCCGACGGCAGCGTGCTGGAGCTGTTGATCACCGCGCCCATGCTGGTGACCCACTGGATCAACTGGCAGTACCACGCCTCCACCTGCGACCCGCAGCACCTGGGCAGCGGCAACAAGCTGCTGCACAACGTGGTGGGCGGCGACATCGGCGTGTTCGAGGGCAACGGTGGCGACCTTCGCATCGGCCTGTCGCTGCAGTCGCTGCACGACGGTCACCGCTGGGTGCACGACCCGCTGCGCCTGACGGTGATGATCGATGCTGCGGCTGATTCCATCGACCGCATCATCGACAAGCACGCCATCGTGCGCCAGCTGGTGGACAACGGATGGCTGCACCTGTGGCGCTTCGAGGGCAACGGCTTCGAGCGCCGCCAGCCGGGGGGCGGCTGGACGGCGCTGGCCTCAGCCGGCTGAAGCGTCGGGCGCATCCACCAACTGCAGGCGGTGGGCGTGGATGGCCTCGAAGATGGGCGCGTCGCCGAAGCGGAACAGGTCGAGGTGGGTGTCGGCATCGGCCTGGATGCACAGCGGCACCCAGGACGGCATGACGAACATGTCGCCCCGCGCCACGCTCCAGCGCTGCTCGCCCACCTGCACCGTGCCCCGTCCCTCGAACACCTGGAACACCGAGGAACCCACCTCGCGCCAGGTGCGGGTGCGGCCACCGGCGCGCACCCGGTGCATCTCGGTGCGGATGGTGGGCAGCACATCGCGCCCGTTGGTGGGGTTGGTGAAGCGTACGGCGGCATGGCCCGGGCTGACGGTGGCGACATGGCCTTCGGCTTCCAGAGCGAGCTGATCGGTCAGTGCCCGGTCGGTATCGACCCAGCGGTAGGCCAGCAGGGGCGTGGCCGGCGTCGGGTCGGGCTGCGAGACCGGCCGCAGACCCGGATGCCCCCACAGCCGCTCTGACACCGAGCGTTCGGGCGTGGTGAGTTCAGCCGGTGACAGCTGATGGCGGCCGAACTCGAAGAACTGCGACTCGGTGTAGTACGAGAACGGAATGTCCAGCCCGTCGATCCAGGCCATGGGCTCGGTGGCCGCGTTGTGGTGGGCATGCCAGTTCATGCCGGCCTGGGGCAGGAAGTCGCCGCGCGACATGCGCACCGCATCGCCACCGACCACCGTCCAGACGCCCTCGCCTTCCACCACGAAGCGGAAGGCATGCTGGGAGTGGCGGTGCTCCGGCGCGTTTTCGCCCGGCATCAGGTACTGGATGGCAGCCCACAGCGTGGGCGTGGCATAGGGTTTGCCGCCCAGCGACGGGTTGGCCAGCGCGATGGCGCGGCGCTCGCCCCCACGGCCCACCGGCACCAGCCGCCCGGCATCGGCCGCCAGGGCCAGCAGGCGCTGCCAGCGCCACAGGTGGGCCGACGCCTTGCTGCGCGGGTGCGGCGGCATCAGGTCGCCGATCTCGGTCCACAGCGGCACCAGCAGTTCCTGCTCGAAGCCTCGGTAGAGCTGCTCCAGCTCGGGCGAGGGCTCGGGCTGGCCGGGCGCCGCCTTCATGGTCAGTCGAACGGGAGAAAGGGTGTTCTCGTGGGACATGTCGGCACTCCCCGGTTCAGGCCTGGCCGATGTTCAAGGCGATCGTGCCCACGCCCTCCACCCGGCCCTCGATGCGGTCGCCCGGCACCACCGCACCCACGCCTTCGGGCGTGCCGGTGTAGATCAGGTCACCGGGTTGCAGGTGGTAGAACAGGGACAGGTCGGCCAGGATCTCGCGGATGTTCCAGATCAGCTTGTCCAGGTCGGACTTCTGCTTCACTTGGCCATTGACCGACAGCTCGATGTCGCCGCGCTCCAGCACCACACCCGGCATGGGCACGATGCCGGAAGCCACGGCCGACTGCTCGAAATCTTTGCCCAGGTCCCAGGGGCGGCCCTTGTCGCGGGCCACCAGCTGCAGGTCGCGGCGGGTCATGTCCAGGCCGCAGGCGTAACCGAAGACCAGTTCGTGGGCCTGCTCGGCCGGGACCTGGAAACCGGCCTTGCCGATGGCCAGCACCAGTTCCATCTCATAGTGGTAGTTGCCGGTCTGCGGCGGGTAGGCAACGGTGGCGCCAGACGCCACCAGCGCACTCGGCGTCTTGGTGAAGTAGAACGGCCGCTCGGCCGCCTTGTCCACCGGACGACCCATCTCGACCGCGTGGGCGTGGTAGTTGCGGCCGACACAGAAGATGCGGCCGACCGGGTAGCGCTCAGTCCGGCCCTCGATGGACAGCGAGGGTTGTGCGGACGGGGTGAAGAGGTAGTTGGTCATGTCGTTCGTGTTGATGAAGGATCGGGGCAGCCGGTTCAGCCCTGCTGCAGGCAGTTGTCGACGTTCCAGCTGTAGAGCCATTCCATCGCATCGTAGAAGCGTTCCTGGGAGCGGCCCTTCCACAGCGCGTTGCGCACCAGCCGCTCCACGCCGGCGGCGTGGTAGAGCCGGCCCATCTCCCGGCCGGAGAGCACGATGCGGGCGGTGCGGGTGATGCGGTTCTGCTGATAGAGCTGCAGGGCGGCATCCCAGTTGTCGTTCGTGACCCGCAAGGCCTCGCCCAGGGTGACGGCGTCCTCGATCGCCATGCAGGCACCCTGTGCCATGTACTGGGTGGTGGGGTGGGCGGCATCGCCCAGCAGCGTGGCGCGGCCGAACACCCAGTTGCCGATGGGTTCCCGGTCGGCAGTGGCCCAGCGCCGCCAGCTTTTGGGCAGTTCGATCAGCTGCCGGGCCTTGGGCGAAATGCCCTGGAAGTAACTCTCGACCTCGGCCTTGCTGCCGTCGGTCACGCCCCACTCCTCCTGCTGCCGGCTGTGGAAGGTGACCACGATGTTGTACTGCTCACCCCCGCGCAGCGGGTAGTGCACCAGGTGGCACTTGGGGCCGGCCCACAGGCTGGCCGCGTTCCACTGAAGCTCGACCGGGAACTCCGACTTGTCCACCACCGCGCGGTAGACCACATGACCGGTCACCCGGGGCGGATCGTTGACGTACTGGGCCCGCACCACCGACTTCACGCCGTCGGCACCGATCAGCGCGCAGCCGGTCCAGCGGTGGCCATGCTGGTCGATGGCGGTCACGGTGCCGGCGGCTTCGTCCTGCTCGATGCGCTCGATGCGGGTGCTGGTGTGGAAGGCCACCCGACCGGTCTCGCGAGCGCCTTCGAGCAGCGCCAGGTGCACGTCGGCCCGGTGGATCACGGCGTAGGGGTTGCCGAAGCGCTGGCGGAAGGCTTCGCCGGTGTCGATGCGGCCCACCTGGGTCTCGTCGATGGCGTCGTGCATGACCATGTAGTCGGTGTAGACCGCGCGGCTGCGGGCCTTCTCGCCGATGCCCAGGGCATCGAAGGCATGGAATGCATTCGGACCGAGCTGAATGCCGGCACCGATCTCTCCGATCTCGGGAGCCTGCTCCAGCACCACCACCGACAGACCGCGCCGCACCAGGGCCAGCGCGGCCGCCAGGCCGCCAATGCCGCCGCCACAGACGATCACCGGCCGTTGCTCCGGCGCTTGTCCCGGCCCGTTGGCCGCATCTGTACCCATGGGAGTCTCCGAATTGGTATCCCCCAATTATTCAGTGTACTGATCTAAAGTGCAATGATGGGCCGAGGCAGCGTTCCGAACGCATAGGAATCCATGGCCAGCATGCCGTGGGCAATGCCGCCCTCCACGACGCTGGCCGGGGCGGGACCGTCGCCGGTGTCCGACGCACCGGCCGCCACCAGCAGCGGCCAGAAATGCTCGGCCGTGGGATGGGCACGCTGGGCATCGGGCGCATCGAGCAGCGTGCGGCGCAGACGGGCGCCGTCGCCCTGCTCGACCGCTTCACGCACCCAGGCGGCAAAGGCCTGCACATACGGCTCGTCCTCGCCATGACCACCCCGGAACTCGTAGAGGTTGTGGGTGAGGCTGCCGGAGCCGACGATGAGCACGCCCTGCCCGGCCAGCGGCGCCAGCGCCCGCCCCAGCGCCCAGGCACCCTCGGCATCCAGCTGCGCGGGCAGCGACACCTGGAACACCGGAATGTCGGCACCGGGAAACAGGTGCATCAGCGGCACCCACGCGCCGTGGTCCAGGCCGCGTCGGCTGTCGGTCCTGACCGGCCAGCCGGCGTCCGCCAGCAAACGGGCCGCCTGCTCGGCCAGTGCGGGGTGACCCGGGGCGGGATAGTTCAGCTGGTAAAGGGCCGGCGCAAAGCCGCCGAAATCGTGGATGGTCTCGGGCTGTGCGACCGTGCCGACCACCGGCGAGGCCGTCATCCAGTGCGGCGACACCACCAGCACCGCCGAGGGTCTGGGCAGGGTAGCGCCCAACGCGGTCAGAGCGGGTCCGGCCAGGCCGGGATCGAGCGCAAAACTGGGTGCGCCGTGGGAGACGAACAGGGTGGGCAGGCGGGGGGTGGCGGACATCTCGGGCTCACTGGTCTGGGGTGGTCGCAGCCACTGTGGCTGCCGGTGCCCACTCTAGACCTTTGCGCCACCGGGATACAGCACCCGATACGGGAAGCATTGTTCCATCCAAGGAACAACGCTGCCCCTCACTCCCACTCGATGGTGGCCGGCGGCTTGGAGCTCACGTCGTAGGTCACGCGGTTGATGCCGCGGACCTCGTTGATGATGCGACCCGACACCTTCTTGAGCAGCGCATACGGCAGCTCGGCCCAGTCGGCGGTCATGAAATCGCTGGTCTGCACCGCGCGCAAGGCCACCACATAGTCGTAGGTGCGACCGTCGCCCATCACGCCCACGCTCTTGACCGGCAGGAACACGGTGAAGGCCTGGCTGGTGAGGTCGTACCAGCTTTTGCCGGTGGCCGGGTCGATGTGGTTGCGCAGTTCCTCGATGAAGATGGCGTCGGCCCGGCGCAGCAGGTCGGCGTATTCCTTCTTCACCTCGCCCAGGATGCGCACACCCAGACCCGGTCCGGGGAACGGGTGGCGGTACACCATGGCCGGCGGCAGGCCCAGGGCCACGCCGAGTTCGCGCACCTCGTCCTTGAACAGGTCGCGCAGCGGCTCCAGCAGCTTCAGGCCCAGCTGTTCGGGCAGGCCGCCCACGTTGTGGTGGCTCTTGATGGTCACGGCCTTCTTGCTCTTGGCGCCGCCGGACTCGATGACGTCCGGGTAGATGGTGCCCTGGGCCAGCCACTTGGCACCCCGGGCGCCATCGCCCTTGAGCTTGGCGGCCTCGGCCTTGAAGACGTCAACGAACAGGCCGCCGATGATCTTGCGCTTCTTCTCGGGGTCGGTGACCCCGGCCAGCTGGCCCAGGAACAGCTCGCTGGCGTCCACGCGGATCACCTTGGCGTGCAGCTGGCCTTCGAACATGTCCATGACCATGTCGCCCTCGTTCAGGCGCAGCAGGCCGTGATCGACGAACACGCAGGTCAGCTGGTTGCCGATGGCGCGGTGGATGAGCGCGGCGGCCACCGAGGAGTCCACGCCGCCCGACAGGCCGAGGATGACCTCTTCATCGCCCACCTGCTCGCGGATCTTCTGCACCGCTTCCTCGATGTGGCCGCGCATCACCCAGTCCGGGCGGGTGCCGCAGATGCCCAGCACGAAGCGCTCCAGCATCGCCCGGCCCTGCACCGTGTGGGTCACTTCGGGGTGGAACTGCACGGCATAGAAGCGACGGGCTTCGTCGGCCATGCCGGCGATCGGGCAGCTGTCGGTGCTGGCCATGAGCTTGAAGCCCGGCGGCAGTTCGGTCACCTTGTCGCCGTGGCTCATCCACACCTTGAGCATGCCGTGGCCTTCGGGCGTGGTGAAGTCGGCAATGTCCTTGAGCAGTTCGGTATGGCCCCGCGCCCGCACCTCGGCGTAGCCGAACTCGCGGGTGTTCGAGCCTTCCACCTTGCCGCCCAGCTGCTGCGCCATGGTCTGCATGCCATAGCAGATGCCCAGCACCGGAATGCCCAGCTCGAACACCGCGTCGGGCGCCCGGTCGTCCACCTCGTACACGCTGGCGTGGCTGCCCGAGAGGATGATGCCCTTGAGCTGACCGTCGGCCGCGTACTCCCGGACCCAGTCGCTGCTCACGTCGCAGGGATGGACCTCGCAGTACACATGCGCCTCGCGCACGCGACGCGCGATCAGCTGGGTGACCTGGGAGCCGAAATCGAGGATGAGGATCTTCTGGTGCTGCATGGCGGTGATGGAGGTCTGCAGGAAAAGAAAAAGGCCGTCCCGGTGGACGGCCTGAGGAGCGGAACAGGTCAGTCCGCCCGGTAGTTGGGGGCTTCCTTGGTGATCTGCACGTCGTGCACATGGCTCTCGCGGATGCCGGCCGAGGTGATCTCCACGAATTCGGCCTTGTTGCGCATCTCTTCGATGGTGGCGCAGCCGCAGTAGCCCATGGACGCCCGCAGACCGCCCGCCATCTGGAAGATGATGGACACGACCGAGCCCTTGTAGGGCACGCGTCCCTCGATGCCCTCGGGCACCAGCTTGTCGGCGTTGGGGTTGCCGGTGCTGCTTTCCTGGAAGTAGCGGTCGGCGCTGCCCTGCTGCATGGCGCCGATGGAGCCCATGCCCCGGTAGCTCTTGTAGCTGCGGCCCTGGAACAGCACGATCTCGCCCGGCGCCTCTTCGGTGCCGGCGAACATGCCGCCCATCATCACGGTGCTGGCGCCGGCCGCGATGGCCTTGGCGATGTCGCCGCTGTAGCGGATGCCGCCGTCACCGATGAGGGGCACGCCGGTGCCCTGCAGCGCCGTGGCCACGTTGTCGATGGCCATGATCTGGGGCACGCCCACACCGGCCACGATGCGGGTGGTGCAGATGGAGCCCGGGCCGATACCGACCTTGACCGCATCGGCGCCGGCTTCCACCAGGGCCAGTGCTGCCGCGCCGGTGGCGATGTTGCCGCCCACCACGTCGATCTGCGGGTAGTTCTGCTTGACCCAGCGCACGCGGTCGATCACGCCCTTGCTGTGGCCGTGTGCGGTGTCGACCACGATGGCATCAACGCCAGCCTTCACCAGCGCTTCCACGCGTTCTTCGGTGCCTTCGCCCACGCCCACCGCCGCGCCCACGCGCAGGCGGCCGGCGGCGTCGCGAGCCGCATTGGGGAAGTTGAGCTGCTTGGTGATGTCCTTGACGGTGATCAGGCCCTTGAGCTCGAAGGCCTCGTTGACCACCAGCAGCCGCTCCAGCTTGTGCTTGTTCAGCAGCGCCTTGGCCTCGGCCGGGGTGGTGCCTTCGGGCACGGTGATCAGGCGTTCGCGCGGGGTCATGATCTCGCGCACCGGCAGGTCGTAACGGGTCTCGAAGCGCAGGTCGCGGCCAGTGACGATGCCCACCACCTTGCCACCATCGACCACCGGGAACCCGGAAACCCCCAGTTCGTCGGAAAGTTTCATGACTTCGCGGATGGTGGTGCGGGGCGAAATCACCACCGGATCGCGCAGCACGCCGGACTCGTAGCGCTTGACCTTGGCCACCTGGGCGGCCTGCTCCTGCGCCGTGAGGTTCTTGTGAACGATGCCGATGCCGCCTTCCTGCGCGATGGCAATGGCCAGGCGCGCCTCGGTGACGGTGTCCATGGCGGCGGACACCAGAGGCAGGTTCAGGGTGATGTTGCGGGAGAAACGGGTGGCCAGCGAGGTGTCCTTGGGCAGGACCTGTGAGTAGGCTGGGACCAGCAGAACGTCGTCAAACGTGAGCGCTTTGCCGAGGAGGCGCATGGGTCAATCTCCAAAAAACGGATTGTACCCGCGCCCTCCGGGCAGGCCCGGCAGCGCTACACTTTGCCGCATGAAGACATCCGCCGCCCTCACCCGTCTGCTCGTGGTCCTGCCGCTCACCTGCCTCACGGTTGCTGCCCACGCCCAGTGGCAGTGGATCGACAGCACGGGCCGCAAGGTGTTCAGCGACACGGCGCCGCCTCCGGGCACGCCCGAGAAGAACATCCTCACCCGCCCTGCTGCCACGCGGGCGGCTCCCCCGGCCGCGCCCGTGGCCGCTCCGCCGGCAGCTGCCGTTCCTGGCGCCGCACCGGTGTCGGGTGTGCAGGGCGGCGCGCCCAAGGAAGCGGTCGATCCGAGGCTGGAAGCGCGCAAGCGCGAAGCCGAGGCCGCCGAAGCCGCGAAAAAGAAGGCCGAAGAAGAGCGCATCGCGCGCCAACGGGCCGAAAACTGCGAGCGGGCACGCAGCGCCAAGGCCACGCTGGACTCGGGTGTGCGCATCGCCACCACCAGCCCGACCGGCGAGCGCTCGATCATGGACGACGCAGCCCGCGCGGTGGAGCAGCGCCGGGTGGCCGACGCCATCCGCACCGAGTGCGGCCCGGCCCCGAAACCGGCTCAGTAACCCGACTTGGCCCCTGGCCGGCGGCGCGAGAACAGTCCGGCGCTGCGGGCGCCCTGCCCGGCAAAGCGCTCGCGCCGGGCCACCTTCGGATCGACGCGCAGATCGCGCACCAGCTCCACCCGGTCGCCGTCCTGCAAGGGCTGGTTCAGCGCCGCCTTGCGGCCCCAGATGCCGACAAACTGGCCTGCCGGCATGGCGCCGGTGCTGTCGAGCCACCGGGCCGCGGTCACGGCATCCATCACGGTGGCGCCTTCGGGCAATGTGAGTTCGATCTCGGTCACCGTGCGCGGTGCCGGCGCCTGCATGAGGGTGATGCGCAAGGCCATGCCGTTCAGCCAGCGCCGTAGACCTGGTCGGCCCGCTTGACGAAGGCATCGACCAGATTGCCCGCAATCCGGTCGAAGACCGGCCCGACCACCGACGACAAGGCAGAACTGGAAAAGCCGTAGGTGAGGGTGAATTCGACCTTGCAGGCCCGCTGGCTGCCATCGCCCAGCGGGGTGAATGTCCAGCGGCCATCAAGCTGGGAAAACGGGCCATCCACCAGCTGCATGTGCACCTCGCGGTCGCTCACGTGCTGGTTGCGGGTGGTGAAGCTCTGGCGGATGCCGCTGATGGACATGCCCACCCGGGCGACCATGCCGTCGTCCGACTGTTCCAGCACCTCGCCGCTGGCGCACCACGGCAGGAACTGAGGGTAGTGCTGCACATCGGTCACCAGCGCGAACATTTGTTGCGCGCTATGCCACAGCAGAACGGACTTGTGGATGGTTTTCATACAATCGGCGCCCTGCGCGACAACCTTGCTGCGCTTGGGCGGAACCCGCAATTTTAGGGGGCTTGCCCCGGCGGACTTCCGCCCCCATCTGAATCCCCATGTCCCAAGCCTCTCCCAAAGCCGGCACCAAGGCCGCACCCAAGGGTTCCGCCCGCCAGCCGGTCGACCCCCGCATTGCCGACAACAAGAAGGCGCTCTTCAACTACCACATCGAAGAGCGCTTCGAGGCCGGCATGGTGCTGCAGGGCTGGGAGGTCAAGGCCCTGCGCGAGGGCAAGGTGCAGCTTACCGACGGCTATGTGCTCATCCGCGAGGGCGAGCTGTTCCTCATCGGCTGCCTGATCAACCCGCTGCGCACCGCCAGCACCCATGTTTCGGCCGACTCGGCACGCACCAAGAAGCTGCTGCTGCACAAGGACCAGATCCGCCGGCTCATCGGCAAGGTCGAGCAGAAGGGCCACACCCTGGTGCCGCTGAACCTGCACTGGAAAGCGGGCAAGGTCAAATGCGAGGTGGCGCTGGCCAAGGGCAAGGCCGAACACGACAAGCGCGACACCATCAAGGAACGCGAAGGCAAGCGCGAGGTGGAGCGCGCCATGAAGTCCCGCAACCGCTGAGGCTGCGGGACTGCGCCGGGCTCAGCCCAGGTGGCGCAAGGGGTGAGCGGCTGCCGGCCAGGGCGACTCGAAGAAAGCAGCCACGTCTGCGGCGGTCACCTCTTCCACGCGGGCCGGTTGCCACCGGGGTGAGTGGTCTTTGTCCACCGCCAGGGCACGGATGCCCTCCACCGTCTCGCTGGCAGCGCCCGGGCGCAGATGGAAACAGCGGCGCACCATGTCGCGCTCCATGCGCAGGTCGTCGGCCAGGCCCATGCCCCGGGCGCGGCGGATCTGCTCCAGCACCACATGCAGCATGAGCGGCGAGCGGTGGCGCAACACGTCGGCGGTGCTGCGCGCCCAGTCGCTGTCCATGGCTTCCAGCGCCTGCACGATGGCGGTGGCGCTGTCCAGCCCGAAGATCCGGTCCACATCGGCCACCGGCCAGGCCGGGGCCGGCGCCTGGGTGCTCAGGTGGCTGGCCACCCAGCGCTCCACCGCGTCGCCGTTCTCGAACGGCGTGGTGGCCAGGCTGGCCCACAGGCCGGCCAGACGACCCGACTCGATGAAGCCGTCGGCCAGGCCGGCGGCCATCGATTCCTGACCGGCCAGGATCCGGCCGGTCATCGCCAGGTACTCGCCCAGACGACCTGCACACCGGCTCAGGAAGTAGCCGCCGCCCACGTCCGGGAACAGGCCGATGTGGGTCTCCGGCATGGCCAGCTTGCTGCGCTCGGTCACCACCCGCAGGCTTGCACCCTGGCTGATCCCCATGCCACCACCCATGCAGATGCCGTCCATGAAGGCGATGTAGGGCTTGGGATAGGTGTGGATCAGGTGGTTGAGCGCGTATTCCTCGGTGAAGAAATCTTCCAGCTCCGGGTTGCCGGAGAGCGCGGCCTGGTGGAAGAAGCGGATGTCGCCGCCGGCACAGAACTGGCCGAAGGGCCCTTCCTTGCCGGTGCCGCGGATGGCCACGGCCAGCACGGCCGGATCGTCCCGCCAGGCGCGCAGTGCGCCGGCCAGATCACGCACCATCGACAGCGACAGCGCATTCAGGGCCTTGGGCCGGTTCAACGTGATGCAACCCACCCGGCCCTGGACCTCGGCCACCACCCATTGCTCGTTGTTCGACATGCAGACTCCGTGAGAAAGGCTGGTCGGGTCAGCGCCCGTCCAGCGACTGTACGCGGGGCACGGCAGTGCGTGCACGCCAGCCCAGCAGCTCGTTGATGACCAGGGCACCGATCACCACGGTGCCCCCCAGCAGCACCGGTCGGCCCGGCGCCTCGCCCGCCCCCACCCAGGCCAGCAGGATGCCGAAGATGACCTCCAGCAGCGCCAGCAGCGACACCTCTGGCGCCTTGAGCACCCGGGCGCACACCACCGACAGCACGCAGGGAATGGCCAGCTGGGCCAGGCCCAGCAGACCCAGCCAGATCATGTCGTTGGCCGTGGCCTGGAAAGGCACGGCCAGCGGCAGGGTGAGCACGCTCGAGATCACGGCACCCAGCAACACCGAAGGCACCAGGTCGATGGACTGACCGTGGCTGCGGCTGCGCTGCACCACCGTCCAGTTGACCGCGCCGGCCAGGGGCACGCACAGCGACGCCAGCGAGCCGATGACCAATGACGAGGTGTCGATGGAGGGATCGTCAAAGGCCGCAAGAAACTGCGACCCGTACATGTAGACGATGCCCGCGCCCGCCGCGACGATGGCCGCCCACGTGCGCCAGGGCAGTGCCTGACCGATGACCACCCGGGTGAGCAGCGCCGTGAACAGCGGACCCAGCGCCATGATGATCAGCACATTGGCGACGGTGGTGAAGGTCAGCGCCAGCATGAAGGCGGTGAACATCACGCTCCAGCACACGCCGCTGATCCAGAACGCGGGAGACTCCGGCAGCAGACCCCAGTGGCGGTTCAGCCAGCGGCCCAGCGGGGACCGCTCGGCGGAGTCTGCCGGTCCGGGCGTGGCTCGCCGCCACAGAGGCAGCAGCATCAGCAGCGACAGCGCGGTGAAGGCGCTGCGCCAGAAGGTCACCTCGAAGCGCGCCGCCGATTCCAGCTGGCGCGACACCACCCCGGCGGTGGACCACAGCAGGGTCACCACCACCATCAGCAAGACGGCCTGGGTGTGTCCCAGAGTACGCTGCATCTCAGAACACCAGGCAGGCCGCGTTGACGAGGCCGACCGAGATCGACAGGCCGGCGCTGGCAACGCCCAGCGAGGTCACACCGTCGCGGATGCCCTGGACAAATCCGGGGAGCAAAGCCCGAATGCCAAGGTGAGCGAGATACTGGACCAGAAGACCCAGGGTGGTCCAGGCCAGCATGTCCGGCAACGAAACGCTGTGTGCGATGGCGCTGCTCACCGGGAGTGCAAAGCCCAGGACGGTCCCGAAGAAAAGCCACGCGGCGGCCTGGTTGCCCTGCCCGATCAGCTGCATCTCAGGGAATGGTGTGAGGCGAACGAATACAGCCGTGGCCACGCCGATGAGAGACAGGCCAGCCACGAAGAACAAGGCAAAGTCGGGCACAAAGGTTCCTTGAGACGGATCAATCGAAGTAATGCGGCACGAAGTGGCTGCTGTTCTTGGTGATGGCCGAGACGTCCTCGCGCAGGCAGAGGCCCGCAGCTTCGTCACCGACCACCCAGCCGCCGACCACGGTCCAGAAATCGCCATGCCGCGGCAGCGGAGCCAGGGCCTGGTAGACCCAGTGGCCTGGCTCTTCGAATACCTGCTCGGCGTCGATGAGCGTACCGTGGGCATCGTGCAGCCGGCAACCGCCGCCCTCGCGCGCGTACATGGGTTTGCATGCATACCCGGTGCCCTGGGGCAATGCCTGCCGATCAAAGGATGCGGGCAGCAGCAGCGGGTGGCCAGGGTGGCGTTCCCACAGACAAGGCAGCAGCGCCTTGCTCGACAGCAGCAGCTTCCAGGGCGGCTCTATCCAGCGCACAGGCGCGGTTGCCGCCGGGGTTGCGAAGGTATCGCGCCAGATCCACTCCCATGGATAGAGCTTGAACAACTGGCGGATCGGCTCACCCCCATGGTCAACGAAGTACTCTCCGTCCCAACCCACGTCGTTCATGGCCAGCCACTGCGTCTGCCAACCGGCCTGCAAGGCCGTGTCCAGCAGATAGTCCAGGTGCACCGCGTCCTCCTCCTGCTCATACAGCCCGGCGAAATGCAGCCGGTTGCCGAGAGCCGGTTGGCGAAGCTGTCCCCAGCGCGCCACGAGCTTCTCGTGCAGGCTGTTGAACTGATCGGCATCGGGCTGGACCTCCTCCTTCCAGCGCCACTGCGCCAGGCTGCTTTCCATCAGCGACGTCGGCGTGTCTGCGTTGTACTCCAGCATTTTGGGCCAGCCTGTGCCGTCCCACGAGAAGTCGAAACGCCCCAGCAGACCGGGCTCCTGTTTGCGCCAGGATCGTTCGATCGCGCCGATTGCCTCGGTGGGCAGACCCAGGCGGTCCCAGTCGCCTGCCCTGATGAAATCGTCGACGTGATCGAGACACATCGCGTGCAGTTCGGTGACCGCATCGTCGAACATGTCGATCTGGTGGGCACTGAAGCGGTAGGCCACATGCTCCTTCCAGTAAACGCCATCGATACTATGGAAGCCGAAGCCCAGTGCCTCCATCTTCTGGCGCCAGTCGGGACGTTCGACCTGAGGCAGACGGAGCATCAGCCGCCTCGACTGAAGCCGGTGCCGAACCCGCTGCGCGTGATGCTGGATCCTCGGAAGCTGGTCGCGGCAAGGGAACGCCCCGCATGTCCGGTGGTGACACGACCATCGGCGTGGTAGGCCTTCCCGTCCGCGCCGATGTCGGGTCCGTACCAGACCCGTCCCGATCCGCCTCCGTAGCCCCCCCCTGCACCACCGTCGCTCGACGCTTCGCAATCGCGCGGGTCGGTCCAGTCGCGCTGGCACTCTGCCTGCGAGGCATAGCGCGGTCGCTGCGTCTGCACCGTGCGGTCAAGGCTGGCGTACACAACCACTGCCGTGGTGCCGACCAGCAACCACTGCCATTTGTCCGATGTCCACGAATCACCCATACGACGACGGCTCCGGTACTGGGCGTGACTCAGGCCTCGCGGCTGGCCCGCTTGCGCTCATGCTCCTTGAGGAAGCGCTTGCGCAGGCGCACGCTCTTGGGCGTGATCTCCACCAGCTCGTCGTCCTCGATGAATTCCACACCGTACTCCAGCGTGAGCTCGATCGGGGGCGTGATCTTGATCGCGTCTTCCTTGCCCGAGACGCGGAAGTTGGTCAGCTGCTTGGTGCGGGTGGCGTTGACCACCAGGTCATTGTCGCGGCTGTGGATGCCCACGATCATGCCCTCGTACACCGGATCGTTGGGACGCACGAACATGCGGCCACGGTCGTCCAGCTTGCCCAGGGCATAGGTGAAGATCTCGCCGTCGTCCATGCTGATCAGCACGCCGTTCTTGCGGCTGGCGATGTCGCCTTTGTGCGGCTCGTAGCTGTCGAAGATGTTGCTGATCAGGCCCGAACCGCGGGTGAGGTTGAGGAACTCGTTGGTGAAGCCGATCAGGCCCCGGGCCGGAATGCGGTACTCCAGGCGCACGCGGCCCTTGCCGTCGGGAATCATGTTGACCAGCTCGCCCTTGCGCTCGCCCAGGGCCTGCATCACGCCACCCTGGTGCTGCTCCTCGATGTCGGCGGTCACCAGCTCGATGGGCTCGCACTTCTCGCCGTTGATCTCGCGGAACACCACGCGCGGCTTGGACACGGCCAGCTCGTAGCCTTCACGCCGCATGTTCTCCAGCAGGATGGTCAGGTGCAGTTCGCCCCGGCCGGACACTTCGAAGACGCCGTCCTCTGCGGTCTCCTTCACCCGCAGGGCCACGTTGGACTGCAGTTCCTTCTGCAGGCGGTCCCAGATCTGACGGCTGGTCACGTACTTGCCTTCGCGGCCGGCCAGCGGGCTGGTGTTGACGCAGAAGTTCATGGTCAGGGTGGGCTCGTCCACCTTGAGCATGGGCAGCGGCGCCGGGTCGGCCGGGTCGGTCACGGTCACGCCGATGCCGATGTCGGCAATGCCGTTGATCAACACGATGTCGCCCGGGCCGGCCTCGGGGGCCTGCACGCGGTCCAGACCCTGGAAGGTCAGCACCTGGTTGATGCGGCCCTTGATCGACTTGCCGTCCGGCCCTTCCATCACCAGCACGTCCATGCCGGGCTTGATGGTGCCCTGGCTGATGCGGCCCACGCCGATGCGGCCCACGAAGGTGGAGAAGTCGAGTGCGGAGATCTGCAGCTGCAGCGGCGCGGAGGCATCGCCTTTCTGGGCCGGCACATGCTTGAGCACGGTGTCGAACAGGGCCGACATGTCCGGACCCCACTGCTCGCCCGGAGCGCCCTCTTCCAGCGAGGTCCAGCCGTTGATGCCCGAGGCATAGACCACCGGAAACTCGAGCTGCTCGTCGCTGGCGCCCAGGTTGGCGAACAGGTCGAAGGCCTCGTTGATCACCTTGGTGGGGTTGGCACCGGGCTTGTCGACCTTGTTGACCACCACGATGGGCTTGAGGCCCAGCGCCAGCGCCTTCTTGGTCACGAAGCGGGTCTGGGGCATCGGGCCTTCCTGGGCGTCGATCAGCAGCACCACGCCGTCCACCATGGACAGCGCACGCTCCACCTCGCCGCCGAAGTCCGCGTGGCCAGGGGTGTCGACGATGTTGATGTGGGTGCCCTGCCAGCTCACCGCGCAGTTCTTGGCCAGGATGGTGATGCCGCGCTCGCGTTCGATGGCGTTGTTGTCCATCACGGTGTCGACCACCTTCTCGTGCTCGGCGAAGGTGCCGGACTGCCGCAGCAGCTGGTCGACCATGGTGGTCTTGCCGTGGTCGACGTGGGCAATGATGGCGATGTTGCGAATTTGCTTGCTCATGGTGTGGGTTCCGGTGAGGTTTCCTGGATCTGCTGGATTTCGATGGGGCTCAGCAAGCGCCCCGGTATGAGTTCTCCGCCGGCCACGTGGGCGCTGCCCAGCAGCACCTCGCTGCCATCGGCGGCTGGCGGCCCGTAGACGGCCACCTGGGTGTGATCGGGCCAGTCGCCACGGCGGCGCACACCGCTGAGGAACCGACCCGCATCCTCGGGGCCGAGGGTGACGCGCGCATGACCCGGCAGCAGGCTCTGCACCGGCAGCAGGCGTTGAACGCGTTCGGCCTCGGACAGCGCCTCAAGATCGGCCAGGGTGATGCACTGGGCGTCGGTGAACGGACCGGTGGCCAGGCGCCGCAGCAGACCCAGATGCCCGCCGCAGCCCAGGGCAGCGCCGATGTCTTCACCCAGGGTGCGGATGTAGGTGCCCTTGCTGCAGCACACGCGCAGGCGCAGGCTGGGGGCATCGCCGGTCAGCTGCATGTCCAGCAGCTCGATGTCGTGGATGACCACCTGGCGCGGTTCGCGCTCAACCGTCTCGCCATCACGGGCGTATTCGTACAGCGGCTTGCCGTCCTTCTTGAGGGCGCTGTGCATGGGTGGGACCTGTTCGATGGGGCCCGTGAAGCGGTCCAGCACCTCGACCACCTGCCCCGCCGTGCAGGTCACCGGCCGGGTGTCGAGCACATCGCCCTCGGCGTCGGCCGTGGTGGTGCGGATCCCGAGGCGGATCACGGTCTCGTAGGTCTTGTCGGCGTCCAGGTGCAGCTGGCTGAACTTGGTGGCGGCGCCAAAGCACAGCGGCAACACACCGCTGGCCAGTGGGTCCAGCGTGCCGGTATGACCCGCCTTCTCGGCACGCAGCAGCCACTTGGCCTTCTGCAAGGCCTGGTTGCTGGAAAGTCCCAGCGGTTTGTCGAGCAGCAGCACCCCATGCACAGGGCGCCGTTGCACCCGTGTGCTGTGGCGCTGCATGGTCATTCCTCGTTCTTGGAACGCGATGCAACGGCCTTGGAGATCAAGGCGTTCATGTCGGCCGCGCGCTCGGTGGTGCGGTCGAACACGAAGTGCAGCGTGGGCACGGTGTGGATGTGCAGGCGCTTGAACAGGCCGTTGCGCAGGAACCCGGCCGCCGCGTTCAGGCCCGCCAGGGTTTCTTCAGGCTCGCCGGTGAGCAGGCTGAAGAACACCTTGGCATGGGCGTAGTCGGGGGTGACCTCGACCGCATTGATCGTGACCATGCCCACGCGCGGGTCCTTGAGCTCGCGCGCGATCAGCTCGGCCAGATCACGCTGGATCTGGTCGGCCACGCGGAAGCCGCGGTTGGGGACGGAGGACGCTTTGCGGGGCATGAGGGGACCTTACAGCGTGCGCGCCACTTCCTTGACTTCAAAGAACTCGAGCTGGTCGCCCTCTTTGATGTCGTTGTAGTTGCGCAGCTTGATACCGCACTCGAAGCCTTCCTTGACCTCGCGCACATCGTCCTTGAGGCGCTTGAGCGATTCCAGCTCGCCGGTGTAGACCACCACGTTGTCGCGCAGCAGGCGGAAATGCGCCGAACGAGTGACCATGCCGTTGGTGACCATGCAACCTGCCACGGTACCGATCTTGGAGGCCACGAACACGGTGCGAATCTCGGCGGTGCCGATGACTTCCTCGCGCTTCTCGGGTGCCAGCATGCCCGACATGGCGGCCTTGAGCTCGTCCACCGCGTCGTAAATGATGTTGTAGTAGCGCAGGTCGATCTCGTTGCCCTCGGCCAGCTTGCGGGCGCCCGCATCGGCGCGCACGTTGAAGCCGATCACGATGGCACCGGCTGCAATGGCCAGGTTGATGTCGGATTCGCTGATGCCGCCCACGCCGGCGTACACCAGCTGCACCTTGACCTCGTCGGTCGAGAGCTTGAGCAGCGACGCGGCCAGCGCTTCCTGCGAACCCTGCACATCGGCCTTGAGGATGATGGGCAGCGTCTTGACCTCGCCGGCAGACATGTCGGCGAACATGTTCTCCAGCTTGGCCGCCTGCTGCTTGGCCAGCTTGGTGTTGCGGAACTTGCCGGCGCGGTAGGTGGCGATCTCGCGGGCACGGCGCTCGTCGGCCATGACCATGAACTCGTCGCCGGCCTGCGGCACTTCCGACAGACCCTGGATCTCGACCGGAATCGACGGGCCGGCTTCCTTGGCCGGCTTGCCGTTCTCGTCCAGCATGGCGCGCACGCGACCGGAGGTCTGACCCGCCAGCACCACGTCGCCCACTTTCAGGGTGCCGGACTGCACCAGCACAGTGGCCACGGCACCACGGCCCTTGTCCAGACGGGCTTCGATGACCAGGCCCTTGGCCATGGCTTCCACCGGTGCCTTGAGCTCCAGCACTTCGGCCTGCAGCAGCACCTGCTCCAGCAGCGCGTCGATGCCCAGGCCGGTCTTGGCCGACACCGCCACGAAGGGCGAATCGCCACCGAACTCTTCCGGCACCACTTCCTCACCGACCAGCTCGGACTTGACGCGCTCGATGTTGGCTTCGGGCTTGTCGGCCTTGGTCATGGCCACGACGATGGGAACGCCGGCCGCCTTGGCGTGCTTGACCGCTTCCTTGGTCTGCGGCATGACGCCGTCGTCGGCCGCACAGACCAGGATGACGATGTCGGTGGCCTGTGCGCCACGGGCCCGCATGGCGGTGAACGCCTCGTGGCCCGGGGTGTCCAGGAAGGTGACCATGCCGCGCGGCGTGTCCACGTGGTAGGCACCGATGTGCTGGGTGATGCCGCCGGCTTCGCCCGCAGCCACCTTGCTGCGGCGGATGTAGTCCAGCAGCGAGGTCTTGCCGTGATCGACGTGACCCATCACGGTCACCACAGGGGCGCGCGGCAGGGCCTCGGCCGACTGGCTGGCGGCCTCCTCGTCGGTGAAGGCTTCCGGATCGTCCAGGGCAGCGATCACCGCCTTGTGACCGAGCTCTTCCACCACGATCATGGCGGTGTCCTGGTCCAGCGGCTGGTTAATGGTGACCATCTGGCCCAGCTTCATGAGCTGCTTGATGACCTCGGACGACTTCAGGCTCATCTTGTGGGCCAGCTCCGCCACGGTGATGGTCTCGGGCACATGAACTTCGATGACCTTGAACTCGGTCGGGGCCTGGAAGCTGCTTTGGCCGCCGTCACGCGAGTCGCGGTCGTTGCGACGGCCCTTCGGACCACCGCGCCAGTTGGAGCGGCCGGCCGTGGTGTCGCCACGGGTCTTGATTTCCTTTTTCTTGGCCGCGTCGTCCTTCCAGGTGGAAGACAGGTTCTCCGACTTGACCTCTTTCTTGCCGGCCACACCAGCGGCGGGCGCTGCGGCCCCGGCGGGAGCCTTGGCAGGCGTGCCGGCCGGCTTGTGCAGGGTGCCTTTGAGGCCGGCCTTGGCATCGGGTGCCGGCTCTGGCTTCTTGGCCACCAGGGTCTTGGCCGGGGTGGCCATCATGGCGCGGATGCTGGCGGCTTCGGCCTCGGCCTTGCGGCGGCGCTCCATCAGCTCCTGGGCGCGCTGGTCTTCGGCCTTCTTGGCTTCGGCCACGCGGACGGCTTCAACCCGAGCGGCCTCGGCCTTGGCATCGGCAGCCTTGGTGTCCACAGCGGGTGCCGGGGCCGGGGCGGCCTCGGCTGCCGGCTTCTCGGCGGCCTGGCGGGCGCGCTCGGCCTCGGCGGCTGCAGCGGCTTCAGCTTCCTGGCGGGCGGCCTCGGCGGCGCGGGCCTCTTCGGCTTCGCGCTGCTGGCGTTTGGCGGCCAGTTCTTCTTCCTGTCGGCGGATCAGCTCGGCCTGGCGGCGGGCTTCTTCCTCGCGGCGGGCCAGTTCCTCGTGATCGATCACGGGAGCGGCCGGGGCCTGCGGTTCTGCAGCAGCCTGGGCTTCCGGCACGGTCACTTCATCGTCGCGCTTGATGAAGGTGCGCTTCTTGCGCACTTCCACCTGGATGGTGCGGGCGCGCCCGGTGGCATCGGCCTGCTTGATCTCGGAGGTGGACTTCTTGACCAGGGTGATCTTCTTGCGTTCACCACCGGCCGTGCCGTGCGCGGCCTTGAGGTGGTTGAGCAGCATCTGCTTGTCGGATTCGGTCACGGGGTCCGATCCGGCGGATTTGGGCACGCCGGCTGCGGAGAGTTGCTCCAGCAGCAGGGTGGTCGGTTTGTTCAGTTCGGCAGCCAGCTCGGCGACGGTGGTACTTGTCATGGGTTCTTTGCTCCGTGGGCCTCCGCTGCTCAGGATGCCGAGGACGCTTCGTCACCGGCGAACCAGTGCGCGCGCGCCTGCATGATCAGGGCAGTGGCCTCTTCCGGCGTCTGGCCGGTGATGTCGGTGAGCTCGTCGGTGGCCAGATCGGCCAGCTCGTCGCGGGTATGGATGCCGGCTTCGGCCAGCTTGGCGATCTGCTCCGGGGTGATGCCGGTGAGGTCACGCAGGTTCTGCGACACCTCCTCCACGCTCTCCTCGCGGGCAATCTCCATGGTCAGCAGGGCATCCTTGGCACGGGTGCGCAGCTCGTTGACGGTCTCTTCGTCGAAGGCCTCGATCTCCAGCATCTCCTGCAGCGGCACATAGGCCACCTCTTCGAGGCTGGTGAAGCCTTCCTCGATCAGGATGTCGGCGATTTCCTGGTCGACGTCGAGCTTGGCCATGAAGACCTTGCGGATGCCGTCGGCCTCTTCGGCCTGCTTCTGGGCCGACTCGTCGGCCGTCATGATGTTGATGCGCCAGCCGGTCAGGTCGGAAGCCAGGCGCACGTTTTGACCGCCACGGCCGATGGCGATGGCCAGGTTCTCCTCGTCCACCACCACGTCCATGGCATGACGCTCCTCGTCCACCACGATGGACACCACGTTGGCGGGAGCCAGGGCGCCGATGACGAACTGGGCCGGGTCCTCGGACCACAGGACGATGTCCACGCGCTCGCCGGCGAGTTCGTTGGTCACTGCGTTGACGCGCGAACCACGCACACCCACGCAGGTGCCGATGGGGTCGATGCGGCGGTCGTTGCTCTGCACCGCGATCTTGGCCCGCGAACCCGGGTCACGGGCGCACTTCTTGATCTCCAGCAGGCCCTGCTCGATCTCGGGCACTTCCTGGCGGAACAGCTCGATCATGAACTCGGGGGCGGAACGCGACAGCAGGATGGGGGCGCCGCGCAGGGTCAGGTCCACTTCCATGATCATGGCGCGAACGCGGTCGCCGGTACGGAAGTTCTCCTTGGGGATCATCTCGCTGCGGCGCAGCCGGCCTTCGACACGGCCGCTCTCGACGATCAGGTCGCCCTTGTCCATGCGCTTGACGGTGCCCACGAACACCTTGTCGCCACGCGACATGAAGTCGTTGAGCAGCATTTCGCGTTCGGCGTCGCGGATCTTCTGCAGGATGACCTGCTTGGCCGCCATGGCGCCGATGCGGCCGATCGGCACGCTTTCCACCGGCTTCTCGATGTAGTCGCCCTCCTCGATGTCGGCGATTTCCTCGCGGGCATCGGACAACAGCTCTTCGGCGTCAGGGTTCTGCAGGCCGGCCGAATCGGGCACGACCAGCCAGCGGCGGAAGGTCTCGTAGGCACCGGTGTCGGGGTCCATGGCCACCCGGATGTCGACCTCGCCCTTGTAGAGCTTCTTGGTGGCCGAGGCCAGGGCCTGCTCCACAGCGCCCATGACGATATCGCGCTCGACGTTCTTTTCACGCGAGATCGCATCGATCAGCATCAACATTTCGCGGTTCATTTCACTCGCCCACCTTTCGCATTGCTTGTCTGTTCTGTCATCGGTCGGAGATCAGCCGGCATCGGCTGCCGACCCTCCCGGGGCCTTGCGGCCCTTGAAATTCACGATAGGCGCCAGTCGCGCCTGCTGCAGCTCGTCCAGCGAGAACGTCAGCGCCTGCAACGGTGCCGGCTGACGCTTCTTGCTCACGCGCTGGCCCGGCTTGGGCTCGGGCTCGTCGCTCCAGACGATCTGCCACTGCACACCGTCGGCCGCACGCTCCAGCGTGCCGCGAAACTTCTTGCGGCTGGCCGACACGGCGCCGCCGTTGGCGCCCAGCGGGGCCTTGAGCGTGATGTCGATCACCTCGCCCTCGAAACGGACAAAATCGGTCTCGTTCCGCAGCGGACGGTCGATGCCGGGCGACCCCACTTCCAGCCGGCGGTAGTCCAGGCCTTCCACCTCCAGCAGGTATTGCAGCTGGCGGGTGATGGTCTCGCAGTCTTCCACCGTCACGAAGCGCTCGTCCGGCCGGGCCTGCCCATCGGCGGGCGGCGTCCAGGGCCAGTCGATGGTGACGCGCAGCAGGCCGCCGGCCGACCGTTCAAGGTCGACCAGGTCAAATCCCAGTCCGGTGACGGTTTGCGCGACGGTGTCTTGCCAGGCCATGTATGCGTGTATCGGGGCTGCGGCCCCAGGTGACGCAAAACGCCGCCCCCAAAGCCGATCAGCCAAAAAAAATGGGCCGGTAGTAACCCGCCCATTTGGTCGTGAAGCCGGGATTGTAACGCGCACGACACCCCGGATGCAACCCGCCACGCCCTCTCAGATGCCCAGCATCCACTGGATCAGGTTCTTGGCCAGAAAACCGAGCATGCCGAAGGACAGCACCATGAACAGCACGAAGGTGCCGAAGCGGCCCGCCTTGGACTCCCGGGCCAGGTTGAACACGATGAACAGCATGTACAGGATGAAGGCACCGACCCCGAAAGTCAGCCCGAACTGGGCGATCTGACCTTCGGTGAAGCCCCAGAGCGTGCCTTCCATGTCAGTGCGCCGCCAGGTCGCGGTAGGCATGCCAGCTGGCATGGGCGATCCAGGGGATGACCACCACCAGCCCGGCCAGGGCCAGCACCATGCCCAGCCCCACCAGCACGGCGATCAGCAGCGCCCACAGCACCATCGGTCCAGGGTGCGCCGCCACCGCCCGCCAGCTGGCCATCACTGCCTGGTGCACCGGTACCGGGCGGTCGACCAGCATGGGCAGGGCCACCACGGTGGAGGCATACACCGGGGTGGCCAGCAAGGCCCCCTGCAGCAGCCAGAGCTCGAACAGACCCGGCTGCGGCGCCAGCACCACGAAACGCAGGAAATCCAGCGGCTTTTCGATCGGTGTGGGCGAGGCCAGGGTGATAAGCCCGGCCGAGGTCAGCACCCAGCCGGTGCCGGCCAGGCCCAGCAGCAGGCCAAAACGCACCAGGCGCCCCTCCCGCGAGCGCCACAGCGCCATCACCTCGGACATGCCGATCTGCCGTCCCTCCTGCAGCGCACGGCTGACCGCATACAGGCCGGTGGCCACGATGGGCGCCACGATGAGGAAGCCTGAGAACGCACCGGCCAGCAGCCAGAAGCGGTCGCGGGCCAGCAGCAGGAGCAGCCCGCCGAAGGCGGTGACCAGCAGCCCGTGCACCAGACCCGGCACCGGGTTGCGGTGCAGATCCGCCCACCCCAGGCGCAGCCATCGCCATGGGGATGCGATGGTGACGGGCGCGGTGGGCGGGTTCATGGCATTTCAGGCAGCGGCCTGGACCAGCAGCCGGGTGTAGGGGTGCTCCGGGGCGCCCAGCACCTGGGCCACCGGGCCGGATTCGACCACCCGGCCATCCTTCATGACGATCACGTCGTGGGCCATGGCGGCGATCACGTCCACGTCGTGGGTGATCAGCAGATAGGCCAGGCCGCGTTCGCGCTGCAAGCGCTGCAGCAGGCCCAGCACCTGTTTCTGTACCGTCACGTCCAGTGCGCTGGTGGGCTCGTCCAGCACCAGCAGATCGGGCTCCACCACCAGGGCGCGTGCAATGGCCAGACGCTGGCGCTGGCCGCCGGAGAATTCGTGCGGGTAGCGCTGCAGCCAGTCGCCCCCGCGCTGGGGATCGTCCACCAGACCCACATCGGCCAGGGCGGCGACCACACGGGCGCGACGTTCGTGTGGCGACAGACCCGGGTGGTGGATGGTCAGCCCCTCTCCCACGATCTGTTCCACCGTCATGCGCGGCGACAGCGAGGAGAACGGATCCTGGAACACCACCTGCACCCGCCGCCGCACCGCCCGCTGAGCCGGCAGACCCCTGCAGTCCTGCCAGCGGGTGCCGGCCACCTGCAAGTCGCCGGCGTGCGGTACCAGGCCCAGGGCGGCCAGCGCCAGCGTGGACTTGCCGGAACCGGATTCACCGATCACACCCAGCGTGCGTCCTTGCGCCAGCTGGAAATCGGCGCTCTGCACGGCCACGAAGCGACCCTTTCGGAACCAGCCCTTCATGCCGGGCAGCGGGACCGGATAGGCCACCTCCAGCGCCTGCGCCCTCAGCAGCGCAGGCCCCTGGGCCGGCGCCTCCACCAGGTTCCGCTCCGGTTTGCTGGCCAGCAGCATGCGGGTGTAGGCATGGGCGGGGCGGGCAAACACGTCGGCCACACTGCCCTGCTCCACCAGATGGCCACGCTCCATCACCGCCACCCGGTCGGCGAAGCGCCGCACCAGATTCAGGTCGTGGGTGATCAGCAGCACTGCCATCCCGTGCTGGCGCTGCAGGTCGGACAGGAGGTCCAGCATCTGACCGCGCAGGCTCACGTCCAGGGCGGTGGTGGGTTCGTCGGCCAGCAGCAGCCTCGGCGAGCTGGCCAGGGCCATGGCGATCATGGCGCGCTGGCGCTGGCCGCCGCTGAGCTGATGCGGGTAGGCCCCGGCCCGGCGCTGCGGCTCCGGAATGCCGGTGGAGGCCAGCAGCTCCACCGTGCCGGCCTGGGCCTGGGCAGCCGTCAGCCCCTTCTTGAGCTGCAGCACCTCGGCAATCTGCTGGCCCACGGTGTAGAGCGGGTTGAGGGCGGTCATGGGCTCCTGGAAGATGACCGCCACTTCGTCGCCGCGCACCCCGCGCAGTTCGCGCTCGGACAGGGCCAGCAGGTCGCGCCCGGCCAGCAAGGCCTGACCGCCAACCTCGGCGTTCTGCACCAGGCGCAGCAGCGACAGGGCCGACACCGTCTTGCCCGATCCCGACTCGCCCACCAGGGCCAGCTTCTCGCCCGGCGCAATCGAGAAATCGATGCCGTGCACCACGGTACGCCCGGCAAAGGCCACCTGCAGGCCACGCACATCCAGCAAAGGGGTGGGATCGCTGCTCATGCGTCGGCCTTGCGGGGGTCGAGGGCATCGCGCAGCGCGTCGCCCATGAAGGTCAGGAGCAGCAGGGTGATCACCAGCACCGCGAAGGTGGAAATCGATATCCACCAGGCATCGATGTTGTTCTTGCCCTGGCTCAGCAGCTCGCCCAGCGAGGGTGTGCCCGGCGGCACCCCCAGGCCCAGGAAATCGAGCGAGGTCAGCGCCAGGATGGCAGCACTCATGCGGAACGGCAGGAAGGTCACCACCGGGGTCAGGCTGTTGGGCAGCACATGGCGCCAGATGATCTGGGCGTTGCTCAGACCCATGGCGCGGGCGGCCCGTACATAGTCGAGCTGGCGGTTGCGCAGGAACTCGGCCCGCACATAGTCCGACAGGCCCATCCAGCCGAAAAGGCTGAGCAGCACCAGCAGCAGGCCCACGCTGGGCGCGAACACCGCCGAGAAGATGATGAGCAGGTAGAGCTCGGGCATGGAACCCCAGATCTCGATGAATCGCTGGAAAGCCAGGTCGGTTCGGCCGCCGAAGAAGCCCTGGATGGCGCCGGTGAGCACGCCCAGCAGAACGCCGATGACGGTGAGTGCCAGCGCAAACAGCACGCTCACCCGAAAGCCGTAGATCAGCTGGGCCAGCAGGTCGCGACCCCGATCATCCGTGCCCAGCCAGTTGGCGGCCGAGGGCGGCGACGGGTTGGGCAGCTCGGCGAAGTAATTGATGGTCTTGGGCCCGTACGGGTTGGGTGCGTACAGCGCCCAGTTGTCGCCCTGGGTGATCTGTTCCTTGATGAAGGGGTCCAGGTAGTCGGTGGGCGTGTCGAAGTCGCCGCCGAACACCGTCTCGGCATGGTCCTGCACGATGGGGAAATACCACTGCCCCTGGTAGCGCACCACCAGCGGCCGATCGTTGGACACCAGTTCGGCGGCCAGACTCAGCACCACCAGCACGCAGAAGGTGATCAGGCTCCAGTAGCCCAGCCGGTTGCAGCGGAAGCGTTGCCAGGCGCGGCGGCCCGGGCTGGCAGCGAGAGGGCGGGATGGGGTCGGATCGGTCATCAGTCGAACTTCACCCGGGGATCGACCCAGACGTAACAAAGATCGGAGATCAGCTTGGTCACCAGGCCGATCAGCGTGAACAGGAACAGCGTGCCCAGCACCACCGGGTAGTCACGGCGGATCACGCTCTCGTAGCTCAGCAGGCCCAGGCCGTCGAGCGAGAACAGCGTTTCAATGAGCAGCGAGCCGGCGAAGAAGGCGCCGATGAAGGCGGCAGGGAAACCGGTGACGATGGGGATGAGCGCGTTGCGGAACACATGCTTCCACAGCACCTGCCGCTCGCTCAGGCCCTTGGCCCGTGCGGTCATGACGTACTGCTTGCGGATCTCTTCCAGGAAGGCGTTCTTGGTCAGCATCGCCGTCACCGCAAAACTGCCCAGCACCATGGCCGTGACCGGCAGCGTGATGTGCCAGAGGTAGTCGACGATGCGCGCGCCCCAGGACAGCTCTTCCCAGTTCGACGACGTCAGACCCCGCAGCGGGAACCACTGCAATTGCCCGCCGAAGATCACCAGCAGCGCCACGCCCAGCACGAAGCCCGGAATGGCATAGCCCACCAGGATGATCAGCGTGGTGACCAGGTCGAACCGGGTGCCGGCCCGCACCGCCTTGGCCACGCCCAGCGGCACCGCCACCCCATAACTGATGAGGAAGGTCCAGAGTCCCAGCGTGATGGACACCGGCAGCTTCTCGATGATGAGATCGGCCACCGGCTTGTTCTGGAAGAAGCTGGTGCCCAGATCGAAGCGCGCGAACTGGCCCAGCATCTGGAAGAAGCGCTCGTGGGCCGGCTTGTCGAAGCCGTAGAGCGCCTTGATCTGCTCGATGCGCTTGGGGTCCACGCCCTGGGCACCCCGGTACACCGCCCCTCCCTCGGCCCCGGCCGCGCCACCGGCAGCCCGCGCCTCGGCCAGGTACTGCTCCACCGGCCCGCCCGGAACGAACTGGATGACCACGAAGGTCAGCAGCAGCACCCCCAGCAAGGTGGGGATCATGAGCAGCAGCCGCTTGAGGATGTAGACCCACATGATCAGCGTGCTCCCCGTGCCCACCAGGTGTCGATGGCCCAGACCTCGCCCGAGGCATAGGGCGGCATGCCCTCCGGACGGGCCAGACGCCAGGCGTTGTAGGCCATGCGGTGGGTGGTGGCCGACCACTGCGGGATCAGCACATGGCTGTGGCTCACCGCGCGGTCCAGCGCGCGACAGGCCGCGGTGAAGCTGGCACGGTCACTGGCGGCGGTCATGCGTTCGATGATGGCGTCCACCGCCGGGTTGGCCAGGCCGGTGTGGTTGCCCGAGTCTTCGGTGCGCGCTGCCTGGCTGCCGAACAGATCGGCGTACTCGGCCCCGGGCGTGCTGGTGCCGCCGTAGGCCAGCGAGATGATGTCGTAATCGAAGGTGCGCAGCCGCTGCTGATACAGCGCGAAGTCCACCGGGCGGAAGCGCAGCTGCACACCCAGCTTTTCCAGGTTGCGGGTCCAGGGGGCCACCACGCGGGCGCCCACCTCGGCACTGTCCAGGTACTCCAGCACCAGGGGCTTGCCCTGGGCATTGCGCAGCGCGCCGTCACGCACCGTCCAGCCGGCCTCGCGCAGCAGGGCCTGGGCCTGGCGCAGATTCTGGCGCAGCGACTGGTCGCCATCGGTACGGGGCGGCGCATAGGCCGGGCCGAACACGGCGGCCGGCAGCTGGCCGCGCCAGGGCTCCAGCAGCGCCAGCTCGGCCGGCGACGGCATTCCCTGGGCCGAACAGTCGGTGTTGCCGAACAGGCCGCGCACCCGCTGGTAGGCGCCGTAGAACATCTGGCGGTTCATCCACTCGTAGTCCAGCGCCAGCCCCAGGGCCTGGCGCACCCGGATGTCGTCCAGCGGCGGTCGCCGGGTGTTGAGCACGTAGCTCTGGAAACCCGTGGGCAGCCGGTGCTGGAACTCGCCCTTGACCAGCTCGCCGCTGTCGAACCGCTTGCCGGTGACACGCCGCGCCCAGTCGCCGGCCGAGAAGAAGCGCATCAGGTCGAACTCGCCGGCCTTCAGGGCTTCGAGCCGCGCGGTGTTGTCCTTGTAGATCTTCACCGTGATGCGGTCGAAGTTGGCCGTGCCGCGCCGTACCGGCAGGTCGCGGGCCCAGTAGGCCGGGTCGCGCACATAGGTGATGTCGCGACCGAAGTTCACCGGCCCGATGCGGTACGGCCCGCTGCCGATGGGAATGTCGGTCACCACCTGGTCGAAGGTCTTGCGCTGACCGGTCTTGGGATCGATCTGGTTGCCCCACTGGCGGCTGAACACCGGCAGGCCACCCACGGTGAGCGGCAGTTCGCGGTTGGGCTTGCGGAAGCGGTAGCGCACGGTGCGCTCGTCCAGCACATCGAGCCCGGCCACTTCGGCCAGGATGGTCTTGTAGACCGGAGAGGTGTGGGGGCCCATCAGGGTGTCGAAGCTGTGCTTCACGTCGGCCGCCAGCACCGGGTCGCCATTGTGGAAGCGCGCCGTGCTGCGCAGCCGGAAGGTGACCGACAGGCCATCGGGCGCGGCCTGCACGTCTTCGGCCAGCAGGCCATAGCCGGCACCGTTCTCGTCCAGCGCGCCGGTCAGCAGGCTGTCGAACATCAGATTGGTCAGGTAGGCCGGCGCGCTGCCCCGCAGCGTGAAGGGGTTGTATTTGTCGAAGGTGCTGGTGCGCAGGTTGCTCACCAGCCGCAACTCACCACCTTTGGGGGCCTGGGGGTTGACGTAGTCGAAGTGGGTGAAACCGGCGGGGTACTTCAGTTCGCCCCAGATGGCGTATCCGTGGGCCGCCCAGACCGGCATCGAGAGCATCAGCCACGCCGGCAGGATCAGGCAGAGGCGGCGGCAGGCGCTGAAAAACGTCATGCGACAATTCTGCTGCAATTTTTCTGGAGATTGAATGATGGGTTTTCTCGCGGGCAAGAAACTGCTGATCACGGGTGTTCTGTCCAACCGCTCGATCGCATACGGCATTGCCAAGGCCTGCCACCAGCAAGGCGCCGAACTGGCCTTCAGCTACGTCGGTGAACGTTTCAAGGACCGCATCACCGAGTTCGCGGCCGACTTTGGCTCCAGCCTGATCTTCGACTGTGACGTGGGCGACGACGCCCAGATCACCCAGCTCTTCGAAGACCTCTCGAAGACCTGGCCCAAGTTCGACGGCTTCGTGCACAGCATCGGTTTCGCCCCGCGCGAGGCGATCGCGGGCGACTTCCTGGACGGTCTGTCGCGCGAGAGCTTCCGCATCGCCCATGACATCAGCGCCTACAGCTTCCCGGCCATGGCCAAGGCCGCCCTGCCCTACCTCAACGACAAATCGGCCCTGCTGACCCTGAGCTACCTGGGTTCTCTGCGGGCGGTGCCCAACTACAACACCATGGGCCTGGCCAAGGCCAGCCTGGAAGCCTCGGTGCGTTACCTGGCCGAATCGCTGGGCCCGCGCGGCATGCGGGTCAACGGCATCAGCGCCGGCCCCATCAAGACCCTGGCTGCCAGCGGCATCAAGGACTTCGGCAAGCTGCTCAACGTGGTGGCCAGCGCGTCCCCCATCCGCCGCAACGTGACCATCGAGGACGTGGGCAACGTGGCGGCTTTCCTGCTGTCCGACCTGGCCGGCGGCGTCACGGCAGAGATCACCTATGTGGACGGTGGCTACAGCCAGACCACCGGCCTGAGCAAGGACAACATGGCCTGATCGCCTGTGTCTTCAGGCATGAAAAAGCCGCCCTCGGGCGGCTTTTTCACGGGTGCTGCGCAGGCGTCAGGCCTTCACGCAATCGGCAAAGTAGGCCTTCTGACCATCCTCGCCCACCACCTCCACCAGCCCGTGGATGTCGGTCTCGAAGCCGGGGCACTGGCGGTTGAACTCGCGGGCGAACTTCAGGTAGTCCACGATCTTGCGGTTGAACACCTCGCCCGGGATCAGCAGTGGAATGCCGGGCGGGTACGGCGTGACCAGGCTGGTGGTGATGCGGCCTTCCAGCTGATCGATCGGCACCCGCTCGGTGGTGCGCTGGGCGATGTGGGCAAAAGCGTCCGACGGCTTAATGGCCGGGGTGAGGTCGCTCAGGTACATCTCGGTGGTCAGGCGGGCGATGTCGTAGCGGGCGTACATCTCGTGCACGTGCTGGCACAGATCGCGCAGGCCCATCTGCTCGTAGCGCGGGTGCTTCTGGCAGAACTCGGGGAGGATGCGCCACATCGGCTGGTTCTTGGCGTAGTCGTCCTTGAACTGCTGCAGCGCGGTCAGCAGCGTGTTCCAGCGGCCCTTGGTGATGCCGATGGTGAACATGATGAAGAAGCTGTAAAGGCCGGTCTTTTCGACCACCACGCCGTGCTCGGCCAGGAACTTGGTGACGATGGACGCCGGGATGCCGGTCTTGTCGAAGCTGCCGTCCAGCTTGAGGCCCGGGGTGACGATGGTGGCCTTGATCGGGTCCAGCATGTTGAAGCCCGGCGCCATGTCGCCGAAGCCGTGCCAGTCCTTCTCGGTGTCGCGGCCGTCATCGGCCTTCTGGCGGTTGAGCACCCAGTCGCGGGCCTCGCCCACGCCCTCGTCGGCCAGATGCTCTGGACCCCAGACCTGGAACCACCAGTCGTCGGCGCCGAATTCGTCCTCGATCTTGCGCATGGCGCGGCGGAAATCCAGCGCCTCCAGGATGCTTTCCTCCACCAGCGCCCGGCCGCCGGGCGGCTCCATCATGGCGGCGGCCACATCGCAGCTGGCGATGATGGCGTACTGCGGGCTGGTGCTGGTGTGCATCAGGTACGCCTCGTTGAAGAGGTGTCGGTCCAGCTTGACGTTCTGCGAGTCCTGCACCAGCACGTGGCTGGCCTGGCTGATGCCGGCCAGCAGCTTGTGGATGGACTGGGTGGAATACACCACCGATTCCTTCGGCCGCGCCCGCTTCTTGCCCATGGCGTGGAAGTTGCCGTAGAACGGGTGGAACGCCGCGTGCGGCAGCCAGGCCTCGTCGAAATGGAGGTTGGCCACGTAGCCGTCGAGCATCTGCTTGATGGCCTCGGTGTTGTAGAGCACGCCGTCGTAGGTGGACTGGGTCAGCGTGAGCACCCGGGGCTTGACCGATTCGGCATCCACGCCGGCCAGCAGCGGGTTGGCGCGGATCTTGGCCTGGATCGACTCGATCTCGAACTCGGCCTGGGGGATCGGGCCGATGATGCCGTAGTGGTTGCGCGTGGGCTTGAGGAAGACCGGGATGGCGCCGGTCATGATGATGGAGTGCAGGATGCTCTTGTGGCAGTTGCGGTCCACCACCACCACATCGCCCGGGGCCACCGTGTGGTGCCACACCATCTTGTTGCTGGTGCTGGTGCCGTTGGTGACGAAGAAGCAGTGGTCGGCATTGAAGATGCGCGCCGCGTTGCGCTCCGACGCGCCGATGGCGCCGTTGTGGTCCAGCAGCTGGCCGAGTTCTTCCACCGCGTTGCACACGTCGGCCCGCAGCATGTTCTCGCCGAAGAACTGGTGGAACATCTGGCCGACCGGCGTCTTCAGGAAGGCCACACCGCCCGAGTGGCCCGGGCAGTGCCACGAGTAGGAGCCGTCCTCGGCGTAATCGAGCAGCGCCTTGAAGAACGGCGGCTGGATGCCTTCGAGGTAGCTCTTGGCCTCGCGGATGATGTGGCGCGCCACGAACTCCGGCGTGTCCTCGAACATGTGGATGAAGCCGTGCAGCTCGCGCAGGATGTCGTTGGGCAGGTGGCGGCTGGTCTTGGTCTCGCCGTAGATGTAGATCGGCACCTCGGTGTTCTTGCGGCGGACTTCCTCGATGAAGTTGCGCAGGTTCAGCACCGCCGGGTCCAGCTCGGGGCCAGGGGTGAACTCCTCGTCGTCGATGGAGAGGATGAAGGCGCTGGCCCGGCTCTGCTGCTGGGCAAACTGGCTCAGGTCGCCGTAGCTGGTCACACCCACCACCTCGAAGCCTTCGCTCTCGATGGCCTGGGCCATGGCACGGATGCCCAGACCCGAGCTGTTCTCGGAACGGAAGTCCTCGTCGATGATGACGATGGGGAAACGGAATTTCATCTCAAGCTCCAGCCAGTGGCGGCCAGGCCGCCCGACACGCGGCCCGCACAGCCGCAAAGAAAAGGCCCGACGACCTCACGCCGTCGGGCAAGGGCCAAAGTGTACGGAAATCGCATGGCAGGCCCGCGGCCATCAGCCGCTTTTGTCGCAGAATCAACCACAGACCGGCCACAAGCTGCCGGCAGGAAAGGCGCATCCGATGGCAATGTCGACGATCTGGTGGCTGCTGGCAGGCGGCGCCGTGGCAGCGGAGCTGTTCACCGGCACGTTCTATCTGCTCATGGTGGCTCTGAGCCTGACCGGACAACTGGTGGCGGCCGCCGTGGTGGGCGCCGGGGCCGTGGCGGCCTGGACCGCACTGCGGCGCCGTGGTGCCATCGATCTGCCAGCCGGCGCCAGCCGCGATGTCAACCTCGACATCGGCGAGGTGGTCCAGGTGACCGCATGGGAGCCTGACGGCACGGCCCATGTGCAGTACCGAGGCGCCCGCTGGACGGCCGTTCCCCGGGCAGGTCTTTCACCCGAACCCGGGCCGCACCGCGTGACCGAACTGATCGGCAACCGGCTGGTGCTGGACAAGGCCTGATTCACCCCATTCTTCATCCACACGGAAATCCCTCATGGAAATCGCGATCGTCCTCCTCGTCATAGCGGCCATCTTCATCAAGAGCTCCATCAAGGTGGTTCCCCAGCAGAACGCCTGGGTGGTGGAACGGCTGGGCAAGTACCACACCGCCCTGGCGCCGGGCCTGAACTTCATCGTGCCCTTCATCGACAAGGTGGCTTACCAGCACAGCCTCAAGGAGATTCCGCTGGACGTGCCCAGCCAGATCTGCATCACCCGCGACAACACCCAGCTGCAGGTGGATGGCATCCTGTACTTCCAGGTGACCGACCCCATGCGCGCCAGCTACGGCTCGTCGAACTACATCGTGGCCGTGACCCAGCTGGCCCAGACCTCGCTGCGATCGGTCATCGGCAAGCTCGAGCTGGACAAGACCTTCGAGGAGCGCGACATCATCAATGCCCAGGTGGTGCAGGCCATCGACGAGGCGGCGCTCAACTGGGGCGTGAAGGTGCTGCGCTACGAGATCAAGGACCTGACGCCGCCCAAGGAGATCCTGCATGCCATGCAGCAGCAGATCACGGCCGAGCGCGAGAAGCGTGCGCTGATCGCGGCCTCCGAAGGCCGTCGCCAGGAACAGATCAACATCGCCACCGGCGAGCGCGAGGCCTTCATCGCCCGCTCCGAGGGCGAGAAGCAGGCGGCCATCAACAACGCCCAGGGCGAAGCGGCTTCGATCACCGCCGTGGCAGAGGCCACCGCGCAGGCCATCGAGCGCGTCGCCGCCGCCATCCGCCAGCCGGGCGGTCAGGAAGCGGTGCAGCTCAAGGTGGCCGAACGTGCGGTGGACGCCTATGCCAAGGTGGCGGCCGATGCCACCACCACCCTGATCGTGCCCGGCAACATGACCGAGGTGTCCTCCCTCATCGCGTCGGCCATGAAGATGGTCAACGCCACCCAGGCTGCACCGCGCTGACGCACCATGGACCACGACGCACTCAACGTTCTTGGCGACCCCTTGCAGGCCTGCTCCTTCGACCCGGTCACCGGCTTCTATCGGGACGGCTGCTGCCACACCGGGCCGGACGACGTCGGCACCCATGTGGTGTGCGCACGGGTGACCGCCGAATTCCTCGCCTTCTCGCAGGCGGTCGGCAACGACCTCAGCACCCCGCGTCCCGAGTGGCGCTTTCAGGGTCTCAAGCCCGGTGACCGCTGGTGCCTGTGTGTGAGGCGCTGGAAGGAGGCCCTGACCGCCGGCGTGGCGCCGCCGGTCATTCTGGAGGCCACCCACGCATCGACCCTGCAGTTCGTCGATCTGGAAACGCTGCAGCGCCACGCGTGGCGCAAGTCCACCGACGGCAGCGCCGCCACCTGAATCGCTGCGTCGCCGGAAAAACAGGGCTTTCGCCCTGCTACAATCAGAGGCTTCGCGGAGAGGTGGATGAGCGGTTTAAGTCGCACGCCTGGAAAGCGTGTGTGGGCTAATCCCCACCGCGGGTTCGAATCCCGCCCTCTCCGCCACTATGACTTAGGCCCCTCGTGGGCCTTTGTTTTGTAAGGGCTTTTTCCGCTCGACAGGCCGCGATAGGTCGTCATGGGAACAACGCTGGGAACAAACCAGCAGGTACCGGACGACATCGACATGGCTTACCCCCCAGGGATGGAGCTGCATGGCTCCAAGTGGCGCATCAAAAAGCGGGTTCCTCAGGACCTGCGGCGCAAGCATCCAGACCTCTACCCCTCTCAGTTCCTGACGCTCCAAACCGAAGAGAGCGACCGACGTGCTGCCGCCAGAAAAGCCTGGGGCTGGCTGGGAACCATAGAAGCTGCGTTTCACTGGGTCAGGAAGACTGGGAAGCGCGTAGAAGTAGCTCCCTCAGTGGTCCCCCAGTCGCTCCAGGGCGAGATTCCGCACCATGCGGCTTCCGCACAAACCGCCTCAAGAAAGCCCGGCCTAACGCCCCCCAGGCTGTCCAAAGTCATCGAGTACTTCATCTCCAAGCAGGACCAAAGTGTCCCGATGTTCAAGAAGTATCGACCCGCGCTCGACCTCTTCCTGGAGATAACTGGCGACCGTCCCGTCTCAGAGATCAGGCAGATCGACGTTGAGGACTACTTCGATCTTCTATGCAAGCTCCCTCCCAGGTGGTTCGACGAGAAACGGAAGCGAAGGGTCAGCGCGAGGGAACTTGCCGGTATGGAATGGCCGCAGGGAATCTCCTTCAAGACCTTCAAGGACGGCTACCTTGCGGCCTTCCGCCCCTTCCTTAGCGCCTCGATCAGGACCTTCCGCGACCAGGGGTTCCCCGCCACGCTGACCGTGGAGGGCATCAAGTACACGGGGGACCGGAAAGAGCGTGATCATGCCCAGCGGGCGTTCAAGCCGAGCGAACTGGAGCGCCTGTTCTGCGGCCCGGAGTACCGCAGGTTCGCTGCCGATCCCTGCCTGCAGCACTGCTACTGGCTCCCTCTCATTGGGCTGTACACAGGGGCGAGGATCAACGAGGTCTGCCAGCTGAACCCGCAGTGCGACATCCGCCAGGAACGAGGGGTCTGGGTGTTTGACATCACCGAAGCAAGCGAGACAGACGCTCGGGTCAAGAAGTCCGTGAAGAACAACCCGTCACGCCGCCTTGTACCGATCCACTCGCAGCTCCTTGAACTTGGATTGCTGGGCTACGTCGAGAAGAGGAAGGAGTCAGGCGACAAGCTGATCTTCCCGATGTGGAAACCCTCGGCAAACGGACGGGCGGCAGGAGTGGCCGAACGCTGGTTCAGACGGCTCCTGGAGGAAACCAAGCTGCGCGATGAGACGCCAAAGGCTCGACTCGTGGGGTTCCATGCCTTCCGGTCCACCCTTCTCAATCGCGCCCTGAATCTCGGGGTGCCCAACGCTCACTGTCTCACCGGCCATTCCAATCCGCATGTGTCGGGAGTGGTCGAAGGCTACCAGGGGGTTGTCGATGTGGCAGTCAAGAAGAAACTGATGGAAGTGATCGTGTTTGATGTGACGCCACCCCGGCCGCAGTCCTACGACGGCGATGCTGAGTTGGCTTCCGCCCCGGATTGACACCTCGCCCGTGCCAAGCCCTGAGCCGTGACGGTGTAGGACTACGTGAACGCTCGGGACCCTTGCCCTGAGGGGGAAACCCTGAGGGGCATTCGAGCCTGTGGCGACCTCGTTTTGCGGCGAGAATATCGGGAGTAATCAGGTGGCAAGGTGCCACCTCGTGGCATCGGTCTTGGGAGAGTGGCCGACGCGATGTCGTCAGGTGCCGCTAACAACGCTGGCGAACCAGACGCCCCCTCGGTGATTGGCCTCACCTGCGTCGGTGCGATCCGGGCACAGAGCCGAAACAAAGTCGAGTCGAGAAGGAAAGAGATGTCGTTCACATCAGTTGAGATATGCACCGGGGCTGGGGGTCAAGCTCGTGGACTTGAGCTGGCCGGATTCGATCACTTGGCCCTTGTCGAGATTGAGCCTCCGGCTTGCTCCACGCTGCGGTTGAATCGCCCTGAATGGAACGTCATCGAGGGTGACGTTAGGCAGTTCTCGGCTTCCGGCTTCAAAGGGGTTGACCTCGTTGCTGGTGGCGTACCGTGCCCGCCATTCTCCAAGGCAGGCAAGCAACTTGGCGGAGACGACGAGAGGGACCTGTTCCCAGAGGCGATCCGGCTCGTAGATGAAGCCCGCCCCAAGGCGGTCATGTTGGAGAATGTGCGCGGACTTCTGGATGCTGTGTTCGAAGACTACCGCAGCAAGGTCGAACGACAGCTGAAGAAGCTCGGCTACAAGACGGCATGGCGGCTGCTCAATGCGTCAGACTTTGGAGTCCCCCAGTTGCGCCCCCGCGTGATCTTCGTAGGCTTGCACAAGGACTATGCGGATTACTTCCACTGGCCGCTTCCCCTGGACGAAGAACCGCCTACCGTCGGGGAATGCCTCTACGATCTGATGGGGGCGAACGGTTGGCGCGGAGTTGATCGGTGGAAAGAGCAAGCTAACTCCATCGCACCGACGCTGGTTGGTGGGTCAAAGAAGCACGGAGGCCCAGACCTTGGTCCGACCCGCGCAAAGCGAGCATGGGCACAGCTTGGCGTCGATGGGAAAGGGCTGGCAGATGATGCGCCAGCCAGGGACTTTGTCGGAATGCCACGTCTGACCCCAAGGATGACCGCTCGCCTGCAAGGATTCGATGACGACTGGCAGTTCTCCGGACGCAAAACAGCGGCCTACCGTCAGATCGGGAACGCATTCCCTCCCCCTGTAGCCCGAGCCGTCGGACAGCGAATCGTCTCCGCGTTCAATGCTGCTTCTTCTCGGCGCGTGAAGAAGGCTGCCTAACGATGCCAAACGCCGTACTCGCTGCCGAACGCGCGGACTTCCACAAGGCGCTGCTCGAATCCTTGCTCACGATCAGCTCGACTGGTGTACCGAGCAACGCCGACAAGGACAACAAGACCAGCGTGAGCATTGCCAAAGGAATCGCAGATCGGCTGTCTGCTAAGACAGGTGTTCGGGCTGCCGCACAGACCTCGGGCAATGACTTTGAGGGGCATGTGGCCGACTTCGTCAAGAAGTCCTTCTTTGCACTATCCCACCTTCGTCCCGGGACCTGGAACGTTCGGCAGGTCGGGAACAGAAACAGGGGCGAGATCGCCCGGTACGCCCAGTACGCGCACCTTGTCGCACTCCAGGGTGCGGCTGCATCCAACCCTGAACTGGCTGCGGCCCTCGGCAACGACTACACGATCACACCGGATGTAATCGTCACCAGGGAGCTGGAGACCGACGCCCGAATCAACGCTCCGACGGCAATCGTGGATGGAACTGTTGCACTACGTGCTGACCTTCGAGCCGGGCCCGGGAAAAGCCCGTTGCTTCATGCCAGTATCAGCACCAAGTGGACATTGCGTAGCGACCGTGCCCAAAACGCAAGGTCCGAGGCCCTGAACCTGATTCGTAATCGGAAGGGTCGTCAGCCTCACATCATGGTGGTCACCGGTGAACCCACTCCAAGCCGACTCTCCTCTCTGGCGCTGGGCACAGGTGATATCGACTGCGTGTACCACTTTGCCCTCGATGAGTTGGTCGCTTCCGTCGCGGCATTGGGTAACTCCGAGGCATCGGACATGCTTTCGATAATGATCGGCGGCAAGCGCCTGAAGGACATCTCCGATCTGCCTCTCGATCTCGCAGTGTGATGACGCTGACAAGCAGTGAGATGCAAGACGTGGCCGCAGGAGGCCCCAAGAAGCGACGCCTGTTCCTGGCCGACGGAACAGAGGTGATAGCGTCTATCAGTGTTCGAAGCTACAAGAACACTACCCAGCAGTACGGCTACCTGCAGTTCAAGTACTGGGGGAAGACCGTCACCCGCTACGTGGGGAAAGTCACTGCGGACTCGAAACTCAGCTCGCTCAGACTCGGATGGGCGTTGGTCAGAACAAAACAGACAGCCGAAGCGAACGGTTGGACCTGGGAAACCCCAAGTCCAAGGGGTCGCAAGAAGCCATAGCAAGGCCCCACCCAGGCACTCTCTGTTCCAGACGGTAGATGCCACACCTCACAGATGACATGATGCTTGGGACTGCCGGTGGATGACCGACAGCCCCAAAATGGACAAATCCTCTAAAAGACATTCCTTTTAGAGAAACTGTCCTTTTTGCCTTCAGCCGAACATCGCCCCCATTCGCATGAGCGCATGTCCGTGACGTACCCAGAGTCCAGACTGGCAGACCTTGTCAACGGCCCGGTCGAACAGCTTCCGTAGACGATCAACTGTCCCGTCCAAGCCGACAGCCTCTCGGAGGTCTCGGGTCTTGACCTTGGCGATACCCTGGGGCTGCTGATCAAGGTACGCCATCACCCTCATCGCCATGACATCGACTTGGCTGTGGCTTCCTTCATCTGTCACGAAAGTGGGCAGCCAGGGCTTCCAGACCACTCCTGGCATGACCACTTCCAGGGCTTCCTTCAGGTTGTCCCTGTGGTGGAAGACGTAAGCAGTCATCGCCCTGGCCTGTCCGTGCTCAACCACCCGACACGAGCCACGACTGAGGGCCTGATACACCCGGTGCGCCATCTCGCTGTCGCAGACACCTTCGATCTGACGCTGAGAAGTTCTGGCCTTCAGATCATCCTGCTGTCCGACGACATGGGATGCGACCTGGAGTTGCGGTAGATGCAGCACCCCTGCAAGGATGACCACCCCGCAGTGGGCATAGTGGTTCAAGCTCGTCTCGTCACCCCATGTCAGGATGTTGATCCGGGGCTTGTTGTCAGATGTCTGAGCGTCGATGTCTATCCCGGCTGCGACCATGTCACGCTGCAATGTCTCCAGGATGTCAACTTCGCCGGGGTGATGCTTGAAGGTGAAGATCAGGATCGCTGTGTCCGAGGGCGTCTCTGCGACGATCTTGACGATCTCACGGGACATCGTGCGGTCGGTCTGACGGGGCTTCGAGAAGTTCTTCGTGGTCGCCTCTCGCCCACTGGCGTGGCGCATCTGGTGAACCGTGACTCGATCAAACCGCTTGACCTCGCGCACGGTTGGTGGGGTGCAATCGGTAATCGACGAGTCGAGTTGCACAAGCTCCCGGATCGGGTACGACGCATCCAGGATCAGAACGTTCTCCAACTCAGGAGGAACGCTGATCTGGTACCGAACGATACCCTCAGCTTGAGCCGTCAGCATGAGCCGCAACGGACCGCCGACCACATCAAGAAGGCGACGAAGCGACTCCCACTCCTCACTCTTGCCCAGCAAGGATCGAAAGCCTTCAAGGCTGACCCAGTCAGGCGGCTCGATCATGATGATCTGTGAGGACTGAGGGTTGCTTTTGCAATGCTGAAGCGCATTCATGATCTGCTCCACAGCCCTGTCTGCGAACTTGAACAAGGGTTGAAACGAGACCTCTTCCGGGCGACCCCGAACATGCTCCTTCAAAGCAGCCAACTGTTTCCGGAGGCGTTTCTCAGCGATCACCTCGGTGTCCGAGCGGACCAGACTTTCGTCATAGACCATCAGCGTTCGAGATACACCCCGATGCTCCAGGAACAACGGGTTGTCAGTTCCCCCTCGAACTCTTGCATGCGTGACCAGCTGGTACAGCCTGTCATCGTCTCCAGTAGATGGAAGGGAAGCGCGTGGGTCGCTGTGCTTCAACCCGATCAGTGCATCAGGGACGCCGTTCTGCAGGAGCTGGCGCTTCAGATCGCACAGCGCCTCGATCTTGGAGGCTGACACTGAGACGGCGACCTGCCCAAAACCGAGCTGATGGAGCGCGGTGATCCAAGCGATGATGGCCGATGTCTTGCCGCACCCAGTGCCAAGGCTGAAACACCGCCTGCCCTTGATGTAGCCGGTGGCGAACCCTGTCATCTCAGCTACCAGGGCGTCCAATGCGTTGACGTGGATCGCCGACAGAACGTTGCCTGATGCCTCAAGGCCCGCGATCAGAATCTCCTTGGCCTTGTGCTTGACGAGTTCGGCCTGAATCGGCGTCAGGTGGGCCATCTTCAGACCTCCCCCGACTGCTGCATCGTGGGCCACAGCAGGTCCCGATGTTGGCGCAGAAGGATTGCCAGGGCCTGGCTGTTGGTCAGCTTACGGCCTTCCTGGCGCTCAAACTGGCGCTGGCAGTGCTTGAGGTGGTCGAACAGGTGGACAGGGATGGTGACGGTGCGGATGACACCGAGTAGGTGACTCATGGGATTTCCTTCTCCAGTAAAGAAAAGCCCCCGACTGGTCGAACCAGCGGAGGCGCTCAATGCGAGGAGGCAACCCATACTGGGCTCCCCCGTAACTGTGTGGAAATCCGAATGCGTCAGGCTGTCGTTGCGCTCAGGCGACCCAGCCTCCCCAGGAGATTCCGGACAGAGGATCGGTGCCAGCGCCCTCCTCTTGCTGTCAACATGCCGCGTTCGTTGAGCTGGTCAGCAAGCCCCGCGAGGGACTGCACCCCTTGGGTGATCAGGTCATCGACGACGGGTCGTAGCTGCTCCGCCCGGTAGTCGGCGACCTCCTGGATGCGCTGTACGCTGGCCGCGTTCCCCCGGTTGGCCCTCCTGAGCGCCGCTGCACCGTTGGGATTCCCGAGCCGGGTTCCCCTCGCCTTCGCGGCCTTCAGGGCCTCCTTGGTCCGTTTGGAGATTGCCTGCCGCTCCTGCTCTGCGACGAGAGCCATGATGCCTACGGTGAGGTCGTTGGCATCTGGCATGTCTGCCGCGATGAAGCGAACGCCGCTGTCCCTGAGTGTTAGCAAGAAGGCAGCGTTGCGGGAAAGGCGGTCGAGCTTGGCGATCACCAGGACAGCGCCAGTCAGCTTGGCGATCCTGAGGGCCTTGGCCAGCTCCGGTCGGTCGTTCGACTTGCCGCTCTCGACCTCAGTGAACCGCTCAATGACGACCCCCTTCACCTGGGTTGCATAGGCTTGGATGGCGGCCCACTGTGCGTCCAGGCCCAGGCCACTCTGGCTTTGCTTGGAGGTAGAGACCCTCTGGTAAGCAACGATCTTCATGTTGTACATTATGGCGTAACGTTCATTACGTCATCTTGTACAGCACCACAGAAGACCATGTTCGCACCAGAGAAAGACTTCCAACTCGCACTGGATCGCCTCAACGCCATCAACCATCAGTGGCTCCAATGGCAAGCCACGACGGCTCGCAAAGAACACGAAGATGAGTTCGGCGACCTGATCTCGGACAGAGAGGAGTACTTCACGATGCCTCGTCCAGGCTCCGTGTCGTCCACCTTCAAACTATCGCGCCGGTCGATGGAGACTCTCCTTGCCCTGATGTTCCAAGGCGCCCCCGTGTTGGAGAAGCTGGCTGACCAGCGCCGTGCTGCGCGAAGCGCCAGCGATGTGGAAGCCTTCAAGGCCCTGGAGTGAACCGCTCGTTCATCAGGGCATCCTCAAGGCGTCACTCGGGCGGCACCCCAGGCGGGGGTAACGCGCTGAGAGCATGACGGAGGTAGGCTCTCTCAAGTTCGCCGCGAGATTCTCGGGGTACCATTACGTCACCCAGTGGGAACAACGCTGGGAACAAACTGGCGGCGACCATCGCTGACCAGTCGAGTCTGGAGAGCCACTCAAAGAGCCTCAGCAGCCGTGTCCGTGCGGGACTACGAGCACAAAGTGCTTGTACATCAAGCGGTTACGCAACCTTCGGGTTGACGGATGCTGGACTTAACGTGGTCGCCTGGGTTACGTGTGGTGGACAATCGCTGGACGCGGGTTCGAATCCCGCCCTCTCCGCCACCCCACATCAGCCCCTGCCGTCGTTCGACTGCAGGGGCTTTTTGCTGGATGGCGCAGCCGATCCGAAAACAAAGGTTGTGCCCGGCACCGAACACTGTCACACTCCGGCTCCTGTTGCGAACGCTTTCCTCAGCAACAGACAAGTTTGATTCGGGCAGCGGCTCCCCCAACACCGCACACCTCCACCGCACCGGCCCATTCAGGGTCCCCGCCGGTGGTCTGACTTCCTCCCCAGGCGAGCTTCTTTCGACCATTTCATATGGTCGTCCACGGCACGCGCTACCCATTTCGCAGCGCACACTCTGAAAGGCTCACCATGAGCAGCAAACTTTACGTCGGCAACCTGTCTTACTCGGTTCGCGACGAAGATCTCCAGCAACAGTTCTCTTCCTTCGGCCAGGTGCAGTCCGCCAAGGTCATGATGGAGCGCGACACCGGCCGCTCCAAGGGTTTCGGCTTCGTCGAGATGTCCAGCCCGTCGGAAGCCGAAGCCGCCATCCAGGCCATGCACGGCAAGAACATGGGCGGTCGTGACCTGACGGTCAACATCGCTCGCCCGATGGAAGCCCGCGCTCCGCGCAGCGGTGGCTTCGGTGGTGGCTACGACGGCAACCGTCGCAACAGCTACTGAGCCACGGCGCCCCGGAGCCTTTCAGGTTCCAGCGCACAATGAAAAAGCCGCCCCTCGGGGCGGCTTTTCTACGTGAGGACCGATCAGTCGATCAGCGGATCACGGCGATGGTGGTGCGGGCACCGCCCTTGTAGGTCATCAGGGTCAGGGCGCCGTTCTTGATGTCGCCCTTCTCGTCGAATTCGATGTTGCCGGTCACGCCCTTGTAGTTGGTGGCCTTCAGGGCAGGCAGGTAAACCTTCGGATCGGCCGAGCCAGCGGTGACCATGGCGTTGGCCATGACCTTCACGGCGTCGTACACGTACGGGGCATACACCTGGACGTCGGCGTTGAACTTGGCCTTGAAGTCGGCGCGGAACTTGTCCATGCCGGCCTTCTGCTCGCCTTCGACACCGCCGGCTTCGGCGCAGTAGACCTGCTCGTCGGCCATGCCGTCACCCGACAGCTTGGGCAGCTCGGAGGTGCAGATGCCGTCGCCGCCCATGAACTTGGCATTGATGCCCAGCTGCTTCATCTGCTTGAGCATGGGGCCGGCCACGGCGTCCATGCCGCCGAAGAACACCACGTCGGGCTTCTTGGCCTTCAGGGTGGTCAGGATGGCGTTGAAGTCGGTGGCCTTGTCGTTGGTGAATTCGCGACCCACGACCTTGCCGCCGGCGGCGATCACGCCCTTCTCGAACTCGTCGGCCACGCCTTGACCGTAGGCGGTGCGGTCGTCGATGACGGCCACGTTCTGTGCCTTGAGGGTCTGCACGGCGTACTTGCCCAGGGTGCCACCCAGGTGCACGTCGTCAGCCACGAGACGGAAGGCGCCCTGGTAGCCCTGGCGGGTGTACTTGGGGTTGGTGGCGGACGGGGAGATCTGGGGGATGCCGGCGTCGTTGTAGATCTGCGAAGCCGGGATGGTGGTGCCGGAGTTCAGGTGACCGATCACGCCAGCGACCTTGGCGTCCACCAGCTTGGTGGCAGCGGCGGTGCCCTGCTTGGGATCGGCGGCGTCGTCTTCAGCCAGCAGCTCGAACTTGACCGGCTTGCCACCCAGGGTCAGGCCAGCGGCGTTCAGCTCTTCGATGGCCATGCGGGCACCGTTCTCGTTGTCCTTGCCCAGGTGGGCGATGGCGCCACTGGTGGGACCAACGTGACCGATCTTGACGACCTGGGCTTCAGCTGCAGGGGCAGCTGCGGGAGCGGCGGCGGGCGCAGCGGCCTCTTCCTTTTTGCCGCAAGCCGCAAGCGCCACAGCCGCGGCGATGACGGCCAGTTTGATGTTCAGTTGCATGGGGTTTCCTCGAAAGGGATGAAGTTGAAACGCGGAGGGAACTTTTTTCTCCACCACATAAAGATACCCCAAAAAACCGGCAGATTTCACGCTGCGAAGCCACCACGCGGCAGCCAAGGGTTTTCCTCATGCGTAATCGCAACACCGAATGCCTCATTAGCGGCGCCGATGCTGCGCAGGAACCATCATGGGGCGGCGGATGCCAGATCGTGGCGCACCGGCTCGATGCCCTGCACCCGGTAGGTGCGCCAGCGTTCGCGCGCCGGCAGCCGGTCCTCGTCGGCCAGTGTCACCACCTCGATCACCCGCTCGAACCGGTCCCAGCCCTGTGCCATGTCGGCGCACAGGTTGACGAGCACCTGGCGTCCCTGGGGGTCGGGCATGCCCGCCGACAGATGAATGGGCGAGTGGCGCATGACCTCGGGCGCGTCGCCGTCGCGGCTGTGGGGGAGGAAGTCGCCGGCCTGGGCCACCCACAGGGCCTGGTCGAGCGGACCCAGTTCGTCCGCGCCGACCCGCACCCACAAGCGGGCACCCTTGAGGTAGGCCTTGCGCAGCAACCGGCAGGCATAGCCCACGCGGTCGGGGGCATTGAAGTGGAAGGCAACCTCGGCCGGCATGGGATTCAGGCGCGTGCCTTGCGACGGGCCGGCTTGGTGGCGGCCACCGGGGCAGATGCCTGGTCGAGGATGAATTGCAGCAGCAGCGGCACCGGGCGGCCGGTGGCGCCCTTGGCCGCCCCGCTCTTCCAGGCGGTGCCGGCGATGTCCAGATGCGCCCAGGGCAAGTCGCCGACGAACTTCTGCAGGAACTTGGCGGCCGTCACGGCGCCTGCCGCACGGCCGGCCACGTTGCCCATGTCGGCGAAGCTGGACTTCAGCCCCTCGGCGTATTCGTCGTCCAGCGGCATGCGCCAGGCCAGGTCGCCGGAGACGTCGCCCGCCTTCTGCAGCGCGCCGGCCAGTTCGTCGCTGGCGCTGAACAACCCGGTGCGCACGGCACCCAGGGCGATCACGCAGGCACCGGTGAGCGTGGCAATGTCGATCACTGCGCGGGGCTTGAAGCGCGCGGCGTAGGTCAGCGCGTCGCACAGGATCAGACGGCCTTCGGCGTCGGTGTTGAGGATCTCGATGGTCTGGCCGCTCATGCTGCGCACCACGTCGCCGGGCTTGACCGCCAGACCATCGGGCATGTTCTCGCAGCTGGGGATGAGACCCACCACATTGATGGCCGGCTTGAGTTCGGCCAGGGCGGCAAAGGTGCCCAGCACGCTGGCGGCGCCGCCCATGTCGAACTTCATCTCGTCCATTTCGGGCGCGGGCTTGATGGAGATGCCACCGGTGTCGAAGGTGATGCCCTTGCCCACCAGAACCACCGGCGCGTCGCCCTTGGCGCCGCCGTTGTAGTGCATGACGATGAAGCGAAGCGGCTCGGCAGAGCCCTGTGCCACGGCCATGAAGGCACCCATGCCCAGGGCGGCCACCTGCTTGGGCCCGAGCACTTCGGTCTTGATCACGCCCTGGCGGCCCAGCGCCTTGGCCGCATCGGCCAGGTGGCTGGGGGTGGCATGGTTGCCGGGGCGGTTGGCCCACTCCTTGGCGAACTCCACGCCGCTCACCAGGGCCTTGCCCACTTCGAAGCCGGAGCGCACCGCGCCGGCTTCGGTCACCGCCACGGTGACCCGCTTCAGGGCACGGGGTTTGGCCGAGGGCTTGGTGGTGGTGTAGGCGTAGCTGGCATCGGCACAGGCCTGCACCGCCATGCGCACGGCCATGGCGTCGTCGGGCAGGCAGCTCAGCACCACCGCCAGCTTTTCAATGCCTGCCTGACGCAGGGCCGCCGTGCCGGCGGCCACCGCCTTGCGCACCGCTGCGGCAGAACCATCGCCGGCCCGGACGAGCGCCACGCGCGCGGCCTTGACCCCCTCGACCCGGTAACCCGTCACCATCTGACCGACGCCGGACTCCATGTCGGCCAGCGCCTGGACGGCCAGCCGGGTGAGCGCATCGGGACTGGCAGACAGCGCCTTGGGCAGGTTGTCGGGCAAGGCCAGCAGGAGTGCATCGACCTGCAGCTGGGCTGCCTGGGCCAGGGTGAGGGATTTGAGTTCGAAGTTCATAATCGTGTTTTCCTTGTCCAATCGATGTTATTTCATTCTTCCATCCGCAAAGAGCTGGCCCGCAGCTTCGGCGCGACCCTGGTGGTGCTCTTCACCATCGTGCTGACCATGCTGCTGATCCGCACGCTGGGTGCGGCGTCGCAGGGCAGCGTCAATCCGGAAGAGGTGATGCTGGTGCTGGGCTACACCGTCATCGGGCGCACACCGACCATCCTCACGCTGGCGCTCTTCATTGCGGTCGTGTTCACGCTCTCGCGCATGTACCGCGACAGCGAGATGATCATCTGGTTCAGCAGCGGTCGCTCGCTGGGGGGATTTCTGGGGCCGGTGCTGCGCTTTGCCTGGCCGGTGCTGCTGACCATCACCGTCATGGTGTTCTTCGTGTGGCCCTGGGCCAACCAGCAGACCGACGAACTTCGCGCCCGCTTCGAGCAGCGCGGCGACCTGGAACGCATTGCCCCGGGCCAGTTCCAGGAATCGTCCAACGGCCGCCGGGTGTTCTTCATCGACAAGGACACGGCCGCCGGCACCGAAGGCCGCAACGTCTTCATTGCCAGCACCGAGAGCGACGGCAGCGAGTCGGTCACCTCGGCGCGCTCGGGCCGGATCGAGACCATCGACGAGCGCCAGTACCTGGTGCTCAACAACGGGCAGCGCCTGGAGACCTCGCCACAGGCGGCACTGAAGGTCAGCGAGTTCGAGGAGTACGGCACCCAGGTGGGCAATGTGGCGCCGGGCCAGCAAGCGGTGCAGCCGCTCAAGGCCCGCAGCACCTGGCGACTGATCACCGAGCCCGACCGGCTGAACCTGTCCGAGCTGGGCTGGCGCATCGGCATGGCGCTGACGGCCTTCAATTTCGTGCTCATCGCACTCGCCACCACGGCGGGCAACCCCAGGGCCGGCCGGGGCGGCAACCTGTTCTTCACCCTGTTCACCTTCGTCTTCTATTACAACCTGCTCAACATCGGCCAGAGCTGGGTCGCACAAGGCCTGATCGGGCTGTTGCCGTTCATGCTGCTGCTGCACGGCGGCGTGATGGCGCTGGCCCTGGCCTGGCTGTACAAGCGCCACCACAACATCAGCCTGCGCAGCTGGCTGGGCGGTCTGCGGGGGGCCTCGGCATGAAGACCCTCAGACGACTGATCTACGGCGAGGTGCTGCGGGCGGTGGCCTTCGTGCTCATCGCCTTCCTGGCACTGTTCTCCTTCTTCGATCTGGTGGACGAGCTGCCCGCCATCGGTCGGGCCTCCCCCCTGGACGCGTCACTGGTGTACGGCCTGCCGCATGCGCTGGGGTATGTGGGCCTGCTCATGCCCAGCCGCATCTATGAGCTCATGCCGATGGCGGTGCTCATCGGAACGGTGTTCGTGCTGGCCCGCATGGCGCAGCACTCCGAATACACCATCCTTCGCACCAGTGGTCTGGGACCCTGGAAGGCACTGCGCACCCTGCTGGGGCTGGGCGCGGCCTTTGTGGCGTTCACCTTCGTCATGGGGGACTATGTGGCGCCCCTGGCCGACCGTGCGGGCCAGCTGCTCAAGGCGCGCTACCAGGGCAACATCAGCGTGGGCCAGACGGGCGCCTGGCTCAAGGAACGCCAGCCCTACAGCAATTTCTCGGTGAACGTGGGATCGATGTCGGCCCAGGGCGAGCTGCGCAACATCCGCATCTTCGAGTTCAACAACCAGGGCTTTCTGGTGTCCACGGTGCACGCCCGTGCCGGACAGATCGAAGGCGACGAGAGCTGGACGCTGCGCGAGGTGGAGCGGCGTGAGTTCGATGCCGCCGGGCTGGCTTCGTCCCGGGTGACGCGCAGCGCGCTGGACAGCTTTCGCTGGCCCAGCAGCCTGAACACCGAGATGGTGTCGGTGGCCCTGCTCAAGCCCGAGCGCATGCGCACGGCCGACCTGTTCGCCTACATCCGGCACCTGGAGGCCAACGGCCAGACCGCGCAGCGTTACGAGATCGAGTTCTGGCGCAAGGTGTTCTATCCCATGTCCTGCCTGGTGATGGTGGTGCTGGCGCTGCCGTTTGCCTATCTGCACTTCCGCTCCGGCAGCATCACCGCCTACGTGTTCGGCGGCGTGATGATCGGCATCAGCTTCTTCCTGCTCAACAACGTGTTCGGCTACATCGGCAACCTCAACCAGTGGCGTCCCTGGCTGGCTGCGTTGTCGCCGGCCCTCATCTATTCGCTGGTCTCGCTGGGCGCGTTCGGCTGGCTGGTCCTTCGGAGGTAGCGCCATGCTTGGTGTGATCGTTTTTGCCCACGGCTCGCGCGACCCGCTGTGGCGCCGGCCGGTGGAATCGGTGGCGCAGCAGATCGCGCGGCGCGACGCATCGGCCGCTGTGGCCTGCGCCTACCTGGAGCTGTGCGAGCCCGACCTGCCCACGGCAGCGGCAAGCCTGGTGGCCCAGGGCGCCACCGACATCCGGGTGCTGCCCCTGTTCTTCGGCATGGGCAAGCACGCCCGGGAAGACCTGCCGGTGCTCATGACCGAGCTGCAGCAGGCGCATCCGGGCGTGGCCTTCCGGCAGCTGCCCACCGCCGGCGAAGACCCGCGGCTGACCGCCCTGCTCGCCCAGCTGGCGCTGGAGACCAGCGCATGAACCTGCACCAGTTCCGCTTCGTGCAGGAGGCCGTACGCCGCAACCTCAACCTGACCGAGGCCGCCAAGGCGCTGCACACCTCACAGCCGGGCGTGTCCAAGGCCATCATCGAGCTTGAAGACGAGCTGGGCATCGAGATCTTTGCCCGCCATGGCAAGCGCATCAAGCGCGTCACCGAGCCCGGCACCCAGGTGCTCAAGAGCATCGACATCATCCTGCGCGAGGTGAACAACCTCAAGCGCATCGGCGAACAGTACTCGGCGCAGGACAGCGGAACGCTCTCGATCGCCACCACCCACACCCAGGCCCGCTATGTGCTGCCCGGACCGGTGGCGGCGCTGCGCCAGTCCTACCCCAAGGTCGGCATCAGCCTGCACCAGGGTTCGCCGGATCAGGTGGCCCGCATGCTGATCGAGGAAGTGGCCGAGATCGGCATGGCCACCGAATCGCTGGTGAACTACCCCGAGCTGGTCACCCTGCCCTGCTACGAATGGCAGCACGTGCTGGTGCTGCCGTTCGATCACCCCCTGGTGGAGCGCGAGCGCATCAGCCTGGAAGACCTGGCCACGCTGCCCCTGATCACCTACCACCCCAGCTTCACCGGCCGCACCCGCATCGACCAGGCTTTCGCGCTGCGCCACCTGCAGCCCAACGTGGTGCTCGAAGCCATCGACTCGGATGTGATCAAGACCTATGTGAAGCTGGGCATGGGCGTGGGCATCGTGGCCGAGATGGCCATGCAGGGCGAGAACCTCACCCCTGGTCTGGTGGCCCGGCCCGCCGGCCAGCTGTTCGGCCACAACCTGGCCCGGGTGGCCTTCAAGCGGGGCACCTACCTGCGGCACTTCGTGCTGCGCTTTGCCGAACTGCTGAGCGACCGCCTGGGCCGCGACACCATCATGCGGGCCATGAACGGCTCGCCAGACGACTACGAACTCTGACATGACCACGCTCGCTGCCACCGCACCGGTCACGCCGATCCTGCAGTCCCGCCTGCCTCAGGTGGGCACCACCATCTTCACCGTCATGTCGGCACTGGCCGCGAAGCACGGCGCTGTCAACCTCGGCCAGGGCTTCCCGGACTTCGACTGCGACCCCGCGCTGCCGGCCGCCGTGGCCACTGCCATGGCCCAGGGGCACAACCAGTACCCGCCCATGGCGGGCGTGCCGGCCCTGCGTCAGGCACTGGCCGCCAAGATGCAGGCGCTCTATGGGTTGACGGTCAACCCCGACACCGAGGTCACCGTCACAGCCGGCGCCACCCAGGCCATCCTCACCGCCATCCTGGCCGTCGTTCACCCAGGCGACGAGGTCATCGTGCTGGAACCTTGCTACGACAGCTATGTGCCCAACATCGAGCTGGCCGGCGGCAAGGTGGTGCGGGTGCCGCTGACCCCCGGCACCTTCCGGCCCGACTTCGCCGCCATCGCTGCGGCCATCACGCCGCGCACCCGTGCCCTGCTGATCAACAGCCCGCATAACCCCAGCGGCATGTGCTGGACCGCCGCCGACATGCGCCAGCTCGACGCCCTGCTGGCACCCACCGACGTGCTGCTCATCAGCGACGAGGTGTACGAGCACATGGTGTTCGACGGCCAGCGGCACGAAAGCGCCGCGCGCTACCCCGGCCTGGCTGCGCGCGCCTTCATCGTCAGCAGCTTCGGCAAGACCTACCACGTGACCGGCTGGAAGGTGGGCACGGTGGTGGCACCGGCGCCGCTCACGGCCGAATTCCGCAAGGTGCATCAGTTCAATGTGTTCACCGTGAACACGCCGGTGCAGCACGCCCTGGCCACCTACATGGCCGACCCGGCGCCCTACCGGAACCTCCCGGCGTTCTACGGCGCCAAGCGCGACCGGTTCCGCGCCGGCCTCCAGCACACGCGTTTTCGCATGCTGCCCAGTGAGGGCACCTACTTCCAGTGCGTGGGCATCGAGGATCTGGCCGTGCCCGAGCGCGACCTGCCCGATGGCGCCTTCTGCGAATGGCTCACCACCGAGGTGGGCGTGGCGGCCATCCCGCTTTCGGCCTTCTACGGCAACGGCTTCGATCAGCGTGTCATCCGCTTCTGCTTCGCCAAGCGCGACGACACGCTGGACGAAGCGCTCAGGCGCCTGGCGCGGCTCTGATCAGCAGCGCACCGGGTTGCGGCAGAACTGATCCAGTTCACGCACCATGGAACGGTCGGCCACGGTGCGCCGCACGCCCGATCCCATTTCCATGCTGAGCTTCATCTCGTACTTGCGGAAGAAGTCGTCGAACAGCTCGCCGCCCAGGGTGCCGGTGGCGGTGAGCTGATCGGTCTTCGGATCGTGCTCCAGCAGGATGGCACACAGTGGCTGCTCGGCCGGACCGGCCAGCACCTGGGCGCCACGCGCCGGGTCGTACTGGCTGTGGTCGGCGCAGCAATGGATCAGGTCGTCGCCCTTGCTGGGGGTCTGCGGGTTGGACACCCCGCCCTTGCGGAAGCTGATGAAGCTCAGTTCCTTGGTCGGATAGACCAGCTTGTGGGCGCAGATGGCCGAAAACGCCACCAGGCTGCGCTTGGGCCCGACGCCGCCGGGCCAGTCGTAGGTCTGTTTGTCGCGGGTGGTGAGCTTCACCGGCTGGGCGGCCTTGCCCAGATCGAGCAGGAAGACCGGCGTGGCCTCGAAGGGGTAATGGAACACGTAGTTGACCTGCGCCTTGAGCGAGGAAGCCTTGATCGGTCGCCCCGTGTCGTCGGTCAGCAGCACCCGTCCATACGAACGAGGCTTGGCCTGGGCGGCCCAGGCGCCGGTGGCCAGGGTTGCGGCCAACGCACCGGCGCCAATGGCACAACTCTCCACAAAATCCCTGCGATCCATTCTTGTGTCTCCTGTCTGCAGGCGCGCAGTTCACTCGATGGCCGGCCCGCTGTCAAACGGGGGGGAGTATGTCCCAGCGGGACCACAGGGCAAGCCACCCATGGGACATGCATCACGGATGCGCCAGCCACGACCAACGGCTGCATCCGCCACGCGCACTACGGCGTAGAGAATTTGTGCCGATACAGCATCTGGCCCTGCACGACGGGGCCTGTCCTCTTCCCCCACCCAGACAGAAAGACGATGAAGACTGCCCGCCACCTGACCCACTCGACCCTTCAGCCTTCCCGCCGCCATGCGCTGGCCGCAGCCCTGCTGCTGGGCGCCGCCGCCTGGATGCCCTCCGCCAGCCGCGCGGCCACGCCGGCGCCGGCCGACACGGTGGTCGAGGCCGTGCAACTGCCCGCCTGGGTGGAACGCAATGGCGACCGCCGCGCCGCCGAGCCGGGACAGCGCCTGCGGGCCGGGGACGTGGCCGTCACCGCCACCGGCTCGCGCGCCGTGCTGCGCCTGTCGGACAACAGCCTGGTGAAACTGGGCGAGGCCACCGAGCTGGCCCTGCAGAACCTGGAGTCCGGCCGCAAGGACGGTCAGAGCCAGATGGCCGGCAAGTTCCGCCTGGTCACCGGCGTGTTCCGCTACGCCACCGATTACCGCAGCAAGGCACTGGGCATCCAGCGCGACGTGAGCCTGCAGACAGCCACCGCCACCGTGGGCGTGCGCGGCACCGACTTCTGGGCCATGAGCGACGCCGAGCACGACGCGGTCTGCGTGTTCGAAGGCGCGGTGGCGGTCATGCGCGACGGCCGCGAGACCATCGCACTGGATCAGCCGGGCGCCTTCTGGGTGGTCTTCACCGGCCAGCCCGAGAAGCCCGCCGGCCAGGCCACCCCGGCCCAGCTGAACAAGTTCATCGCTCAGGGCGACCTGCAGCCCGGCACGGGTGTGCTGGTGCAGGGCGGCCAGTGGCGCACCGTGGTGGCCACCTTCCCCCGACTGGCCGAAGCCGAGGCCCTGCGCATGCGCCTGCAGAAGGCCGGGTATCCGGCCTCGGTGGCCAACACCGTGCGCGGCCACGAGGTGCGCGTGCTGCAGGTGGCCACCCGCCAGGACGCCGAAGCCCTGCTGCGCAAGCTGCAGGCCGACCCCACCCTGGGTGCGGCCCAGGGCCGGGTGGAAGGCGCCTGATCAGGCGTTGAGCTGCGCCCAGGCCTTGTCGATGCGTTTCAGACTCACCGGCTGGGGTGTGCGCAGCTCCTGGGCGAAAAAGCTCACCCGCAGCTCCTCCAGCAGCCAGCGCAGCTCCTGAAGCCGGGTGTCCTGCACGCCTTTGCGCTCGGCCACCAGACGCCAGAAGCGCTGCTCCTGCGGGCGCAGCTCGGCCAGCCGGGCGGCATCGCGGGCGGGATCGGCCCGCAGCTTGTCCAGCCGCAGCTGCACCGCCTTGAGGTATCGCGGCAGGTGCTGCAGCTGACCTGAGGGCGTCTGGACCAGGAAATTCCGGGGCATCAGCCTGGCCAGTTGCTGCTGGATGTCGGTCGCCACATCGGCCGGCGGTTTGCTGTCCTTGAGCTTGCGCTGCGCGGCGGCGAACTCGGTCAGGATGGCGCCTGCACTGCGGGCCAGTTCGGCTGCGATCAGGTTCAACCGGCCACGGCCTTCGTCCACCCGGCGCTGGAAGCTGGCGGCATCCACCGGCAGCGGGTCGGCCAGAAAGGCCCGGTCCAGCGCCAGCTCGATGAGCTGGGTGCGCAGCTCTTCCAGCGTGCCGCCGCCGCTGTCCTTGCCGACCTGCATGTAGGCCGCCGCCATGGCCTGCAGGCCGGGAATGTTCTTCTCCAGGTACTTCAAGGCGTCGCGGATCTGGAGCGCGAACAGCCGCCGCAGCCCGGCGCGGTGGCGCGATTGGGCCACATCGGGCTCGTCGAACACCTCGATGCGCACCGCATCCATGTCGTCCACCAGCGCCGGGAAGCCCACCAGCGTCTGCTGGCCCTGGCGGATCTCCATCAGTTCGGGCAGTTCACCGAAGTCCCAGCGCGTGTGGCGCTGGCTGGCATCGACCTGGGGTGTGGCCGGCGCCGGGGCGGGCGCTGGCACGCGGCGCGCCGATCCGGCAGCGGACGCGGCATCGGGAGCCGGCGCAGCAGCGGCCAGTGCCGGCCGCGCCACCTTCAACGCCGCCAGGGCCTGGAAGGCGCCCCGGGCCTGTGTGCCCAGCTCGGCCTTCAGCGCCGCCAGACTGCGGCCCTGCCCCAGCTGCCGGCCGTGCTCGTCCACCACCCGCAGGTGCATGAAGTGGTGGGGCGGCAGCATGTCGGGCTTGATGTCGGCGCGCTGGATGTCGAGCTGGGTGGCAGCCCGCACCTTCTTCAGCAGCGCGTCCATCAGGCTGCCGCTGCCGAACACCTCGGGCTCGCACAGCTCGGCCGCAAAACGTTCGGCGGTGGCCGGCAGCGGCACCAGGCGTGAGCGCGGGCGCTGGTGCAGCGTCTTGAGCAGGGCCAGCACCTTGTCCTTGAGCATGCCGGGCACCAGCCAATCGCAACGGTCTTCGCTCGCCTGGTTCAGGGCAAACAGCGGCAGCGCCACCGACAGGCCGTCACGCGCATCGCCGGGCTCGTGCAGGTAGCTGCAGGCGCAGTCCACGCCGCCCAGGCGGATGTTGCGCGGAAAGGCCTGGGCCGTGATGCCGGCGGCCTCGTGCCGCATCAGGGCCTCGCGGGTGAGGTAGAGCAGCTTGGGGTTCTCGCGCACCGCCTGGCCGTACCAACTCTCCAGGCTGGCGCCATTGCAGACGTCGGCGGGTACCTGCTGGTCGTACCAGGCGAACACCACCTCGTCGTCCACCAGCACGTCCTGCCGGCGCGACTTGTGTTCCAGCTCGGCGACCTGGCGCACCAGCTTCTGGTTGGCCGCCAGAAAGGCCAGCCGGGTGTCCCAGTCGCCCTGCACGAGGGCCTCGCGGATGAAGATCTCCCGGGCGCCGGCCGGGTCCACCCGGCTGTAGTCCACCCGCCGCTGGCTGTAGACCACCAGGCCGTAGAGGGTGGCCCGCTCCAGCGCCGAGACGCGGGCGGCCTTCTTCTCCCAGTGCGGGTCGAGCATCTGCTTCTTCAGCAGGTGCGCGCCCACCTGCTCCAGCCACTGCGGCTCGATGGCGGCAATGCCCCGGCCGAAAAGGCGGGTGGTCTCCACCAGTTCGGCACACACGATCCAGCGGCCCGGCTTCTTGCTCAGGTTGGCGCCCGGATGGCGGTGGAACTTGATGCCGCGCGCACCCAGGTACCAGTCCTCGGTGTCGTTCTTGCAGCCGATATTGCCCAGCAGTCCCGACAGCATGGACAGGTGCAGCGGCTCGTAGCCGGCCGGCGCGCTGTTGATGGGCCAGCGCTGCTCGGTCACCACGGTGAGCAGCTGGCTGTGGGTGTCGCGCCACTCGCGCACCCGGCGCGGGTTGATGAAATGTTCGCGCAGCAGGTTCTCGTACTGGCGGTGGCTGAGCTTGTGGTCGGTGCCGTGGCCGCCCCGGCTGTCCTCCAGCCATTTCCACAGCCGCAGCGTGCCGCTGAACTCGCTCTTCTCGTCGTCGAAGCGGGCATGGGCCTGGTCGGCCTGGGCCTGCTTGTCCAGCGGGCGGTCCCGCACGTCCTGCACGCTGAGCGCGGCGGCGATGACCAGCACCTCGGCCAGGGCGCCCCGGTCGCGCGCTTCCAGGATCATGCGGCCCACGCGTGGGTCCAGCGGCAGCCGGGCCAGGGCCAGGCCGGTGGCGGTGAGTTCATTGGCGTCGTCCACCGCGCCCAGCTCGGCCAGCAGCTGGTAACCGTCGGCAATGGCGCGGCGCTGCGGCGCGTCCACAAACGCGAAGTCTTCCACCGCACCCAGGTGCAGCGACTTCATGCGCAGGATGACGCCGGCCAGCGAGCTGCGCAGGATCTCGGGATCGGTGAAGCGCGGACGGCCGTTGAAATCGGACTCGTCGTACAGGCGGATGCAGATGCCGTCGGCCACACGGCCGCAACGGCCGGCGCGCTGGTTGGCCGCCGCCTGGCTGATGGGCTCGACCATCAGCTGCTCCACCTTCTGGCGGAAGCTGTAGCGCTTGACCCGGGCAGTACCCGCGTCGATGACATAGCGGATGCCGGGCACGGTGAGCGAGGTTTCGGCCACGTTGGTGGCCAGCACGATGCGGCGCTGACCGTGCGGCTGGAAGATGCGGTCCTGCTCGGCCTGCGACAGGCGCGCGAACAGGGGCAGCACCTCGGCGTTGCGCAGCGCCGGCTGGTGCGCGAGGTGCTTGCGCAGGTGGTCGGCGGCCTCGCGGATCTCGCGCTCGCCGGGCAGGAACACCAGGATGTCGCCACCCACGCCGCCGCGCCACAGCTCGTCCACGCCGTCGGCAATGGCGGCGTTCAGGTCGTACTCGCGGCTTTCCTCGAAGGGGCGCCAGCGCACCTCCACCGGGTAGGTGCGGCCCGACACCATGAGCACCGGCGCCTTGCCCCGTGCCGATGAAAAGTAGTCGGCAAATCGGTCGGCGTCGATGGTGGCCGAGGTGACGATGACCTTCAGGTCCGGCCGGCGCGGCAGCAGCTGGCGCAGGTAGCCCAGCAGGAAGTCGATGTTGAGGCTGCGCTCGTGGGCCTCGTCGATGATGATGGTGTCGTAGGCGCGCAGGTCCGGGTCGGTCTGGGTCTCGGCCAGCAGAATGCCGTCGGTCATGAGCTTGACCGAGGCGTCCTTGGACAGGCGGTCCTGGAAGCGCACCTTGTAGCCCACCACCTCGCCCAGCGGGGTCTTGAGCTCGTCGGCAATGCGTTTGGCCACGCTGGAGGCCGCAATGCGTCGGGGCTGGGTATGACCGATGAGCTGGCCGCGCTGGCCCGGCTTGGCGTTGAGGCGGCCGCGCCCCATGGCCAGCGCGATCTTGGGCAGCTGGGTGGTCTTGCCCGAGCCGGTCTCGCCACAGACGATGACCACCTGGTGATCGCGGATGGCGGCCTCGATCTCGTGCCGGCGTGCGGACACCGGCAGGGCTTCGGGGAACTCGAGGTGCAGGGTGGGGGCGGTCAAGCGGGAACTTCGGTCAAAATCGGGCAACCCGACATTATCCCGCCGCCCTCCCCCGCCGATGTCCAACGTCTTCAATTTCACCTTCGTGCCGTGGTTCCGCTCGGTGGCGCCCTACATCCACAAGCACCGCAGCAACACGCTGGTGGTCGGCATCGCGGGTGAAGCCATTGCGGCGGGCAAGCTGCAGAACATCGCCCAGGACCTGGCCCTGATCCAGAGCATGGGCGTGAAGATCGTGCTGGTGCACGGCTTCCGGCCGCAGGTGAACGAACAGCTGCGGCTCAAGGGACACGAGGCCCGTTACTCGCACGGCATGCGCATCACCGACTCGGTGGCGCTGGACTGTGCCCAGGAGGCCGCCGGCCAGCTGCGCTACGAGATCGAGGCCGCCTTCAGCCAGGGCCTGCCCAACACCCCCATGGCCGGCGCCACGGTGCGGGTGATCTCGGGCAATTTCATCACCGCACGCCCGGTGGGCCTGATCGACGGGGTGGACTTCATGCACTCGGGTCTGGTGCGCAAGGTGGACACCGACGGCATCCAGCGCACGCTCGACATGGGCGCCCTGGTGCTGCTCTCGCCCTTCGGCTTCTCGCCCACCGGCGAGGCCTTCAACCTGACCATGGAGGACGTGGCCACCTCGGTGGCCGTGGCCCTGCAGGCCGACAAGCTGATGTTCCTGACCGAAGTGCCCGGCGTGCGCGTGGACGCCACCGACCCGGACAGCGACATCGACACCGAACTGCCGCTGGCCGATGCCCGCCGCATGCTGGAGAGCCTGCCCAAGGCCGACAAGCCCACCGACACCGCCTTCTACCTGCAGCACTGCATCCGTGCCTGCGAGGGTGGCGTGGACCGCAGCCACATCCTGCCGTTTGCGGTGGATGGCGCCCTGCTGCTGGAGATCTACACCCACGACGGCATCGGCACCATGGTGGTGGACGAAAAGCTGGAGAGCGTGCGCGAGGCCACCATCGACGATGTCAGCGGCATCGTGGCGCTGATCGAGCCCTACGAGAACGACGGCACCCTGGTCAAGCGCGACCGAACCGAGATCGAACGTGACGCCGCCAACTACACCATCATCGAACACGACGGCGTGATCTTCGGTTGCGCTGCGCTCTATCCCTACCCGGAAGAGCGCACCGGCGAAATGGCGGCACTCACCGTCTCGACCCAGGCCCAGAGCCAGGGTGACGGCGAGCGGCTGCTCAAGCGGATCGAGGCGCGGGCCAAGGCACAGGGGCTTCAGAGCATCTTCGTGCTCACCACCCGCACCATGCATTGGTTCCTCAAGCGCGGCTTCGTTCAGGTGAACGCGGACTGGCTGCCCGAGGCCCGCAAGCGCAAGTACAACTGGGACCGGCGCAGCCAGGTGCTGGTCAAGAAACTGGGCTGATCAGCCCTCGCGCGTCAGCCGCGCGGCCGCTTCACCCACAGCAGTGCTGCGGTGAGCGTGAAGCCCACGAACACCAGGAACGACCAGTTGGCGATCGACAGGCCCAGGAAGGTCCAGTCGATGACGGAGCAGTCACCGCTGCCCCGGAAGATCATGGGCACGGCCCGCTTGAGCGGGAACGATTCGATCATTCCGTAGAAGTCGCGGCCGCAGGTCAGCACCTCGGGCGGGAACCACTGCAGCCAGCTCTGGCGGGCGGCCGTGAAGGCGCCGAACACCGCAAACGCTCCCGCGCCCAGCACCAGCGCGTTGCGGGCGCCGGGCCGGGCCACGAACGCCCCGATGCCGGCCAGCACCGCCACCAGGATCATGGCGTAGCGCTGCACGATGCACATGGGGCATGGCTCCAGGCCCTCCACATGCTGGAGGTACAGGCCGAAGGCCAGCATGGCCACGCAGGCCAGCGCCACCAGGGCCAGCACCCGGCGGGGCTGGTCGGAGACGAATTGCAGCAGCGAGGTCATGTCAGCTCACGAAGGCTCGTTCGATGACGAAGTCGCCCGGCGTGGTGGTGTTGCCTTCCTTGAAGCCGGACTTCTCGCACAGGGCCTTGAGGTCGCGCAGCATCTCGGGGCTGCCGCAGATCATCACGCGGTCTTCGGCCGGGTTGAGCAGCGGAATGCCCAGGTCCTTGGCGATGATGCCGTCGGCCAGCAGCTGCGGGATGCGGCCCTGGTGCACGAAGGGCTCGCGGGTGACGGTCGGGTAGTACAGCAGCTTCTGCTGAACCAACTCGCCCAGGAACTCGTCCTTGGGCAGCTCGGTGCTGAGCATTTCGCGGTAGGCCAGTTCGTTCACCTGGCGCACGCCATGCACCACGATCACCTGCTCGAAACGCTCGTAGGTTTCCGGGTCGCGCACGATGCTCAGGAAGGGCGCCAGACCGGTGCCGGTGCCCAGCAGGTACAGGCGCTTGCCCGGCAGCAGGTAGTCGATCAGCAGGGTGCCGGTGGGCTTGCGGCCCACGATGATGGTGTCGCCGACCTGGATGTGCTGCAGGCGGGATGTGAGCGGGCCGTCCTGCACCTTGATGCTCAGGAACTCGAGGTGCTCGGCCCAGTTGGGGCTGACGATGCTGTAGGCCCGCAGCAGCGGCTTGCCGTCCACCTTCAGACCGATCATGGTGAAGTGGCCGTTGGAGAAGCGCAGCGAGGTGTCGCGGGTGGTGGTGAAGCTGAAGAGCCGGTCGGTCCAGTGGTGAACGCTCAGGACGCGCTCTTCCAGAAATGCACTCATGGGAAATCCTGTGGAGGGAAGCTCGTATTGTAAAAAGTCGGCCCCGATCGAGCGCGGGGCGGCCCTGACGGCCTTGCGGGCAGCAGGACCTTGCTACAGTGGCGGCCCGGCATCATGCCGCGTCCCGCGTTCTGCGGGAACGACGCAATTCTTCTGACCGATATAACTCCGGCTTCTAACGCCGCCCACCTGAGATCCCACATGGCACGCACCGTTCAATGCATCAAGCTCGGCAAGGAAGCCGAAGGCCTCGACTTTCCGCCCTACCCCGGCGAGCTGGGCAAGAAGATCTATGAGAGTGTCAGCAAGGAGGCCTGGGCTGCCTGGCTCAAGCACCAGACCATGCTGCTCAACGAGAACCGCCTGAACATGGCCGACGCCCGCGCCCGCCAGTACCTGGCGCGCCAGATGGAGAAGCATTTCTTCGGCGAAGGCGCCGACGCCGCTGCCGGCTACGTGCCGCCGCCGGCCGCCTGATTCGCCTGCCGTGACCGATCCGCAGCGCCACGCCGCCGTGGTGGGCGCCGGTCTGGCCGGGGCAGCGCTGGCGCATGCGCTGGTGGCCCGGGGCTGGCGGGTCGAACTGATCGACGCCGCGCCCGGCCCGGCCCAGGGGGCCAGCTCGCTCCCCGTGGGCATGCTCAGCCCGCACGTCACCCGGGCGCCCACCCCCCTGTCACGCCTGACCGCCTTGGGCGTTCCGGCCACCCGGGCCGAACTGGAAACCCGAGTGCCGCAGGGCGCCGGCTGGCAGGCCTGCGAGGTGCACAACCACGGCCACGACCAGGGTCGATGGCCCGCCGCCCTGGTGCGACCCGCCTCCCTGGTGCAGGCCTGGATCGCTGCGGCCGAGGCCACCGGCCGCCTGACCACGCATTGGAACAGCCCGATCGCCCGACTCGCTCGTGCCACGTCGGCGGACAGCGGCTGGGCGCTGCTGGATGCTGGCGGGCACGCCCTGAGCCAGACCCCCGTGGTGGCCGTGACCGGCGCCATCGGCAGCCTGTCCCTGCTGGCCTCGGCAGGCCTGCCGCCCGACTGGCTGCCGCTGCGGCCGGTGCAGGGCCAGATGAGCCTGGCCGCAATCGACGGCCCCGCCCTGGCCGACGGACCGCAGCGCGACAACGGCGTGTTCGTGCCGTCGTACCGGGACAGCGGACTCGCTCCGGAGTGGCCGGCCGCCATCTGGTCCATGGGATCCACCTACGAGCGCGGAGCGACCCATACCGATGTGCGCGATGGCGCTCATCATCGCAATCTGGAGAGCCTGCGTGCCCTGCACCCGGCCGGGGCGGACGCCTTTGAACGTGCCTGGCAGGAAGGCCGGCTGCTGGGCTGGGCGCAGGTGCGCTGCGCCTCGCTGGACCGGCTGCCGCTGTGCGGCGCCCTGCCCGATGCCGCCGCGCTGCAGGCGGAACGCGCTCGCCCGGAGCGACGCCGCTGGCGGCCGGGCCCGACCGACACGCCGCGCCTGCCCGGTCTGTTCACCCTGTGTGCGCTGGGGTCGCGGGGCCTGACCCTAGCAGCCTGGTGCGCCCAGCGCCTGGCCGAGCACATGGATGGTGCCGGGGTTCAGGCCGACGCCGACCTCTGGGCCGCCATCGACCCGGCCCGGTTCGGCTGGCGGCAGACCCGTCGGGCCGGCTGATTCTTTATTCTCGTGCGGCATACCCGCATGAATAAAAAATCGTTTGGCATATAAAAGCCGGCGCCTACAGTGCCGGGCATGCCCGAATACGCCATCGTCCTTGCCGGTTTTGCGGTCGGCCTCATCGTCGGCCTGACCGGGGTGGGCGGCGGCTCTCTCATGACGCCGATTCTGATCTTCTTCTTCGGCGTCAAACCGTATCTGGCCATCGGCACCGATCTGCTGTTCGCTGCCTTCACCAAACTTGGCGGCACCCTCAGCCTGGCTCGCCAGCGCCTGGTCCCCTGGCGGGTGGTGGGGCAGCTCTCCCTGGGAAGCATTCCCGCCGCACTGGCCACCTTGTATGCGCTGCACCGGCTGGGACCGGCATCGCCCCAGGCCCAGTCGATCATGACCAGCACCCTGGGCGCGGCCTTGCTGCTGACCGCCGCCGCCATGCTGTACAAGGCGGCCCGCGGCCGTCAGCTGCCCCGCAGCTTGAACGACGCCGACCTTGACCGTGCCACCCGCGCCCGCCATCCGGCACTGCCGGTGCTGTTCGGGGCCGTCATCGGCTGCCTGGTCACCCTCACCTCGGTGGGGGCCGGTGCCATTGGCGTGTCGGTGCTGCTGATCCTGTTTCCGCTGCTGCCGCTGCCGCGCATCGTGGCCGCCGACATCGCCTACGCCGTTCCGCTGACGCTGCTGGCCGGCCTGGGGCATGCCACCCTGGGCTCGGTGAACTGGTCGCTGCTGGGCCTGCTGCTGACCGGCTCGCTGCCCGGCATCTGGCTGGGCACCCGGCTGATGCGCCACACCCCGGAGCGCCTGGTGCGCTCGCTTCTGTCGCTGCTGCTGGCCTATGCCGGCGTCAAGCTCATCGCTTTCTGACCGTTTCCGTTCTTCGTTCCTGCTGCCATGTACCAATACAACGACTTCGACCGGGCCTTCCTGAAAAGCCGCGCCGACCAGTTCCGCGACCAGCTCCAGCGCTGGCAGGCCGGCACCCTGGCCGACGATGCCTTCAAGCCGCTGCGCCTGCAGAACGGCTGGTATGTACAGCGCTTCGCCCCCATGCTGCGCGTGGCCGTGCCCTACGGCGAGATCAACAGCGACCAGCTGCGGGTGCTGGCCCGGGTGGCCCGGGAGTACGACCACAAGGAAGCGCACGACACCTCCAAGGCCAACGCCGGCCTGAGCGAGGTTCCCACCCTGCCCGACCGCACCGCCCACTTCACCACCCGCCAGAACGTGCAGTTCAACTGGATTCCGCTGGCCCGCGCGGCCGACGTGATGGACCTGCTGGCCAGCGCCAACCTGCACGGCATCCAGACCAGCGGCAACTGCATCCGCAACATCACCACCGACGCCCTGGCCGGCGTGGCGGTGGACGAGGTGGCCGATCCGCGCCCCTTTGCCGAGATCCTGCGCCAGTGGAGCACCCTGCACCCCGAATTCGCCTTCCTGCCGCGCAAGTTCAAGGTGGCCATCACCGGTGCCCGTGAAGACCGCGCCGCCACGCCCTGGCACGACGTGGGTCTGCGCCTGCTGCACAACGCGGACGGCGAGCTGGGCTTCCAGGTGCGCGTGGGCGGCGGCATGGGCCGCACCCCCATCATCGGCACCGTGGTGCGCGAGTTCCTGCCCTGGCACCAGATCCTCAACTACCTGGAAGCCGTGGTCCGGGCCTACAACCGCTTCGGCCGCCGCGACAACGCCTACAAGGCCCGCATCAAGATCCTGGTGAAGGCCGAAGGCCAGGCCTTCGTGGACCAGGTGGAGGCCGAATACCGCGACATCGTCGAGATCGACGGCGCACCCCACACCATCACCCAGGCCGAGCTGGACCGCGTCAGCGCCTGCTTCGTGCCGCCCGACCTGGCCTGCGACCGCAAGACGGCCGATGCCAAGATCGCCCACATCCTCAAGGCCGCAGCCGAGGACGACATCGAATTCAGCCGCTGGCTCACCCGCAACGTGCAGCCGCACCGCAACCCGGACCTGCGCGCCGTCACGTTGTCGTTCAAGCGCGTCGGCCAGGCGCCGGGCGATGCCACGGCCGAGCAGCTGGAGCGCGCCGCCGAACTGGCCGACCGCTTCTCGGCCGGCGAAGCCCGCGTCACCCACGACCAGAACCTGCTGCTGCCCTGGGTGCGCTGCGATGCCCTGCCCGAGCTGTGGCGCGAAGCGCGCCGCCTGGGGCTGGCCCGACCCAACATCGGCCTGCTGACCGACATGATCAGCTGCCCCGGCGGCGACTTCTGCGATCTGGCCAATGCCCGCTCGCTGCCGCTGGCACAAGCCCTGCTGGAGCGCTACCGCGACCTCGACGAGCTGCACGACCTGGGCGAGATCGACCTGCACATCAGCGGCTGCATCAACAGCTGCGGCCACCACCACAGCGGCCACATCGGCATCCTGGGCGTCGACAAGGACGGTCAGGAGTGGTACCAGATCACGCTGGGCGGCTCGGACGGCACACGCCTGTCGGGCACCGCGCAGCCGGGCAAGGTGATCGGCCCGTCGTTCGCAGCCAGCGAGGTGCCCGATGTGATCGAGGCCCTGCTCGATACCTACCGCCAGCAGCGCCAGGCCTCCGAAACCTTCCTGGCCACGCTGCGCCGCACCGGTCCGGACGCCTTCAAGGCGGCCGCCCATGCCGTGCGCACCGCCACCGCCCGCACCGACACCGCCGACGCGGCCTGAAACCGACACCGGAACGCCCCATGAGCATCGAACTCTTCAGCGCCGCCCAGTTCGCGGCCCCAGAACCCGAAGCCCGCCGCCTGGTGCTGGCCAACGACGCCGACCCCCGTGAGGCCGACCTCAGCGGCATCGACGTGGTGGAACTGCAGTTCCCCAAATTCGTGGACGGCCGTGCCTTCAGCCAGGCCTTCCTGCTGCGCCGCCGCCTGGGCTTTGCCGGCCACATCCGCGCCACCGGCGAGGTGCTGATCGACCAGCTGGTGCAGATGTACCGCAGCGGCTTCACCCAGGCGGTGCTGCGCGCCGACCAGAACCTGACCCATGGCCGGCACCTGCTGTCCCACTACGCGGCCTTCTACCAGGGTGACGCGGTCCAGACGACGCCCCGGTTCGTGCGCCAAGCTCCATCGGCCTGATTCAGGTACGCCCCATGAGCGCCATCGACCTTTACAACCGCCCCTCTGCCCAGTACGCCGAACGTGTGCAGCGCGCCATTGCGCTGCTGCGCGAGGTGGCCGCCAGCCACCCCCGCCTCACCCAGGCCTCCAGCCTGGGCGTGGAGGATGTGGTGGTGACCCACCTGATCCACCTGGCCGGCATCCAAAGCCGTGTCTTCGTGCTGGAGACCGGCCGTCTGCACGCCGAGACGCTGGCCCTGATCCCTCAGATCGAGCAGCGCTACGGCCTGTCGATCGACCGGTACAAGCCGGTGGAGGAGGCCGTGGTGCACTTCGTGCAGAAGAACGGCGACGACGCCATGTTCCGCAGCATCGGCCTGCGCAAGACCTGCTGCGACATCCGCAAGATGGAGCCGCTCTCGCGCGCCCTCACCGGCGTGGACGGCTGGATCACCGGCCTGCGGCGCGAGCAGTCCAATGCCCGGGCCGAGGCGGCCGAAGTCGTCCAGGAGCCGGGCCGCGTGAAGGTCAGCCCGCTGGTGGACTGGACCTGGGGCGATGTCTGGCACTTCGTGGCCGAGCACGCCCTGGCCTACAACCCGCTGCACGACCTGTTCTTCCCCAGCATCGGCTGCGAGCCCTGCACCCGCGCCATCAGCGTCGGCGAGGACTTCCGCGCCGGCCGCTGGTGGTGGGAACAGGACAACGCCAAGGAATGCGGCCTGCATGTGCAGCCCGTGAGCAGCGACACCGTCTCGGCCCTGCCGACCTCCCGCACCGACCGGACCCCCGCATGAACGCCCGTACCGAACCCTCCGTGATCCAGACCGCCCTGCAGGCCGACGGCCACCAGCTCAGCAACGCCCACCTCGACGCGCTGGAAGAAGAGACCATCTTCATCCTGCGCGAAGTGGCCGGCGCCTTCGAACGCCCCGCCCTGCTGTTCTCCGGCGGCAAGGACTCGCTGGTCATGCTCAAGTGCGCCGAGAAGGCCTTCGGCGCCGGCCGCATCCCGTACCCGCTGCTGATGATCGACACCGGGCACAACTTCCCCGAAGTGACCGACTTCCGCGATCAGCGCGCCCGCGAGCTGGGCGCCGAACTCATCGTGCGCAGCGTCGAAGACTCGATGAAGCGCGGCACCGTGCGCCTGGCCCACCCGGGCGAGAGCCGCAACGTGCACCAGTCGGTCACGCTGCTGGAGGCCATCGAGGAATTCCGCTTCGACGCGCTCATCGGCGGCGCCCGGCGCGACGAGGAAAAGGCCCGCGCCAAGGAGCGCATCTTCAGCCACCGCGACAGCTTCGGCCAGTGGCAGCCCAAGGCCCAGCGGCCCGAGCTCTGGACCCTGTTCAACACCCGCCTGCACATGGGCGAGCACTTCCGGGTGTTCCCCATCAGCAACTGGACCGAGCTGGATGTGTGGCAGTACATCGCCCGCGAGGACATCGCCCTGCCCTCCATCTATTACACCCACCGCCGCGAGGTGGTGGACCGCCGGGGTCTGCTGGTGCCGGTGACCGAGCTCACCCCGCCGCGCGAGGGCGAGACGGTGGAGGTGCGCGACGTGCGCTTCCGCACCGTGGGCGACATCACCTGCACCTGCCCGGTGGAAAGCACAGCTGCCACACCGGCCGACATCGTGATCGAGACGCTCGCCGCCGAGGTCAGCGAACGGGGCGCCACCCGCATGGACGACAAGACCAGCGACGCCTCGATGGAAAAACGCAAGAAAGACGGGTACTTCTGATGAGCACCGACACCGCGCATACCACTTCCGTGGACACCTCCGCCGCCCTGCGCCTGATCACCTGCGGCAGCGTGGACGACGGCAAGAGCACCCTGATCGGTCGCCTGCTGGTGGACAGCAAGGCCGTGCTGCAGGATCACCTGGCCGGCGTGCAGCGCCAGGGCCAGACCGACCTGGCCCTGCTCACCGACGGCCTGTCGGCCGAGCGAGAACAGGGCATCACCATCGACGTGGCCTACCGCTACTTCAGCACCGAGTCGCGCAAGTTCATCATCGGCGACGCCCCCGGTCACGAGCAGTACACCCGCAACATGGTCACGGCCGCCTCCAGCGCCGATGCCGCCGTGGTGCTGGTGGACGCCACCAAGCTGGACTGGCGCAACCCGCAGCTGGCCCTGCTGCCGCAGACCCGCCGCCACAGCCTGCTGCTGCAGCTGCTGCGCGTGCCGTCGGTGGTGTTCGCCATCAACAAGCTCGACGCGGTGGACGACAGCGCCCTCGCCTTTGCGCACATCGGCGCTGCGCTGGCCACCTTTGCCGACCAGGCCGGCATCACGGTGGCGGCCACCGTGCCGGTGTCGGCGCTCAAGGGCTGGAATGTGGTCGATGCCGCCGAAGCCACCGGCTGGTGCGGCTACGACGGCCCCACCCTGCTGGAAATCCTGGAACGCCTGCCGGTCACGGCAGCCGACACCGGCCTGCCCCTGGCCTTTCCGGTGCAGTGGGTGGAGAAATTCAGCAGCTCGTCCGACACCTCGCAGGGCCGCCGCATCTTCTGGGGTCGTGTGGCCGCCGGTACCGTGGTGCCCGGTCAGCGGGTGCGCATCGCCCCCAACGGCCAGACCGCCACCGTGGCCCAGGTGCTGGACCATGTTCGCCGCCCGGCCGAAGTGTCGGCGGGCCACAGCGCCGGCATCGTGCTGGACCGCGAGGTGGACGTCTCGCGCGGCGACTGGCTGCTGGACGCCGACGGCCACGAGGGCTTCCACCACACCCGCGAGATCGCGGCCACCGTGGCCTGGCTGGACGACGAGAACCTGGTGCCGGGACGGGTCTACTGGGCCCTGCACGGCCACCGCTGGGTCAAGGCCAAGGTCAAGCGCATCGTGCACCGCCTGGACATCCACACCCTGGCCGAGCAGGACGCGACCGAACTGGAACCCAACGCCATCGGCCACATCGAACTCAGCCTGCAGGAGCCGCTGGCCACCCTGCCGTTTGCCCGCTCGCGCCAGCTCGGCTCCCTGGTGCTGGTGGACACCGCCAGCCACCGCACCGCGGGTGCTGTCCTGGTGCGCTGAAGACCACCGCCGAACCGCCTAAAATCCGGGTTTCCCCCGAAATCCTTCCCCACCATGACCCACGTTGTCACCGAAGCCTGCATCCGCTGCAAATACACCGACTGCGTCGATGTCTGCCCCGTGGACTGCTTCCGCGAAGGCCCCAACTTCCTCACCATCGACCCGGACGAGTGCATCGACTGCGCGGTCTGCATCCCCGAGTGCCCGGTGAGCGCCATCTATGCCGAGGAAGACCTGCCCAAGGATCAGGTGCACATGACGGCCCTCAATGCCGAACTGGCCCGCCTGCCCGGCTGGAAGAGCATCACCAAGCGCAAGGCGCCGCTGCCGGACGCCGACGACTGGAAAGACAAGACCGGCAAGCTGGACCAGCTGGCCCGCTGAAGGCCATGACCGGCGCACCCATCGAGACCGATGCGCTGGTCATCGGCGCAGGTCCGGTGGGCCTGTGGCAGGTGTTCCAGCTCGGGCTGCAGGACATCCGCTGCCACGTCATCGACGCCCTTCCCCGGGGTGGCGGCCAGCCCGCCGAGCTCTACCCCGGCAAACCCATCTACGACATCCCCGGCCTGCCGGTGTGCAGCGGCCAGGAACTCATGGACCGGCTGCAGCAGCAGGTGCGGCCCTTCGCTCCCGCCATGCACCTGGGCCAGACCGTGGCCGCGCTCTCGGCGCGGGACGATGGCCGCTTCGAGGTGCACACGTCCGCCGACACCGCCTTCCTGGCGCGCAGCGTGTTCATCGCCGCTGGTGTAGGCGCCTTCCAGGCCCGCCCGCTCAAGCTCGATGGCATCGAGGCCTTCGAGGGCGGACAGGTGTTCCACCGCCCCCATGATGCAGAGGCCTTTGCCGGCCAGAACGTGGTGGTGCACGGCGGCGACGAACACGCCGTGGACTGGGCCCTGCGCCTGGCCGACGCCGCCACACCGCCCGCCTCCATCACCTTGCTGCACCGGCGCGATGTGTTCCAGGCCTACGAACCCAGCCTTGCCCGGCTGGAGGCCTTCAGCGCATCCGGCCGCATCCGCCGCTGCATCGGCCAGCCGCTGGGCCTGCAGGTGCAGGACGGCCGGCTGACCGGCATCGAACTGGTCACGCCCGACGACCGCACCGTGGTTCAGCCGCTGGACGCATTGCTGGTCTGCCTGGGCCTGTCGCCCCGGCTGGGACCGATCGCCGACTGGGGTCTGGCCATGGAGCGCAAGCAGCTGGTGGTGGACACTGCCCACTTTGAAACCAGCGTGCCCGGCATCCACGCCGTGGGCGACATCAACACCTACCCGGGCAAGAAGAAGCTGATCCTCTGCGGCTTTCACGAGGCCACGCTGGCCGCCTTCGCTGCCGCCGGGCGCCTGTTCCCTGAGCAGCGCACCCTGCTGCAATACACCACCACCAGCCCCAAACTCCACCGCCTGCTGGGCGTGAGCGGCTGAACTAGAATCCCACCCGCGCCGGCAACGGCGTCTTCCGCTAGGGGTGTTGCGGCCCGCACAGGCCGCGACTGAGAAAGTCCCTTTGAACCTGATTGAGGTAATCCTCGCGCAGGGAAGCAAAAGTCAGCACCGCATGCCGGCGTCCACCCGCGCCCTGTGGTGCCGGCCCAGCCCACCTGCCATCACAAGTCCTCCGGGACACAACACATGGCACGACCCGACCTCCGCTTCCCCCGTCCGCTGCAGCCAGCGGCGCTGACGCTCATCAGCCTGGCCTGCCTGGCCGCACTGCAGGCCCCGGCCCATGCCCAAGGCTCCGACCTGACGCTGCCCGCCATCACCATCCGCAGCGCCGGCAGCGCCGCTCCCGCCGACGTGACCGGCTTTGGCGACCAGCCTGCCGCCAGCGTGCCCATCAGCACCACACTGATCGACAGCCGCACCATCAGCGATGTGGGCGCGCGCCGCATCAGCGACCTCTACAAGCTCGACGCCTCGGTCAGCGATGCCTACAACGCGGTGGGTTACTACGACTACGCCAGCGTGCGCGGCTTCGTCATCGACAACACCTACAACTTCCGCCGCGAAGGCCTGCCCATCAGCGCCGAGACCAGCCTGCCGCTGGACCACCTGCAGCGGGTCGAACTGCTCAAGGGCACCAGCGGCATCCAGGCCGGCACCAGCGCCCCGGGCGGACTGATCAATCTGGTGGTCAAGCGACCCACGGCCCAGCCGCAACGCAGCTTCCGGACCGAAGTGAATGAAGACGGCAACGCCCTGGTGCACCTGGACATAGGCGGCCGCGCCGCCGAAGGTGACCTGGGCTGGCGACTGAACATCGCCGGTGAACGCCTGAACACCGAAGCGCGTGGCACCGAAGGAGAGCGCGGCCTGCTGGCCCTGGCGCTGGACGCCCGCCTCTCGCGCGACAGCCTGCTCGAAGGCGAGTTCGAGATCAGCCGCCGCCGCCAGGCCACCGTTCCCGGCCTCAGCCTGCTGGGCAACGCCCTGCCCCCGGCCGACCCGCGCATCAACATCAACACGCAGCCCTGGTCGCAGCCCACCGACTTCCGCAACTTCAGCGGCAGCCTGCGCTTCACCCAGGCCATCAACAGCCAGTGGAACTGGCAGGCGCAGCTGGGCAGCCAGCGCCTGAAGACCGACGACTTCCTGGCCTACCCGTATGGCTGCAGCGCCGAAGGCAACTTCGACCGCTACTGCAGCAACGGCGACTTCGATCTCTACGACTACCGCAGCTTCGACGAGCGCCGCAACACCACCGCTGCGCAATTCAAGGTGAACGGCCGGGTGGAGGCCGCCGGCCTGCAGCACGACCTGAGCTTCGGCGTGCTGGCCAGCCGGTTCACCGTGCGCGGCAACGACCGGTTCGGCGCCAACCCGCTGCTTGCGACAGGAAACGTGTTCACCTTGCCCGCCGTGGCCCCGGCCACTGCACCCGACGACAGCTTCACCAACCGCACCGAGCGCAGCACCGAGTTCTTCGTCACCGACGTGATCCGCTGGAGCGATGCCTTCCAGACCTGGGCCGGCCTGCGCCACACCCGCCTGGAGCGCGACAGCATCCGCACCGGAGCCGACCCGCGCGCCACCAGCTACGAAGACAGCTTTACCACGCCATGGCTGGCCGCCAGCCTCAAGCTGGACGCGCAGCGCACCGTGTACGCCAGCTGGGGCCAGGGTGTGGAGTCGGAGGTGGCACCGGGCCGCGCCCGCTACACCAACCGGGGCCTGGCGCTGCCGCCGCTCAAGAGCCGCCAGTGGGAAGCCGGCATCCGCTCCATGGACGAGAGCGCCCGCTGGAACCTGACCTACTTCCGCATCAGCCGGCCGGTCAGTGGCGACTTGCCGGCCTGCAGCGGTGCCGCCAACAGCTGCACCCGCGTCATCGACGGCTCGGCCCGCCATCAGGGCATTGAGCTCGGCGGCGGCCGCACTGCCGGTGCCTGGGACTACGACGCCAGCGTCACCTGGATCGACGCCGAACGACTGGGCAGCACCATCGACCCCACGGTCAACGGCCTGCGTCCGACCAATGTGCCCCGCTATGTCCTGCGCGCCAACCTGAGCCGCCGCATCGACGCGCTGCCGGGCCTGAGTGCCCATGCGCACCTGAGCCACGAAGGCCGCCGCGCCGTCACGCCGACCAACGATGTCGAGCTGGGTTCGTGGACCCGGGTGGACGCCTCGCTGCGCTACGCCACCAAGGTCCAGGGCCAAGCGGCCAGCTGGGTACTGGGCATCGACAACCTGTTCGACCGCCGCTACTTCCAGGAAGCGCCGTTCCAGTACGGTCACATCTACCTGTTCCCCGCTGCATCGCGCACCGTGCGCGTGGCCTTCGAGACACAATTTTGAGAAAGTTGAACGGCGCTTAGAAAACCGAAAAAATGACGCTATAATTTGAGGCTGTTCCCTGATAGCTCAGTCGGTAGAGCGACGGACTGTTAATCCGCAGGTCCCTGGTTCGAGTCCAGGTCGGGGAGCCAGAAATTCAAAAGCCCTTGCAGCGATGCAAGGGCTTTTTTGTTGGCCGCTGGACCCGCATCCATCGCAGGCTCACAGCGCCTGCAGTTTCTCCACCAGCGTGGCCATGCGGATGGGCTTGCTCACGAAGTCGTCCATGCCGACGGCCAGGCAGGTGGCGCGGTCTTCTTCGCGGGCATTGGCGGTCATGGCAATGATGGTCACGCGCGGGCGCTTCTGTTCGGCTTCTTCGGCCCGAATGCGCCGCGTGGCTTCCAGGCCGTCGAGCACCGGCATCTGCATGTCCATGAGGATCAGATCGAAGCCGCCGCGCCGCGCGGCCTCAACAGCCTGCGCGCCATCGGCAGCCACCTCCACCGTGTGGCCGCTCTTGGTCAGCATGATCTGCGCGACCTTCTGGTTCACCGGGTGATCCTCGGCCAGCAGGATGCGCAACGAGCTGCCGGCCGAGTCGGGCGTGGCAGGAGCACGGGGAGTGGCAGGAACATCGGGCGGCGTGTTCATGGCAGGTGTTTCCTGGATGACGGTCTGCCCGGAGGATAGCGGCACCGCCGCCACGGGCAGGCGCACGCGGAAGATGGTCCCTTGCCCCACAGTGCTTTCCAGCCCGATGGTGCCTCCCAGCAGCGTGCACAGCCGGTGGCTGATGGACAGCCCCAGGCCGGTGCCGCCGAACTGGCGCGTGATGCTGCCGTCGGCCTGGCTGAAGGGCTCGAAGATCAGCGCCTGCTTCTCCGGCGCGATGCCGATGCCGGTGTCGATGACGTCCAGCGCCAGCGTCAGCGACTCGGCCGATTCGCCCTCCACCGTGTACAGGCGCAGGGTCACCCCGCCCTGCGCGGTGAACTTGATGGCGTTGCCCGCCAGGTTGTTGACGATCTGGCGCAGCCGCAGCGCGTCGGTGTGCAGCCCCGGCGGCAGGTCAGGTGCCAGGTCAACGTTCAGGCTCAAGCCTTTTTCGCGGGCGCGCATCTGCAATGGCCGCACGATATCGTCCAGCCACGACCGCACCTCCACATCCGACATCTCGATGTGCATGTGACCGGCCTCGATCTTGGAGAAATCCAGGATCTCGTTGATGACGCCCATCAAGCCGTCGGCCGAGCTTCGCACCAGCGACAGGTATTCCCGCTGGGCCGGATCGGTGGCGAGCTCCAGCGCCAGGCCGGTCATGCCCAGCACGCCGTTCATGGGCGTGCGGATCTCGTGGCTCATGTTGGCCAGAAAGTCGCTCTTGGCACGGCTGGCAGCCACGGCCGCGTCGCGGGCCTGCTGCAGGGTTTCTTGCACCCGCTTCTGATCAGTGATGTCGACGTTGGCTCCCACCAGGGTGGTGGCGCGGCCGTCGCGGTCACGCAGACCGACAGCGCGCCCCAGCACATGGCGGGTCTGCCCGTCCGGAAACACCACCCTGAACTCCACCGAAATGGGTGGCTCGTGGGCCGCTGCAGTGGCCAGTGCCGATTGCACTGCCTCACGGTCATCCGGATGGATGCGGTCCAGCGCTGCAGAGAGCCGGTTCTCTTCGGCATTGGGTGGCAACGCCATCATGTCGGTCAGGCGCCGGTCGGCCGTGAAGGTGCGTGTGGCCAGGTCCAGTTCCCAGATGCCCAATGCCCCCACATCGGCCGCCAGCTCCAGCCGATGCAGGTAGTGATTGGCGGACGCTTGCGCAGCCTCCCGGTTGAGCAGTACCGAGGCGAACAGCTGCCCCAGATCATCAAAGTAGCGGCCCAGCGCATCGAAGTAATCCGGCGCATCGGCGTACACCACCAGAATGCCCGAGCGGCCGGGGGAATCGCCGCGCAGCGGAATGCAGCGCACCGAGCGAACCTGGTGCTCATGGGCCAGCCGACGCCATGGGCCCCAGACCGCAAAGCGCGAGATGGCCACCGTCTCGCCCTGGCCGCTTTCCACCGTGCGCAAGGCCGGACCACGCCGGGTGAGCCAGTTGCGCTCGATCCGCATCTGTTGCGCCCACTCCCTGGCACGGCCCGCACTCACCAGAGGGCGGATGACCGGCGAATGGGCTGGCCCGAACCAGCACCAGGCCAGACACAGATGGGAAGACGCCTGCACCACGGCATCGCAATAACGCTGCACCACATCGAGCGGCGACTCGTTGCCGACCAGAACCTCGGATGCCACACGGATGCCCGCACTGGACAGCCGCATGGCCTCGTCCATGGCATCGAAGGGGGGCGCATCGGCATCGCGCGAGAACAGGCGGGTGATCGGCATGGCTACTACATCGGAAGTATCGGCCCCAACTTGGGGCCAATCCACCGAAGTTCCCGCGGCGCCCTCAGAACGAACCGTACTTGCGTGATGCAATCCACAAGCGTCGGACCCATGCTGGATACAGTGCGCAAAAGAAAAGGGGCCTGACCTTGCGGTCAGACCCCTTTGATCTCTGGTAGGACGTGGCAGGCTCGAACTGCCGACCAACGGATTAAAAGTCCGCTGCTCTACCAACTGAGCTAACGTCCCACACTCTTCGCTGACTTTGCTGAACATTGTTCAGCGCACCCTGCGAAGCCTCAAATTATAGCGTCATTTTTGGGTGTTTTTGAAGGGGGCTTCACTTTTCGCAAATTTCCTGCAGCCAGGGTGTTCATCACCCATCCGGCTGCGGCCATGCCGGCACTGGCGGTCACGCTCACCACCGATCCGAAGCCATGGCAGTTCAGGCTGCCGTCCCCCGCATCGAGTCCGCACGATGGATCGGGCGGGGCCACGGCCTCGCGGCTGAACACGCAGGCCAGCTGCATCGCGCCCTGGCGGGCGCCACCGTGGAACTTGCGCAGCCGGTAACGCAGCTGCGCCAGCAGCGGGTCGTGGGTCACGCTGGCCAGATCACCGATCTCGATGCGCTCGGCGTGGCGCTTGCCACCGGCCGCCCCCGCCGCCACCAGTGGCACACCGGTGGTCCAGGACCAGGCCGCGATTGCGGTCTTGGCCTTCACCTGATCGCACGCATCGATGACGGCGTCGGGCATCTCGACACCCAGCAAAGCGGGCCAGTTGTCCGCCGAGACGAAGTCGTCGATGCATTGCACGCTGCACCCCGGGTGGTAGCTGTGGATGCGTTCGCGCAGCGCCTCGATCTTGGCCTGCCCCAACGTGCCCAGCTGCGCATGGATCTGCCGGTTGATGTTGGACTCGGCCACATGGTCCATGTCGATCAGGGTGAGACGGCGCACGCCGCTGCGGGCCAGCGCTTCAGCGCTCCAGGAGCCCACACCGCCCAGGCCGACGATCACCACATGGGCATCGAAGATGCGCTGCGCCCCCTCGACACCGTAAAGCCGGCGAAGGCCACCGAAGCGGCGCTCGAACAGCTCGGCGTCGGTCGGTTCGGCGGGACCGGTCACCCGCGCTCCAGCAACCAGATCTGCAGACGGAAGCCCAGCACGGCGCCGACCATGATGCCGGTCACGGCAATCGCACTGGTCAGGCTCAGTGTCGACAGGCCCGAGAGGCCCTGGCCGACGGTGCAGCCCAGCGCAGTGACGCCGCCCACGCCCATGCAGATGGCGCCGATGATGTGCAGCGCCGTGTCCTGCGTGCTGGCAAAGCCTTCCCAGCGGAAGCTGCCCTCGATCAGCGCGCAGGCCAATGCGCCCAGCACCACGCCCGCCACGGTGACCACGCCGAAGGTGAGCACCTTGCTGGCGTCGCTGTAGAAGATGAGCCAGTCCTGCACATAGGCCATGGGGGCGGTGAAGGTCAGAGCGTCCATGCGGCCGGTGTTGCTGCCCAGGAAGACCGGGTCCAGCGTTTCAGGGTGCTCGGGCACGAAACCCAGATGCCCGCTGACCCACCACATGGTCACCACCACCGCGCCGATGCCGAAGCCGGCCAGCAGGTTGGTCCCGGTGCGGAAGTCACGCCCCAGAAGAGCCCACATCACCAGTGCGCCGCCGACCACCAGCGCCGTGACGAGGCCGGCCAGCCCGGCGTCCAGGCCCGTGGCATGGGCCACCCAGGCCGGCACCGCACTGCCCTGCGGCAATTCAAAGAACACCTGATCGACCGTGGCATTGCGCCACACGGCAAACACGCCGCGCAACGTCATGAAGGCGGCCAGGCCCATGACGAAGAACACCACCAGCGACTTGAGGCTGCCGCCACCGATGCGCACCAGCGTCTTGCTGCCGCAGCCCGAGGCCAGCACCATGCCCAGGCCGAACAAGGCGCCACCGGTGAGCGCCGAGAGCCAGACCACACGGGCACCGGTGTAGATGGACTGGGTGGTGTCGATCATGCCCAGCCAGCCCAGCGCATGAAAGCCGATGGCCGCCACGCCCACTGCCATGCCCCACATGCGCATGCGAGTCCAGTCACCCATGTTGACGATGTCGCTGACGGCGCCCATGGTGCAGAAATGGGTGCGCTGGGCTATGAAGCCGAAGGCGGCTGCCACGGCAAAGGCTGCCCACAACGTGGTGATGCGAAGCTGGTTGAATTCGGCGAGTTCCATAACCCGCGATTGTAGGAGGCCACCCGGCGCGGGCCGGGTGCCTCGGACACATCAGCGCAGGCGCGCCAGGCGTTCCTTGGCGGCGGCGGCCGCCTCGGACTGCGGGTACTTCTTGACCAGGTCTTCCAGGGTGCGGCGGGCCGCCTTGGTGTCCTTCAGCTCGACCTGGCTGTTGGCCATGGCCAGCATGGCCTCCGGGGTGCGCGGATGGTTCGGGAACTCGGTGACCAGACGGCGATGGCTGTCGGCCGAGTCCTTGTAGGCGCGGGCGGCGTACTGCGAGTTGCCCAGCCAGTACAAGGCCGAGGGCGTGTAGCCGCTGGCCGGGTACTGGCGCAGGAACGCGGTGTAGGCCGCTGAGGCCGCCGCGAATTCGGATCGGCGCAGCGTGTCCATGGCCGCGTCGAACTGGGCCTTCTCGGCGGGCTGGGCGGTGAAGCTCTGACCGTCCAGTTCGACCTTCAGGGGTTCGACCTGGCGCAGACGGGCATCGACGCCGGCCTGCACATCCTTCTGGGCTCGCTGCAGTTCGGCCACTTCACGGGCCAGCTGCTCGTTCTGACCGCGCAGACGGGCCAGCTCTCCGCGCAGCTGCTCGATCTGGTTGGAGAGTTCGAGCAGGCTGCGGCGGGTGGCGGCGTCGCCTTCGCTGCGGGCCGCCTCGCTCGCGGCCTGGTTGGCATCGACCTTGCGCCGCAGTTCGATGATGGCCTGGCGGGCTTCGTCGTCGCCGAACAGGGCGTGGGCCTGCGTAGGCCAGAGAGCGACGGCACAGAGGGCCGCCGCACACAGGCCGGTCAGGCCGCTCAGACGTTGACGGGCGGCCTGCATGTCAGCGGTAGGTGATTTCTACGCGGCGGTTCTTCGAGAAGGCGGCCTCGTCGGCACCGGTCTGGGCCGGCTTCTCTTCACCGAAGCTCACGGCTTCCATCTGGGTGTCGGCAACGCCCAGCAGCGACAGGGCGCGGCGCACGGCCTCGGCGCGCTTCTGGCCCAGGGCCAGGTTGTACTCGCGGCCGCCACGCTCGTCGGTGTGGCCTTCCAGACCGACACGGGCGGTGCGGTTGGCGTTGAGGTACTTGGCGTTGGCTTCCAGGGCAGAGGCGAATTCGGGCTTGACCTCGAAGCTGTCGTAGTCGAAGTACACGATGCGCTGCAGCTGTTGCGGCTGGGCGCCGCCGGCACCCTGCACCTGCACGCCGGTCACGCCGCGCGGATCGACGCCGCTGCCCTGACCGCCTGCACCGGCACCAGAGGCCGTGCCCGAGCGGTCGGACACCGGCACTTCGTCCAGCTTGACGTTGGAGCCGCAAGCGGCCAGCAGCATGGCAGCCGACAGGCCGATGGCCAGGCCGGCGCGACGGAACAGGGGACGGGACAGGTTCTGGTTCATGTGAGGACCTTTTGATGGATGAGAAAGAACGAGAGGAACAACAGGGGAAAAAGGTTTGCCGGGCAGGCCAGTCACTTCAGGAACGGGCCCCACTCGGGTTCGCGGATGTCGCCTTGCGAGCCGGCCAGCCGGGTCTTGATGCGCCCGTCCACCGTGGTGGTCATGAGCGCTTCCTGGCCCTTGTCGCGGGTGGCGAAGATGATGAGGCGGCTGTTGGGCGAGAAGCTCGGGCTTTCGTCGGCCGAACCATCGGTCACGGCAGTGACCTGTCCGCTGGCCAGATCCATCACGTGCAGGCGGAACGCGCCGCCCACCCGCGAGATGTAGGCCAGCCAGCGTCCGTCGGCGCTGGGTGCCGGCGATATGTTGTAGTTGCCGCTGAAGGTCAGGCGCTGGGCGTTGCCGCCGCCGGCGTCCATGCGGTAGATCTGCGGCGAGCCGCCCCGGTCGCTGACGAAGAATATGGACTTGCCGTCGGCGCTGAACACCGGTTCGGTGTCGATGCTGCTGCTGCTGGACAGGCGACGCGGCTCCCCGCCGTTGGCGTCCATGCCGTAGATCTGGGCGTTGCCCGAGATCGACAGGGTGGCCACCACCTGACGGCCATCCGGCGACCAGGCCGGTGCGCTGTTGGAGCCGCGGAAGCTCGCCAGCAGGCGGCGCTTGCCGGTGGCCACGTCGTGCACATAGATCACCGGCTTGCGCGATTCGAACGACACATAGGCCAGCTGCGTGCCGCCGGGTGCCCAGCTGGGCGAGATGATGGGTTCCGGGCTGGTGAGCGCGGGCCGGGCATTGAAGCCGTCGGCGTCGGCCACCCACAGGTTGTAGCGCTGTGGCGCCTTGGTCACATAGGCGATGCGGGTGGAGAACACGCCTTTGTCGCCGGTGAGTTTTTCGTAGATGTAGTCGGCGATGCGGTGGGCTGCCAGGCGCAGGTCCGCCGCCACCACCGGGTAACTCAGGCCGCCCAGGTCCTGGGCCCGGACCACGTCCCACAGACGGAACCGCACGTCGAAGCGGCCATCGGCCAGGCGGGTGACGCTGCCGGTGACCAGCGAGTCGGTGCCGCGCTGGCGCCAGGGGGCCAGGTCGGGCCGGGAGGTTTCGTCCAGCACGCCGGGCGCCGGCTCCACGAAACGGAACTGGCCGCTGCGCTCCAGGTCGGCGCGGATGATGGCAGCCATGTTCTCGCTGGCCACGTCGTTGCCGCGGAAGTTCACGGCCGAGAAGGGGTACTGGGTCAGGCCGACGCCGGCGATCTCGACGCGGAACTGGGCATGGGCCGGCGAGAACGGCAGGGCCAGGAACGGCAGGGAGGAAACGAGACCCAGCGCGCGGCGGCGCGGCATGGGGGCGAACGAGGCGGTTCGGTTCTGATCGGGCATCTTGGTGGGGTCTCGGGACGTGTTGCGCGGGCGGTGGACGCGGTCCTGTTGAGAGCGGCCGATAATACCGGAGCGATCCGACCCCCTCCCGTGACAAGATGTGAGAGGTGGTCTGCCACCGCGCAAGCGGCCATGTGATCACTTTGCGTTACGCAGGTTCCGCACCCCGTCCTCCGCTCGTCCGCCCTTGACCGATCCCAACGCCCCACCCGCCGCAAGTCCGGCCCACGGCTCCCCTCCTTCGCCGCCCGGCACGCTGGGGCAGCGCCTGCGCCGCGTCTGGCCCTACTTCCGGGGCGCCAAGGCGGGCATCGCACTGGCGGCCCTGGCCACGCTGGTGGGCGCGCTGACCGAACCCGCCATACCGGCCCTGCTGCAGATGCTGCTGGACAAGGGTTTCGCCGCCGGTCAGGTGCCGCTGTGGGCAGTGCCACTGGCCTTGATGGGCCTGTTCGGCCTGCGGGGTGTGGCCACGTTCGTGGCGCAGTACGCCCTGTCCTACACCGCCAGCCTGGGCATGCTCAACCTGCGCCGGGCCATGTTCGCCCGCCTGAACGAAGCGCAGATGGCCCTGTTTGCACGGCAGAGCGCCAGCAAGCTCTCCAACACGCTGGTGTACGAGGTGCAGACCGGCTCGCAGATGCTGGTCTCGGCCTTCCTGACGCTGGCCAAGGATTCGCTCACCGTCCTGGCCCTCATGGGCTATCTGGTCTACCTGAACTGGAAGCTCACGCTCATCGTGCTGGCCGTGTTCCCGGGGCTGATCCTCATCATGCGGGTGCTCACGAAGCGGCTGTACCAGCTGACCAAGGACAGCCAGAAGGCCACCGACGAGCTGGCCTATGTGGTGGAAGAAAACGCCCTGGCCTACCGCATGATCCGCCTGCATGGCGCGCAGGACCGCCAGGCCGACCGCTTCGGCACGCTGAGCGTGCGGCTGCGCAAGCTGGCCCTGAAGTCCACCATCGCCATGGCGGCCATGACGCCGCTGACGCAGCTGCTGGCTTCCGGCGCGCTGTCGGCGGTGATCGCGGTGGCGTTGTGGCAGAGCAGCAGCAGCGGCGTGAGCGTGGGCAATTTCGTGGCCTTCGTCACCGCCATGCTGATGCTCATCACCCCCATCCGGCACCTGGCCGAGATCACCGCACCCATCACCCGCGGGCTGGCGGCGCTGGAGCGCGGACTGGAGCTGATCGAGCAGACGCCGGTGCAGACCGGCGGCACGCATTCGGTCGATCGGGTCAGTGGCGCCATCGAGCTGCACGACGTGACCGTACGTTACCCCGAACGCGACGGCGAGACCGGGCATGGCGGGCATGTGGCGCTGCGTGGTGTGTCGCTGCAGGTGCGGCCGGGCGAGGTACTGGCCTTCGTCGGTCCGTCGGGGTCGGGCAAGACCACGCTGGTCAATCTGCTGCCGCGCTTCGTGGAGGTGGACGGCGGCCAGATCACGCTGGACGGTACGCCCCTGCCCGACTGGGACCTGCAGAGCCTGCGCCGGCAGTTCGCCATGGTCTCGCAGGACGTGGTCATGCTCAACGACAGCCTGGCCGCCAACGTGGCGCTGGGCGCCGAGCCTTCGACCATCGACGAGGCCCGTGTGCTGGCGGCACTGCAGTCGGCCAACCTGGGCGAGCTGGTGGCGCGGCTGCCCCAGGGCATCCACACGGTTGTGGGCCACAACGCGGCCGAGCTCTCGGGCGGCCAGCGGCAGCGGCTGGCCATCGCGCGGGCCATCTACAAGGACGCACCGGTGCTCATCCTGGACGAAGCCACCTCGGCGCTGGACAACGAAAGCGAGCGGCTGGTGCAGGACGCCCTGTCGCGGCTCATGCAGGGTCGCACCACGCTGGTCATTGCGCACCGGCTCTCCACCATCGAACACGCCGACCGGGTGGTGGTGCTGGCCGAGGGGCGGGTGGCCGAACAAGGCAGCCATGCCGAGCTCATGGCCGCCGACGGGCTGTATGCCCGCCTGCATTCCCAGGGTCTGGGCCAGGGCGCCCCAGCCTGACGCCCGCGATCAGAGCAGCACGATGTCGTACTGCTCCTGGTTCATGGAGCTCTCGGCCTGCAGCGAGATCGGCTTGCCGATGAAGTCCGACAACCCGGCCAGGTGCGCCCGCTCCTCGTCGAGGAACAGCTCCACCACCTTGGGCGATGCCACCACGCGGAACTCGCGCGGGTTGAAGGCCCGGGCCTCGCGCAGGATCTCGCGCAGGATGTCGTAGCACACGCTGCGGGCGGTCTTCACCTCGCCCTTGCCGCCACAGGCCTCGCAAGGCTCGCTGAGCATGTGGGCCAGCGATTCACGGGTGCGCTTGCGGGTCATCTCCACCAGACCCAGCTGCGAGAAGCCGCCGATCATGGTCTTGACCCGGTCGCGTGCGAGCTGCTTGCGGAATTCGGTGAGCACCGCCTCGCGGTGGTCTTCGCGGGTCATGTCGATGAAATCGACGATCACGATGCCGCCCAGGTTGCGCAGCCGCAGCTGGCGGGCAATGGCCTGGGCCGCCTCCAGGTTGGTGCGGAACACGGTGTCGTCGAAGTTGCGGGCACCCACGAAGCCGCCGGTGTTCACATCCACCGTGGTCAGCGCCTCGGTCTGGTCGATGACCAGGTAGCCGCCCGACTTCAGATCGACCCGGCGGCTCAGCGCGCGGGCGATGTCGTCGTCGATGTGGAACAGGTCGAAGATCGGTCGCTCGCCGCTGTAGTGCTGCAGCTTGGTCACGGTGTCGGGCATGAACTCCTGGGCGAATCCGGTCAGCAGGCCATGCTGCTCGCGCGAATCGATGCGGATGGACTGGGTCTGGGTGCCCACCAGATCGCGCAGCACCCGCTGCATCAGGTTGAGGTCTTCGTGCAGCAGCGTGGCCGGCGGCTGGCGCGTGGCGGCCTCCTTGATGCGCAGCCAGGTCTTGCGCAGGTAGGCGATGTCGTCGATGAGCTCCTGATCGGCGGCGTCCTCGGCGTTGGTGCGCAGGATGAAGCCACCGGTGGCGCTGCCGTCCGGGGTGGCAGCCAGCTGGGTGACCCGCTGGCGCAGGGCTTCGCGCTGGGCTGGGGGGATCTTCTGGGACACGCCCACATGGTTGTCCTGCGGCAGGAACACCAGCAAGCGTCCGGCAATGCTGATCTGTGCCGTCAGCCGAGCGCCCTTGGTGCCGATGGGGTCCTTGAGTACCTGCACCATCAGCGCCTGGCCCTCGAAGATCTGCCGCTCGATCGGCAGTACCGGATTGGGCGTGAGCACCTTGGGCGCCGTGCCGCTGCCGGCCTCCGGCTCTGCTGGCCGGGCCGGCGCATGCTTGGCCTGGATGTTGGGCATCAGGTCGGCCACGTGCAGGAAGGCGGCGCGGTCCAGCCCGATGTCGATGAAGGCCGACTGCATGCCCGGGAGCACACGCGACACCTTGCCCAGGTAGATGTTGCCGACCAGGCCACGCTCCAGGGTGCGCTCCAGGTGCACCTCCTGCACCGCGCCCTGCTCCACCACCGCCACCCGGGTTTCCTGCGGCGACCAGTTGATCAGGATGTCTTGGCTCATGGGGCTCTGGGGTGAAGGGGTCAGTACAAGGGAATGCCGGCTGCGCGCAGCACCTGGGCCGTCTCGAACGCCGGCAGGCCCACGATACCGGAATGGCTGCCGGTCATCCGGCTGACCCACAGAGCCGCCTGGCCTTGCAGGGCATAGGCACCGGCCTTGCCCATGGGTTCGCCAGTGGCGACATAGCGGTCGATCTGGCTGCGCGAGAGCGGCGCAAACGTCACGGTGGACACCGACAGGGCCTGGGCGATGCGGGGCGCAGCGCCCGAGCGGCGCTCGGGCACACCCACCGCCACGGCGGTGAGGACCCGGTGCGTGTGGCCCGCCAGGTCGCGCAGCATGGCGCGGGCCTCGGCCGCATCGGCCGGCTTGCCCAGAATGCGCCGGCCCAGCGCCACGGTGGTGTCGGCACACAGCACCGGTGCCGGCGGCAGACCCCTGCGCTGCAGCCTTTCAAGAGAGGCCAGCAGCTTGAGCGCCGTGACCCTTTGCACATAGGTGGCCGGTGCCTCGGCGCCACGCACGGCTTCGAGCGACTCGACATCCTCTTCGGCATCGGGCAGCAGCAGCTCGGGCTGCACGCCCCACTGCTCCAGCAGTTGCCTGCGGCGCGGACTCTGGGAAGCGAGGTAGAGAACAGGCCTCATTCGCGGTGGTACGGGTGGTTGGCGTTGATCGACCAGGCTCGGTACAGCTGCTCGATCAGCAGCACACGCACCATGGCATGGGGCAGCGTGAGGTCGGACAGGCGGATGCGCTGGTGGGCCGCGTCGCGGAAGGCCGACTCCAGGCCGTCCGGGCCGCCGATGATGAGGGCCACATCGTCACCGCCGAGCTGCCACTGGGTGAGCTGGCGGGCCAGGGCCTGGGTGGTGAGCGCGGTGCCGCGCTCGTCCAGCACCACCACGCGGCAACCGCGCGGCAGCACCGCCTGGATGCGCTCACGCTCGGCGGCCATGAGGGTTTCGGTGGTGCGCGAGCCACGCGGCTCGGTCTTGACGGTGCGCAGCTCCACCTTCAGCTCGGGCGGGAAGCGCTTGGCGTAATCGTCATATGCGGTCTGGGCCCAGTCGGGAACCCGCTGGCCCACCGCGACGATCAGCAGCTTCATGCCTTTTTCGTGGCGGTCTTGCGGGCTGCGGGCTGGACGGTCTTGCGGGCGGGCGCCTTGGCTGCGGGCTTCGCAGCCCCCTTGGCCGCCGGCTTGGTGGTCTTACCGACCACCACCTTGGGCAGGGCCTTCTTGACCGCCGGCTTGGCCGCGTTCTTCAAGGCGGTCTTTGCGGCAGCCTTGGGGGCAGACTTGGCTGCCGGTTGGGTGGCCGTTGTGGTCTTCTTCGCCGGTGCGGTCTTTGCCGCCGCCGCCTGGGCAGCCGCCTGCTTGCGCACCACCGTCTTGCCCGACACCGCAGCGGGTTCGGCCTGCACGGACTTGGCGGTCTTGCGTGCGGTCGTCTTCTTGGCCGGTGCAGCGGCTGCAGGCGCCTTCTCGGCCCCATGCTTCAGACGCACCGGCTTGGCGCCCCAGATCTCCTCGAGGCGGTAGTACTGGCGGATCACCGGCTGCATCACGTGCGCCACGGCCTGGCCGCAGTCCACGATGATCCATTCGCCGTTTTCCTCCCCCTCGATGCGCGGCTTGTCGAAGCCGGCTTCACGCACCGCGTCGCGCACGCTGGCGGCCAGGGCCTTGGTCTGGCGGTTGGAGGTGCCGCTGGCGATGATGACGCGCTCGAACAGGGGCGAGAGCGTTTCGGTGTTGAACACCACGATGTCCTGCCCCTTCACATCCTCCAGCCCCTCGACGATGGCGCGTTGCAGTTTTTGGATGTCTTTCTTGGCGGTGGTTTCGCTGGTCATGTAGGGGTCTGGTAGAGGTGGTTCTGTGAAATATAGCTTGCGACCGGGGCGGGCACCAGCACGTCCAGGGACGCGGCATCGGGCCCGACCGCAGCCAGCCGGGCGCGGACGGCGGTGGCACTCACCGGGTTGAGGGGCATGGTCAGGGGCACGAAAGGCAGATCGACTCCCGACAGATCGGCCTCCTCGAACGGTGCATCGAGTGCCTGGGCACCGATCGACCGGGCACGGGCAGCGACCGCCAGGCTGGCCAGGGTCATGACCTCCTGCCAGCGCACCCACTGCCGGAAGGCCAGCAACTGGTCGGCGCCCAGCACCAGAAAGAGTTCGGCCTTCGGGTGCTCAGCGCGCAGTTCAGCCAGGGTGTCGGCGGTGTAGCTGGGGCCCTGGCGGTGGATCTCGCGCTCGTCGATGCGCACGCGGGGCAGATCACCGAAGGCCAGACGGCACATGGCCACCCGGTGGGCCGCGTCGGTCAGCGGCCGAGCCTTGTGCCAAGCCTGCCCGGTGGGCAGCACATGCAGCAGGTCCAGATCGAGCTGCTCGATGGCGGCCTCGGCCAGCGAGCGGTGAGCACCGTGCGGCGGGTCGAAGGCCCCACCGAACATGCCCACGCGGCGGATGGCGGTGCCGCCGGACGTTGCGGCCATCAGGCCCAGTCCTTCGGCACCAGGAAGTCGGTGTAGAGCCGGTGCTCGGCGCTGCCGGGCTCAGGCTGGTGGTTGTAGGACCAGCTCACCAGCGGGGGCATGGACAGCAGGATGGATTCGCTGCGGCCGCCCGACTGCAGCCCGAAGTGCGTGCCCCGGTCCCAGACCAGGTTGAACTCCACATAGCGGCCGCGCCGGTACAGCTGGAACTCGCGCTCGCGCTCGCCATAGGGCGTGGCCCGGCGGCGCTCGGCGATGGGCAGGTAGGCATCCAGGAAGGCATCGCCGGTCGCGGCCATCATGGCAAAGCTGTTGTCGAAGCCCAGTTCGGAGAAATCGTCGAAGAACACACCGCCCACGCCGCGCGGCTCGTTGCGGTGCTTGAGGAAGAAGTACTGGTCGCACCACTGCTTGAAGCGGGGGTACTTGTCGTCACCGAAGGGCGCCAGCGCAGCCCGGCAGGTGCGGTGGAAGTGCGTCGCGTCTTCCTCGAAGCCGTAGTAAGGCGTGAGGTCCATGCCACCACCGAACCAGCACACCGGCTCGCCGCCGGCCGGGGTGGCCGCCAGCATGCGCACGTTCATGTGCACCGTGGGCACATAGGGGTTGCGCGGGTGGAACACCAGCGACACGCCCATGGCCTCGAAGGGCGCGCCCGCCAGCTCGGGCCGGTGCTGCGTGGCCGAAGGCGGCAGCTGCGGGCCGGTGACGTGCGAGAAGCCGCAGCCGGCGCGCTCGAACACCGGGCCGCCTTCCAGGATCTGGGTGATGCCGTTGCCCTGGAGCTTTTCGCCGGCCGGCTTGGTCCAGCGGTCCACCAGGAACGGCGTGCCGTCCATGGCGGTGATGGCCGAGGTGATGCGGCTCTGCAGGCCGGTGAGGTACTGGCGCACCGTGTCGATGGCGCCCGAGGGGGCCTGCACGCTGGCGGTGGAAGAAGCCATGGTGTTCATGCTCATACCGTATCGGGGGTTGGCCGCTTGGGCAAGGGGGCGATCGGACTGGCCTGTTCCGGCCGCTGGCCGCGCACGCCCTGGTAGACCTCGGCCATGCGGGCGTAATCGGCGGCCATGTCGCCGCTGAGATGGATGAAGTCGGTGATGCGCACCTCGCGCCGGCCGTAATCCAGCCGTATCAGCGCCACGGGCACCTGGGCGCCGAGCGCCACCTGGTAGAAACCGCTTCGCCAGCCCGGCGTGTGGCTGCGGGTGCCTTCGGGCGACAGCCCCAGCCAGAGCAGCTCGTCGGACGCCTTGGCCGCTTCGAACACCGCCACCATCTCGCCCACCACGCCCCGGGCGGAGCGGCGGTCCAGCGGTATGCCGCCGAGCCAGCGCATCCAGCGGCCGAGCACCGGCACGCGGAACAGGCTGTCCTTGCCCCACCAGCGGGCGGGAATGCCGGTGGTCCACTTGGCCAGCACCATGACCACGAAGTCCCAGTTGCTGGTGTGGGGGTAGACCACGGCCACCCCCTGGCGGGTCGGAAAGCCCTGGTAGGTGACGGTCCAGCCACCCAGGCGCAGCAGCCAGCGCGCCAGGCCCGACTCGTCAAAGCGCACCGGCAGCGAGGTGCCGTCTGTGGAATGCACGGTCAAAGCGCGCGGAAACCGATGTCGCGGCGGCACTGCATGCCGTCGAACTGCACCTGATCGACCACCTCGTAGGCGCGCCGCTGGGCCGCAGCCACCGAGTCGGCCAGGGCAGTGACGCACAGCACGCGACCGCCGCTGACCTCGATGCGCTCACCGTTGGCCGTGGTGCCGGCATGGAACACCATGCGGTCGGCCTCGTCGGCCGGCAGGCCGGTGATGGCGTCGCCCTTGCGCGGGTTCATGGGGTAGCCGTGGGCGGCCATGACCACACCCAGGGCCACGCGCGGGTCCCAGTCGAGGCTGACCCGGTCGAGTTCGCCCCGGGTGGCGGCCAGCAGCACGTCGGCCAGCGGGCTGCGCAGGCGCATCATGATGGGCTGGGTTTCGGGATCGCCCATGCGGCAGTTGAACTCCAGCGTCTTGACGCGGCCGTCGGGCGTGATCATGAGGCCGGCATACAGGAAACCGGTGTACGGAATGCCGTCGGCCTTCATGCCGCGCAGCGTGGGCAGGATCACCTCGTCCATGGCGCGCTGGTGCACCGCCGGCGTGACCACCGGGGCAGGCGAATACGCGCCCATGCCGCCGGTGTTGGGGCCCTGGTCGGCGTCCTTCAGGCGCTTGTGGTCCTGGCTGGTGGCCAGGGCCAGGGCATGTTCACCGTCGCACAGCACGATGAAGCTGGCTTCCTCGCCCTCCAGGAATTCCTCGATCACCACCCGGGCGCCACCCTCGTTGTGGGCCACGCCCAGGGTGTTGTCCACCAGCATGAAGTCGATGGCCTCGTGGGCCTCGGCCAGCGTCATGGCCACCACCACGCCCTTGCCGGCGGCCAGACCGTCGGCCTTGACCACGATGGGCGCGCCCTTGGCATCCACATAGGCGTGGGCCTGGGCCGGGTCGGTGAAGGTCTGGTACTCGGCCGTGGGGATGCCGTGGCGCTGCATGAAGGCCTTGCTGAAGGCCTTGGAGCTCTCCAGCTGGGCGGCCTTCTGCGTGGGGCCGAAGATGGGCAGGCCGTGGGCGCGGAACTCGTCCACCACGCCGGCCGCCAGCGGCGCCTCGGGACCGACCACGGTCAGGGCGATGCCGTTGTCCTGCGCCCAGGCGCGCAGGGCAACCTTGTCGGTGATGGGCAGGTTGATCAGGTCGGCATCGCGCGCCGTGCCGGCATTGCCGGGGGCCACGAACACCTGGGTCACGCCGGTGGACTGCTTCAGGCGCCAGGCCAGGGCATGTTCGCGGCCACCGCCGCCAATCACGAGGACTTTCATTCGCTGATCTCGGCGTTGTGGAACACGGCCTGCACGTCGTCGAGGTCTTCGATGATGTCCAGCAGCTTCTGCATGCGGGCGGCGTCTTCGCCGGTCAGCTCGATGGTGTTCTCGGCGCGCATGGTGACTTCGGCCAGCTCGGGCTTGAGGCCGGCGGCTTCCAGCGCGTTCTTCACCGCCTCGAACTCGGTCGGCGAGGTGATGACCTCGATGGCGCCTTCGTCGTCGGTGATGACGTCGTCGGCACCGGCTTCCAGGGCCACTTCCATCACCTTGTCTTCCGAGGTGCCGGGCGCAAACACCAGCTGGCCGCAGTGCTTGAACTGGAACGACACCGAGCCTTCGGTGCCCAGGTTGCCGCCGTACTTGCTGAACGCGTGCCGCACCTCGGCCACGGTGCGCACCCGGTTGTCGGTCATGGTGTCGACGATGACGGCTGCGCCGCCGATGCCGTAGCCCTCGTACCGGATCTCTTCCAGGGTGAGGCCTTCGAGCGTCCCGGAAGCCTTGTCCACGTTGTACTTGATGCGGTCGGCCGGCATGTTGGCCGCCTTGGCCTTTTCAATCGCCAGCCGCAGCCGGGGGTTCATGGCCGGGTCGCCGCCGCCCTGGCGGGCCGCCACGGTGATCTCGCGGATCACGCGGGTCCAGATCTTGCCGCGCTTCTCGTCCTGGCGCCCCTTGCGGTGCTGGATATTTGCCCATTTGCTGTGTCCGGCCACGAAAACGTCCTTTTGCCCCACGGGCTTTGATCTAATAAGCCCGCGATTTTACTTTCCGCCCACCCTTCCCCTTGAGGACGCCCCATGGCCGAACCGATGCTGATCGCCCAGAACGCCCAGACCACCTGCCAGCTGCTGCCCGCCCTGGCCAACCGCCACGGCCTCATCACCGGCGCCACCGGCACCGGCAAGACGGTGACGCTGCAGACGCTGGCCGAACAGTTCTCGCGCATCGGGGTGCCGGTGTTCATGGCCGACGTCAAGGGCGACCTCACCGGCATCAGCCAGACCGGGCGCATCGGCGAGAAGCTGGCTGGCGTGCTGAAAGACCGGGGCATCGCCCTGCCCGACCCGCTGTCCTGCCCCACCACGCTGTGGGACGTGTTCGGGGAACAAGGCCACCCGGTGCGCGCCACCGTCTCCGACATGGGGCCGCTGCTGCTGGCGCGCATGCTCAACCTCAACGACACCCAGACCGGGGTGCTCAACCTGATCTTCAAGATCGCCGATGACAACGGCCTGCTGCTGCTCGACATGAAAGACCTTCGGGCCATGCTGCAGCACGTGGGCGACAACGCCAAGCAGTTCACCACCGAGTACGGCAACATCAGCTCGGCCAGCATCGGCGCCATCCAGCGCGGCCTGATGCAGATCGAGCAGCAGGGCGGCGACCGGTTCTTCGGCGAACCCATGCTGGACATCGCCGACTTCATGCAGACGGTCGACGGCAAGGGCGTCATCAACATCCTGGCGGCCGACAAGCTGCTCAACTCGCCCCGGCTGTACGCCACCTTCCTGCTGTGGATGCTCTCCGAGCTGTTCGAGACCCTGCCCGAGATCGGCGACCCCGAAAAACCCAAACTGGTGTTCTTCTTCGACGAGGCCCACCTGCTGTTCAACGAGGCGCCCAAGGTGCTGGTCGAGCGCATCGAGCTGGTGGTGCGCCTGGTGCGTTCCAAGGGCGTGGGGGTGTATTTCGTGACCCAGAACCCGCTGGACATCCCCGACAGCGTGCTGGGCCAGCTGGGCAACCGGGTGCAGCATGCCCTGCGCGCCTTCACACCGCGCGACCAGAAGGCGGTGAAGGCCACCGCCCAGACCATGCGGCCCAAGGCCGGGCTGGACATCGAAGCGGCCATCACCGAACTGGCCGTGGGCGAGGCCCTGGTCAGCCTGCTGGACGCCAAGGGTCGCCCCACCGAGACCGAACGCGTGTTCGTGCTGCCCCCGGGCAGCCAGATCGGACCCATCACCCCGGAGCAGCGCCAGGCACTGCTGCGCGAGTCGCTGGTGGCCGGCACCTACGAAAAGGTGGTGGACCGCGAAAGCGCCTACGAGATGTTCCGCACCCATGCCGGCCAGCGCGGCGAGGCTGAAGCCGTCTCTGCCGACAAGGCGGCCCCGCGCACGCCGCGCATCCCCGGCGCCGCCGGCCAGGAGCCGGCCGCAGCGGATGAGAAAAGCATGATCAACGAGGTGTTGTTCGGCCGCACCGGACCGCGTGGTGGCCAGTACGACGGCCTGGTGCAGACCATGGCCAAGACGGCGGCACGCACCGTGGCCAGCGGCCTGGGCCGGCAGATACTGCGCGGGGTGCTGGGCGGCCTGCTCGGCGGCAAGCGGTGAGGCGCGGCGCCATGTGGACCGCCGCCGTGCTGGTGCTGGCCCTGGGCGCAGCCCAGCTGGGTGCGCTGGAAGGCCAGGCCCCGGCCGATCTGGGCCTGAACGACAGCCAGCTCAAGCCGCCCTCGGTCACCCGCAACAGCGTCTCCAGCCAGACCGACCGGCATCCGGGGCATCCCCAGGCCGACTACGCCCGCATCGACCCCCTGCCCTTCAAGGCCGGCGGCGCAGACGCCTCCATGCAGGCCCTGAAGGCCGCGCTGCAACAGTTGGGGGGCGTCCGGATCACGGTCGACCAGACCGGCTACCTGCGGGCCGAAGCCCGTACCCCGGTGCTGCGCTTTGTCGACGATCTGGAATTCGCGGTGGATGCCCAGCGCGGCGTCATCGACCTGCGCAGCGCCAGCCGACTGGGCTCGGAAGACTTCGGCACCAACCGAAAACGCATCGAAGCCTTGCGCGGCATCTACCTCGCCGCCCCATGAAAAAACCCGGCCTTGGCCGGGTTTTTTCTGTGCGCCAGTCGGTCAGTCGGCGGTGGCCTCTTCCGGCTTGGCCTTGCCCTCTTTCTTGGGCAGGGGCTGGATGTCCAGATCGACGTCGTGGGTCTCCTTCCCGTCTTCGCCGGTCTTGGTGACCAGGTCCACGGTCAGGCGGCCGCCATCGGTGAGGCGACCGAACAGCAGCTCGTCGGCCAGGGCACGGCGGATGGTGTCCTGGATCAGGCGCTGCATCGGGCGGGCACCCATGAGCGGATCGAAGCCCTTCTTGGCCAGGTGCTTGCGCAGCACATCGGTGAAGGTGACCTCCACCTTCTTCTCGGCCAGCTGGGTTTCCAGCTGCAGCAGGAACTTGTCCACCACCCGCAGGATGATGTTCTCGTCCAGCGCCTTGAAGCCGACAATGGCGTCCAGGCGGTTGCGGAATTCCGGCGTGAACAGGCGCTTGATGTCGGCCATCTCGTCACCGGCTTCACGCGGGTTGGTGAAGCCGATGGTGGCCTTGTTCATGGTCTCGGCGCCCGCGTTGGTGGTCATGATGATGATCACGTTGCGGAAGTCGGCCTTGCGTCCGTTGTTGTCGGTCAGCGTGCCGTGGTCCATGACCTGCAGCAGCACGTTGAAGATGTCCGGGTGCGCCTTCTCGATCTCGTCGAGCAGCAGCACCGCGTGCGGCTTCTTGGTGATGGCCTCGGTCAGCAGGCCGCCCTGGTCGAAGCCCACATAGCCCGGAGGCGCACCGATCAGGCGGCTCACGGCATGGCGCTCCATGTACTCCGACATGTCGAAGCGGATCAGGTCGATGCCCATGATGTAGGCCAGCTGCTTGGCGGCTTCGGTCTTGCCCACGCCGGTGGGGCCGCTGAACAGGAAGGCACCGATCGGCTTGTCGGCGCGGCCCAGGCCGGAGCGCGCCATCTTGACGCTGGCCGCCAGCACTTCCAAGGCCTTGTCCTGGCCGAACACCACGCTCTTGAGGTCGCGCTCCAGCGTCTGCAGCTTCCCGCGATCGTCGTTGGACACGTTGGCGGGCGGGATGCGGGCGATCTTGGCCACGATTTCTTCGACCTCGGCCTTGCCGATGGTCTTCTTGCGCTTGCTGGCCGACAGGATGCGCTGGGCTGCGCCGGCCTCGTCGATCACGTCGATGGCCTTGTCCGGCAGGTGGCGGTCGTTGATGTACTTGGCCGACAGTTCGGCAGCGGCCTGCAGGGCAGCCACGGCGTACTTGACGTTGTGGTGCTCCTCGAACCGGCTCTTGAGGCCCTTGAGGATGTCCACCGTCTGCTCGACCGTCGGCTCGACCACGTCCACCTTCTGGAAGCGGCGGGACAGCGCGGCGTCCTTCTCGAAGATGCCGCGGTATTCGGTGAAGGTGGTCGCGCCGATGCACTTGAGCTGGCCGCTGGAGAGCGCCGGCTTGAGCAGGTTGGACGCATCCAGCGTGCCGCCGGAGGCCGCACCGGCACCGATGAGGGTGTGGATCTCGTCGATGAACAGGATGGCGTTGGGCTTGTCCTTGAGCGACTTGAGCACGCCCTTGAGGCGTTGCTCGAAGTCACCCCGGTACTTGGTGCCGGCCAGCAGCGCGCCCATGTCGAGCGAATACACGGCACTCTCGGCCAGGATCTCGGGCACATCGCCCTGGGTGATGCGCCAGGCCAGGCCTTCGGCAATGGCCGTCTTGCCCACGCCGGCCTCGCCGACCAGCAACGGGTTGTTCTTGCGGCGACGGCACAGGATCTGGATGACGCGCTCGACCTCGTACTCGCGGCCGATCAGCGGATCGATCTTGCCGTCCTTGGCCATCTGGTTGAGGTTCTGGGTGAACTGCTCCAGCGGCGACTGCTTCTCGTTGCCCTTGGTCTCGGCGGCTTCCTCGTTCTCGGCCGCGCTTTCGCCGGACTTGGTCGGCTCCGGCGGATCGCTCTTGCGGATGCCATGGGCAATGAAGTTCACCACGTCCAGGCGGGTCACGCCTTGCTGGTGGAGGTAGTAGACGGCGTGGGAGTCCTTCTCGCCGAAGATGGCCACCAGCACGTTGGCGCCGGTGACTTCCTTCTTGCCATTGCCGGTGCTCTGCACATGCATGATGGCGCGCTGGATGACGCGCTGGAAACCCAGCGTGGGCTGGGTGTCCACCTCGTCGGTGCCGGCCACCTGCGGGGTGTTGTCCTTGATGAAGTTGGTCAGGGACTTGCGCAGGTCTTCGATGTTGGCGGAGCAGGCGCGCAGCACCTCGGCGGCACTGGGGTTGTCCAGCAGGGCAAGCAGCAGGTGCTCGACGGTGATGAATTCGTGCCGTTGCTGCCGGGCCTCGACAAAGGCCATATGCAGGCTGACTTCAAGTTCTTGGGCAATCATGGGCACGTCCTTTGGGCTGGGGGTCGGAAATCGGAGGCAGGTGAGACAGTTTGGGTTCCAGATGGGGTGCCCGGCAGCTTATTCAACCGGTTCACTCAGGCATTGCAGGGGATGGCCGGCAGCGCGGGCCGCCTGCAGCACCTGATCGACCTTGGTTCCGGCCACATCGCGGGTATACACCCCGCAGATGCCTTTGCCCTCCAGGTGGATCTTCAACATGATCTGGGTGGCGGTTTCCCGGTCCTTGCTGAAGAACTCCTGGATGACGTGCACCACGAACTCCATGGGCGTGAAGTCGTCGTTGAGCAACACCACCTGGTACATCTGGGGCGGCTGGACACGCTGGGCCCGGCGCTCCAGCACCACCGCGTCGTCGTTGCCCACCGACGGCGGAGCGGCGGGGTTTTCGGGTTTCTTGGGGGTCTCGGAAGCCATGGAACGATTCTAGCGAGAGCCCCGCCGTCCTCGGGTCACGCGGAATTGGCCCCACTGCGCCTGAGGGCGCCGGGTTGGGTCGCAACTGAGGAGGATGCGAAATGCCGTCCATGACCCCATTCTGGAACACCCGGGCGGCGTCCGATCGGTACGACTGGGGGTGAAACGCCGTCCACTTCCGCCAGACCGACGATCGGCAGACCGGATCAGCCTTCGTCCGGGGCCGGCGCTTCCAGCCGGTACCCCAGCCCGCGCAGGGTCTGGATCAGGGAGGGCTCTCCCGGCCGATCGATGCGGCTGCGCAGGCGGCGGATATAGACGTCCACCACATTGGTCAGGGGGTCCTCGCTGGTACCCCACACATTGGCCAGGATGCGTTCGCGGCTGAACAACCGCCCTGGCGCGCTCATGAGCAGCTCCAGCAAGGCAAGCTCCCGCGCGGTCAGCGACAGCGGCTGCCCGGCCCGGCTGGCCTGCATGCGCTCCCGGTCGAGCTCCAGATCGGCCACCTGCAGGCGGTTCGGCGTGCGCGGCCGCCAGTCCCGGCCGCGCCGGGCCAGCGCCTCCAGCCGGGCCAGCAGCTCCTCGAAATCGAACGGCTTGCACAGGTAATCGTCGGCGCCGAGCCGCAGACCCTGCACCCGGTCTTCCAGCGATCCCTGCGCCGTGAGCATCAGGATGGGCAGGGCCACGTGGGCGGCGCGCAAGGTCTGGCAGATGTCGAGTCCGCTCATGCCGGGCAGCATCAGGTCGAGCACCACCACGGTGGGTTCATCGCCGGACTGCTGGCGACGGGCGGCGTCCTGGGCCATGGCCAGCCCGGTGGTGCCGTCGGCCGCCCGCTGCACCCGGTAACCCTCTGCGCGCAGACCCCGGCACAGGAAGTCGGCGATACGGTCGTCGTCCTCGACGATCAGGATGTTCATGCGGCGATCTCGCGGGTGACAGTGAGGTCTTCGGGCAGGAGCGCCGGCAGGGTGAGGATGGCCGCCGTGCCCCGGCCTTGCTGCCCGTCACGCTCCATGACGGGGCTGACCACCTCGATGCGACCGCCGTGGGCCTGCGCCAGCGCCTGCGCGATCGGCAGGCCCAGCCCGCTGCCTTCGGGCCGCTGGTGCCGTGCCGCACGGCCCCTGAAATGGCGGTCGAACACCAGCGGGATGTCGTCCGGATCGATGCCGATGCCCTCGTCACGCACGACCACCCGGCACTCGGCCCGCCCGACGTCGGCCTCTTCCACCGACATCGACACCACGACCCGGCCGCCCTGGTGCGAATAACGGATGGCGTTGTCCAGCAGGATGAGCAGGATCTGCCGCAGCCGTTGCGCATCGCCCGACACCCGCACCCCGGCGGCCACGCCCGACGGTGGCTCGGTCTGCACGACCACGCTGCGTGCATCGCCCATGGCCGCCGCCTGGGCCACGACCTCGGTCACCAGGGCGTGCAGCACGATGGGCTGCCGCACCAGGGCCAGGGACTCCATGTCGGTGCGTGCCATGGCCAGCAGATCGTTGATGACATGCGAGAGCTGGGTGGAGGTTTCCACGATGCGCCGCAGTGCCGCCTTGTAGTCGTCCGGCGTCCGGTCGGCGCCGCGCAGGGTGATTTCGGCTTCGCCACGGATGGCGGTGGTGGGCGTGCGCAGCTCGTGGCTGATGTCGGCAAACAGGCGCCGACGCCGCGCGTCGGCCCCCTGCAGGGCATTGAGCGCTTCGCGCAGCTCGGCAGTTCGCAGGGCCACGTCGTCCTCCAGCCGCTGACGGGCCTGGGCTTCACGGGCGCGGTGCTGCTCCAGCTCGGCGGCCATGGCGTTCATGCTGTGGGCCACCGCAGAGAACTCGTCGGCGCCGGTCAGCGCAATGCGGTGGGCCAGCTCACCCCGCTGCAGCGCCTGGGCACCTTCGCTCAGCTGGTCGAGCGGTCGGCGCAGCGCGCGTGCGAAATGCACCGCCGCCGCAGCGGCCAGTATGGCCAGGGTGGCCGCCATGGCCAGCCACAGGCTGCGCATCCAGGCCAGGGTGCGGTCGGCGGCCTGCCGCTCACGCTCCACAGCGGCCGCCTCTCGGCGCAAGCTGTCATCGATCAGCTGACGCAGGTCGCGCCCCTGGGAACGGTCGAACACCGCGGAAAGGGCCTGCCAGGCCTGCAGGGCGTCGGCGCCCGGCGCCAGGGGCTCGGCCGCATCCACCGCCTGCTCCAGTTCGGCCACGCTCTGGGCGAGAACGGTCACCGCATCGCGGCGGCGGACCTGATCGTCGTCGGTCATGGCGCCGCCACCCTGCTGCGCCGCTGCCAGCGACAAACGGTCCAGCCGCTGAAGGATGTCGCGCATGTCCTGCTGCAGGGCCTCGCGCACCTGCGGATCGGCGCCCGCCCCCTGCTGGCGCTGGGCCACCCAGGTGCGCAGCCGCTGCTTGCTGGCCGACAGCTCCACGAAGCCGGTCCGGATGTCGCTGGCCACCCGGCCCCGTTCCACCTGGTCGCGCGCCACGCCGATGGCGAGCACCGCGCCGATGCCCTGGACGATGGCGACCCCGGCCAGGAAACACAACGAAAGGGTCAGACGACGACGAAACATGGCGCCATTGTGGCCGGCCAGACCGCCACAGCGGGCAAGGCCCGGACGGTTTCATCTGGCGTTCATGCAGGCGTCAGTCCCTGCTCATGCCGGCTTCAGGAGGGCGATGCCTGCCGACCGCCCAATACAGAACTGCCGCAGGACATGTCGTCCCGGCGGCCAAGACCCTCATAAACAAGGAGCCCTCATGAAGACCTCGTCCGCCCTCGCCGTCCTGACCCTCGTCGCCAGCGTCACCCTGCCCGCCCACGCCCGCAGTGTGGTGGTCAATCAGGCCGTGACCGAAAAAGAAGTGCTGGCCGCCCAGCAGGGCTGGTGCAAGGCACTGGTGGATATCTCGGCCACCGGCGCGCGCGACGGCCAGCCGGCCGCCAAGGCATTGGCGGAGAAAGTGATCGATGGCGCCTATGGCTACCAGATGGGTGCCGTGCTGTTCAAACCCACCCTGACGACCAACCCGCAGACCTTCCGCACCACCCGGGCGGGCGCACTGGCCTATTTCGTGGGCGGCGACCCGGCCTTCCCGCAGGACAGCGGCTTTGCGCTCAAAGGCTGGACCGGCTGCAAGGTGGACAACGCCGGCCTGTTCCTGGCCGGCGACAGCGCCACCACCATGGGCAAGGTCCATCTGACCGGTCGCGACGGCAAGACCACCACGGTGGACAAGACCTGGAAATTCGTGAAGGACGATGCCGGTGCCCTGCGCATCGTGGCCCACCACTCCTCGCTGGAATACGCCGCCCGCTGATCCGGCGGCGCCCACCAGCAAAAAGCCCCGGCGCTTGCGCGACCGGGGCTTTTTGTCATGGGCAGAGAGGCAGGTCGAGCCTGCCGCTGCATCACATGTGGTCGATCATCACCTGACCGAAGCCGGAGCAGCTGACCTGGGTGGCACCGTCCATGAGGCGGGCGAAGTCGTAGGTGACCTTCTTGGACAGGATGGCCTTCTCGAGCGAGGAGATCACCAGATCGGCGGCTTCCTTCCAGCCCATGTGGCGCAGCATCATCTCGGCCGACAGGATTTCGGAACCGGGGTTCACATAGTCCTTGCCAGCGTACTTGGGCGCGGTGCCGTGGGTGGCTTCGAAGCAGGCCACGCTGTCGGACAGGTTGGCGCCCGGGGCGATGCCGATGCCACCCACCTGCGCCGCCAGCGCGTCGGAGATGTAGTCGCCGTTGAGGTTGAGGGTGGCGACCACCGAGTACTCGGCCGGACGCAGCAGGATCTGCTGCAGGAAGGCGTCGGCAATCGAGTCCTTGACGACGATCTCCTTGCCGGTCTTGGGATTCTTGAACTTGCACCACGGGCCGCCGTCGATGAGTTCGGCACCGAACTCGCGCTGGGCCAGGGCGTAGGCCCAGTCACGGAAGCCACCTTCGGTGTACTTCATGATGTTGCCCTTGTGCACGATGGTCACGCTGGGCTTGTCGTTGTCGATGGCGTACTGGATGGCCTTGCGGACCAGACGCTCGGTGCCCTCGATCGACACCGGCTTGATGCCGATGCCGGAGGTCTCGGGGAAGCGGATCTTGGTGACACCCATCTCGTCCTGCAGGAACTTGATGAGCTTCTGGGCCTTGGGCGTCTTGGCTTCGTATTCGATGCCGGCGTAGATGTCTTCCGAGTTCTCGCGGAAGATGACCATGTTGGTCTTCTCGGGCTCTTTCAGGGGGCTGGGCACGCCCTTGAAGTACTGCACCGGACGCAGGCAGACATACAGGTCGAGTTCCTGGCGCAGGGCCACGTTGAGCGAACGGATGCCGCCGCCCACCGGGGTGGTCAGAGGACCCTTGATGGACACCACGTACTCGCGCAGGGCGTGCAGGGTCTCTTCGGGCAGCCACACGTCCGGGCCGTACACGCGGGTCGACTTCTCGCCGGCGTACACCTCCATCCAGTGGATCTTGCGCTGACCGCCGTAGGCCTTGGCCACTGCCGCATCCACCACCTTGAGCATCACCGGGGTGATGTCGAAGCCGGTACCGTCGCCTTCGATGTAAGGCACGACGGGCTGGTCAGGCACGTTGAGCGACATGTCGGCATTGACAGTGATCTTCTGGCCTTGGGCGGGCACTTTGATGTGCTGGTACATGGAATCGGGTCTCCGGATGGTGCGGTGTGAGGTCGGCTCGCTGCGCGGGGTTCGCGCGACGTCCGCTGAAACATCATTTCGCATGATGCGCAGCGCACGATTTTAGCCCCACAGACTGTAGCGGCCCTGACAGCGGGTGTCACCCGAACCGGCGGCGGCGCTACCATGCCCGCCATGCAGATCACCCCCCGCCTCCGCGCCGTTTGTCTTGCAGCCCTGGCCGGGCTGATGCTCGGTTTCCAGCCTTCTGCCAGCGCCCAGAACGACGGCCAGCCGCAGCTCAACCTGCCCCGCACGACGCTGTCGGCCGGCATGCACCGCATCGATGCCCAGGTGGCGGCCACACCGGTGCAACGCCAGATCGGTCTGATGCACCGGCGCGAGATGCCGCTGCACGAGGGCATGCTGTTCGTCTTTGAACAGCCGGCCACGCAGTGCTTCTGGATGCGCAACACGCTCATTCCGCTGACCGCCGCCTTCGTCGCGGACGACGGCCGCATCGTCAACCTGGCCGACATGCAGCCGCTGTCGGAGCAGAGCCACTGTTCCACCGAGCCGGTGCGTTACGTGCTGGAGATGAACCAGGGCTGGTTTGCCAAGCGCCGCATCGGCGCCGGCTTCCGGCTCACGGGCGCGCCGTTCGCCGCCCGCTGAACCTGCCAGGCCCATGAAAAAAGCGGCCCTAGGGCCGCTTTTTCGTGCGCAGGCAAGCTGTCGATCAGGCGAAGTTCTTCTCGGCGAAGGACCAGTTGACCAGCTTGTCCAGGAAGGTCTCGACAAACTTCGGGCGCATGTTGCGGTAGTCGATGTAGTAGGCGTGCTCCCACACGTCCACGGTCAGCAGGGCCTTGTCGGCGGTGGTCAGCGGGGTGCCGGCAGCACCGGTGTTGACGATGTCCACCGAGCCGTCGGCCTTCTTGACCAGCCAGGTCCAGCCGGAACCGAAGTTGCCCACGGCGCTCTTGACGAAGGCTTCCTTGAAGGCGGCATAGCTGCCCCACTTGGCATTGATGGCAGCAGCCAGGGCGCCGGTGGGCTCGCCGCCGCCGTTGGGCTTCATGCAGTTCCAGAAGAAGGTGTGGTTCCAGATCTGGGCCGCGTTGTTGTAGATGCCGCCGCTGGATTTCTTGATGATGGACTCCAGGTCCATGCTCTCGAACTCGGTGCCCTTCTGCAGGTTGTTCAGGTTGACCACGTAGGCGTTGTGGTGCTTGCCGTGGTGGAACTCCAGGGTCTCGCGGCTGTAGTGCGGGGCCAGATCGTCCAGACCGTAGGGCAGTGCGGGCAGGGTGTGTTCCATGGGGATGTCCTCTTGATGGGGGGTGGCAGGGGTAAGCGCGCATTGTAGGCAGCGTGCGTGACGCTGCCGGCAACAGGGTTGTTGGGGGGCTGCGTCAGCGCGCGACGAGGTCGACCGAACCATCGGCCAGGGTGGCGCGCACCGCCTGACCGGGGTCGATGTCGGCCGCGCGGGTGATGGCCTGACCGTCGGCATCGGTGAGCCAGGCATAGCCGCGTTCCAGCACCAGCCCGGGGTCGAGCAGACCCAGGGCCATGTCGCTTCGCTGCAGGCGTTGCTGGCGCATCTGCACATCGCGCTGCAGGGATGCCGGCAGCCGCTGCGCCAGCAGCTCGATGCGCTGACGCGAGCGGGCGGTACTGCGCGCCAGACCTTGCTGCAGCCGCGCCTGCAGGCGGTCGAGCTGCTGCGTCGCCTGGTGCAGCCGGACCGAGGGGCGCCCGAGCCGCTGGGCCAGCCAGTCCAGCCGCTGTCCGCGCTGGTCGATGGCCTGGTGCACCGCGTCGGTCAGGCGTTCCTGGGCGTAGGCCAGCTCGCCCAGCCGCTGCTCCAGCGAGGGCGCGCACAGCTCGGCCGCCGCCGTGGGGGTGGGCGCGCGCAGATCCGCCACGAAATCGGCCAGGGTGAAGTCGGTCTCGTGCCCCACGCCACAGACCACCGGCATGGGTGCGCGGGCCAGTGCGCGCACCACCGTGGGGTCGTTGAAGGCCCAGAGGTCTTCCAGCGATCCGCCGCCCCGCACCACGAGCAGCACGTCGCAGGCCAGGGGGCTGCCGTGCAGGTCATAGGCCCGGTCGAGGGCGGCCACCAGTTCCGCCGGCGCCTGCGCCCCCTGCACCGAGGCAGGGAACAGCACCACCGGGATGTGCGGCACTCGCCGGCGCAGCGCGGTGGCCACGTCACGCAGGGCGGCAGCACCCAGCGAGGTCACCACGCCGATGCGGTGCGGCTGGGCCGGCAGGGGTCGCTTGCGGGCGGCATCGAACAGGCCTTCGGCCTCCAGCTGCGCCTTCAGCCGCAGGAACTGCTCGAAAAGCGCGCCCTGCCCGGCTGCCTGCAGGCTGTCCACGATGAGCTGCAGGTCGCCCCGGGGGCCGTAGACGTCCAGCTTGCCCCGGGCCACCACCCGCTGGCCGTCGCGCGGTGCAAAGCCCAGCTGGTCGGCGGCGCGGCGGAACATGGCGCAGCGCACCTGCCCGGTGTCGTCCTTGAGCGAGAAGTAGCAATGGCCGCTGGCCGCGCGCGAGAAGCCGGAGATCTCGCCCTGCACCGCCACCGGGTTGAAGCGGGCCGCCAGGGCGTCCGCAATGGCGCGCATCAGCGGGCCGACCGCCCATACGCGCCCACCCGGATCGGAGGCCGAGAGGTCAAGACCGGCATCCGCCGGGGTTCTGGGGGAATATCTGTCCACAAGCCGCGCTCCGTCTGGGTTTTTCACGTCAACCCTCGAAAGGCCGCCGTCTTCTCGCCAGACTGTTGATTTGTGAGCACTTTCGGGTGCCCGTTCGATGAGCAGATCATGCCATCGTGAGGATTCACCACGCGCGGGCCGGCGCGGGTCTGTTGTTCTCCACAAAGTTATCCACAGAATCGGTGGGCAGATCGGTTGCCCGCCGATCGGACGGAGGCTGCGCCATAATCCGCGCGTCGCCCGTCCGCCGCCCCTGCGGCCAACGCCTGGAGTCCCGTTTTGCTGTCCATCATCCAAGCCGCCGGCTGGCCGATCTGGCCGTTGATTGCGTGTTCCGTCATCGGTCTGGCGCTCATCGTGGAGCGCTTCCTCAGCCTCAAGACCGCCAAGGTCATACCGCCCAAGCTGCTGGACGAGGCCATCATGGTCTCGCGCAACGGTGTGCCGGCCTCGGATGTGGTGGCCCAGCTGGAAGCCAACTCGGCCCTGGGCGCCGTTCTGGCCAGCGGTTTCCGCGCGGTGCATGCCAACCCCCGGGTGAGCGAAGACGACCTGCGGGCCAGCCTGGAAGGCACCGGCCGTCTCGTGGCGGCCCGGCTGCAGAAGTACCTGGGCGCTCTGGCCACCATCGCATCGGCCGCGCCGCTGCTGGGCCTGCTGGGGACCGTCATCGGCATGATCGAGATCTTCGGCTCGCAGGCCGGCGACGGCCTCGGCGTGGTGCCCGGCGGCGGCAACCCCGGCCAGCTGGCACACGGCATCTCGATCGCGCTGTACAACACCGCCTTCGGCCTGATCGTGGCCATTCCGGCGCTGATCTTCTGGCGCTACTTCCGCTCGCGGGTGGACGACTACCTGCTGGCCATGGAGGTGTCGGCCGACCGCTTTGCCCGTCACCTGCTGACCCTGCGCAAGGCCTGACATGAACTTCCGTCCCGGCACCCGCGACGAGCCCGAGATCAACCTGATCCCGTTCATCGACATCCTGCTGGTCGTCCTGATCTTCCTGGTGCTGACCACCACCTACAGCAAATACACGGAGTTGCAGGTCAACCTGCCGACGGCCGATGCCGAGCAGCCGCAAACCAACCCCCGCGAGGTGGTGGTATCGGTGGGCGCCGACGGGCGCTTTGCGGTCAACCGGCTGGTGCTCGACGCCGGCTCGGTGGATTCGCTGGTGGCCGCCATCGGCGAGGCTGCACGGGACGACCGTGAGGCCATGGTGATCATCAGCGCCGATGCGGCCGCCAGCCACCAGTCGGTCATCCACGTGATGGATGCGGCGCGTCGGGCAGGACTCTCCCGCATCACTTTTGCCACCCAGCAGGGTGGCGCCGGCCAGGCCCGTGCACGGCCCTGACGGCGGCACAGCGGCGGCGCGCAGAGCCCTGCGCGAACAGCGCTGGCGCCGCATGGCCACCCGCCGGGCATGGCCAGCCCCCCTGTTCCTTCCCCTGACCTGGCTGTATGGCCTGATCGTGGCGATGCGCCACCGGCTCTACCGGCTGGGCTGGCTGCGCAGCGAGCGGCTGCCTGTGCCGGTGCTGGTGATCGGCAATCTGGTGGTCGGCGGTGTCGGCAAGACACCGGCCACCCTGGCCGTGGTGCACCACCTGCAGCGCCAGGGCTGGACGCCCGGCGTGATCTCGCGCGGCTACGGGCGCGCGGCGGACGCGGTGATGCCGGTAGACCCGGCTTCCCTGGCCCGCGACGTCGGCGACGAGCCGCTGCTGATTGCGCGTCGCACCGGGGTGCCGGTGTTCGTGGCGTCGCGGCGGGCCGAGGCCGGCCGGGCCTTGCTCAAGGCGCATCCGGCGGTCGATGTGCTGGTCTGCGATGACGGCCTGCAACACCGCGCGCTGCAGGCCACGGTGCGGCTGGCGGTGTTCGACGACCGGGGCGTGGGCAACGGCTGGCTGCTGCCGGCCGGCCTGCTGCGCGAACCCTGGCCCCCACGAGGCGCTCAGCCGGTGCCCGATCTGGTTTGGCAGCAGACCGCCGAAGACGATGCCCCGGACCTTCCGCCCGCCGGCATGCGCGTCTGGCCGGTGAGCCGACGCCTGGCCGCCGAGGCGGTTTCGCTCGACGGGCAGACCTTGTCCCTGCAGCAACTGAGCCGCACACCGGTGCGGGCCCTGGCCGGCATCGCCCGGCCGGAGGTGTTCTTCGGCATGCTGCGGCAGGCCGGCGTCGAACCGGCGCGCTGCATCGCCCTGCCCGACCATGCCGACGCCGACGCCATCCGCGCATCACTGGCCGATGACCCGCACACACCGGTGGTCTGCACCGAGAAGGATCTGGTCAAGCTGTCCGGGCTGGGTCCGGGCTGCCCGGTATGGGCGGTTCCGCTGACGCTGGAGGTGCCGGCCGAAGCCCTGCTGGCGCTCGACGCGGCACTGTCGGCCTATCATCCCGCCCATGGACACCAAACTGTTTGAACTGCTGGTCTGCCCGGTCACCAAAGGGCCTCTGAGCTTCGACCGCGAGCGCCAGGAACTGATCTCCCGACCGGCGCGCCTGGCCTACCCGGTGCGCGACGGCATCCCCATCCTGCTGGAACACGAGGCCCGGCCACTGACCGACGACGAGCTGGCCCGCCCCAGCGCCCCCGCACCGCTGGGCTGACATGGCGCACGCCGATTTCACCGTGCTGATCCCGGCACGGATGCGCTCGACCCGCCTGCCCGACAAGCCCTTGGCCGACATCGGCGGCCTGCCCATGGTGGTGCGCGTGGCGCAGCGGGCAGCACGGAGCCATGCCACGCGCTGCGTGGTGGCAGCCGACGATGCCCGCATCGTGGACGCCTGCACCCGCCATGGCGTGGTCGCACTGCTCACCCGCGACGACCATCCCAGCGGCAGCGACCGTCTGGCCGAAGCCTGTGCGCTGCTCGATCTGCCGGACGAGGCCATCGTGGTGAACGTGCAGGGCGACGAACCCCTGATCGAGCCGGCCCTGATCGATGCGGTGGCGGCCGAGCTGGAGCGCCGGCCCGACTGCGTGATGAGCACAGCCGCCCATGCCATCGACCGGCATGAGGACTGGCTGAACCCCAACGTGGTGAAGGTGGTGACCGACATGGCAGGCACCTCGCTGTACTTCAGCCGGGCGCCGCTGCCCTGGTGGCGCGATGCGCCCGCCGCCCCCACCCTGCCCTCGCCGGCCCCCCTGCGGCATGTGGGCATCTACGGCTATCGCGCCGGGTTCCTGCGCCGCTTTCCTTCGCTGACGCCCTCGCCCCAGGAACAGCTGGAATCGCTGGAACAGCTGCGGGTGCTGTGGCACGGCGGGCGGATTGCGGTGCATGTGACGCCGCATGCGCCGGGCCCCGGCGTGGACACGCCACAGGACCTCGAACGCGTGCGACGCACCCTGGAAACCCCGGACCCGATACCCCCCCGGCTGTAAGCAGGCACCATGGCGGGGCGTGCTATCCTCGCCGCGCTGTCCCGGTGCCCACGCCCGGGTGGGCTGTGCCTCGCGCGCAGCCACGCCTCTGAATAATCTGCAAAAGGAAAACGATGAGACTCATCCTGTTGGGCGCACCGGGTGCCGGCAAAGGAACGCAAGCCACCTTCATCTGCCAGAAGTACGGCATTCCCCAGATCTCCACCGGCGACATGCTGCGTGCCGCCGTGAAGGCCGGCACCCCGCTGGGCCTGCAGGCCAAGGCGGTGATGGAGTCGGGCGGTCTGGTCAGCGACGACCTGATCATCAACCTGGTGAAGGAACGCATCGCCCAGCCCGACTGCGCCAACGGCTTCCTGTTCGACGGCTTCCCCCGCACCATTCCCCAGGCCGACGCCATGAAGGCCGCCGGCGTCAAGCTGGACTATGTGCTGGAGATCGATGTGCCCTTCGACGCCATCATCGAGCGCATGAGCGGGCGCCGCTCGCACCCGGCCTCGGGCCGCACCTACCATGTCAAGTTCAACCCGCCCAAGGTGGCCGGCGTGGACGACGTGACCGGCGAGCCCCTGATCCAGCGCGAGGACGACAAGGAAGAGACCGTCAAGAAGCGCCTGGACGTCTACAGCGCCCAGACCCGCCCGCTGGTGGACTACTACAGCAGCTGGGCCAAGGCCGATCCGGCGGCTGCGCCCAAGTACCGCGCCATCAGCGGCATCGGCTCGGTCGACGAGATCACCAGCCGCGCCATGCAGGCCCTGTCGGCCTGACGGTCCGGCGCCGTCCGGCCACCGGCTCAGGCCGGGCTGGACCGCAGTCCCACGACACGGCCGTCGTGGAACACATACTCGGCGCGCAGCAACGGCGCGCCTTTCTCATCGGCGAAGGTGAAACCCACCACCGCCACAGCATCGCCCTGCACGATTTCCTTCATCTGCCACTGCTGCAGCCGGAACAGGGGTGCGAGCTCCACCTCCCAGCGGCGGTCGGTGCGGCGGGGCAAGGTGGTGCGGGCCAGCAGCGCGGGGCCGTCCACGCCGGCCTGCTGGGCCGGCAGGCTGCGCCGCGCCAGGTCGGCCGGCAGCGCCAGCTTTTCAGGCAGCTCCAGCAGCAGTTCGGCATGCGGATTGCGCCAGCGCACCTCGGCCACGCGGCCTTCCAGGTAGAGGGGGCGGTTCTGGTCGAAGCTGCTCCAGCCATGGTGGGCCCAGGCCGGCACGGCCACACCGGTGGCCAGGGTGGTCAGCAGCAGATCGCGTCGGTGCAGGTTCATGCGGGTTCCTCTTGAAGATCACCAATAACCGATCCAGCGGCCACAGGTGATGACCAGCAGCCACAGGACGGTCGACAGCAGCAGGGACGCACGCGCGGCGAAGTCCTGCCTTTCCAGCGAACGCCGGGCGTGAAACCAGCCCGCATTGCAGGCGGCCAGCATCATCAGCGCCACCTTGACTGTGAACATGCGGTTGGCCAGCAGTTCCGTGGGCTGGGTGGCGAACATCAGCAGCCCGCTCAGAGCCGCCAGCCCGAAACCGCTCAAGGCCAACGTGAGGGACAGGCGGGCCAGTGGCGCCACAGGCACGTCGGCAGCCAGACCCCAGACACGCGCCTCCAGCAGCACCAGGTTGCCCAGCAGCAAGGCGATGCCCACGATGTGCACCACCTCCAGCATCGGATAAGCCCAGGGATGGGCGCCCAGCGCCGCGCCCATCAGACCCCCGCCAGCTGCAGCGACAGCGCCAGCCGGGCCTTGGCCGGCGACAGCCCGTCCAGATCCGGGAAGGGCTGACCCGGCCAGCCCACCACCGCACCTTCGCCGCAGCGCGTGGCCAGCACCACGCGCATGCCGGCGTCGCTTGCGCGCTGGAGTGCTGCCTGCAGCCGCTCGTGCAGCGAGCCGTTGCCGGTGCCCGCCACCACGATGCCCCGACAGGCCTGATCGGGCGAATGGGCGGCCTGCAGCATCAGGGCATCCACCACGGCACCATCGGCGTCGGCGTGGCTGGTCACCCAGGCCACCAGGGGCAGCGCGCTCAAAGCCGCGAACCGGTCTGCAGCCGCCTGGTCGAGGCCTTCAGGCGCTGCTGCGGGCCAGTCGCGAAAGCGCCGCAGGCGGCCCTCCTCCACCACGCCCAGCGGACCGGCCTCACCGGAAGAAAAGGGCTGCACCCGGTAGGGATGCACCTTGGCCACATCCATGGCCAGATGGGCCTGGCCGCCGCACACCACGCTCACGCCGCAGGCACCGGCCGCCTGCACCACCGCCAGGGCGTCGGACAGGTTCTGCGGGCCATCCGGCGACACGGCCGTGGCCGGCCGCATGGCGCAGGTGAGCACCACCGGCTTGGCGGGCTGCAGCAGCCGCTGCAGCAGCCAGGCGGTCTCCTCGATCGTGTCGGTGCCGTGGGTGACCACCACACCGGCCACCTCCGGCCGCTGCAGGTGTGCCACCAGCCGGGCCACCAGCGCCTGCCACACCGGCAGCGTCATGTCCTTGCTGTTGATCTGGGCCACCTGCTCCACGTCCACCGGCTGGTCGGCCCAGGCGGGCAGACCCGCCACCAGGTCCTGCACCGGCACCTGCCCGGCCTTGTAGCCCACGTTGTCGCCGGCCACCGTGGCGCGGCCGGCAATGGTGCCGCCGGTGCCCAGAATGACGATGCGGCGCGGCTGTGCTGAATCCGACACTTGTCAAACCCTTCTCAACTGGTTAAAAATACAGGCACTGTACAAACAAACAGGACAGCACCATGTTCGACAGCAGCGCACCCAAGCTGACCGCCCGCCAGCAGCAGATCCTGGAACTCATCCAGTCGGCCATCGCCCGCACCGGCGCACCGCCGACCCGGGCCGAAATCGCCAGCGAACTGGGCTTCAAGTCGGCCAATGCCGCCGAAGAACACCTGCAGGCGCTGGCCCGCAAGGGCGTCATCGAACTGGTCAGCGGCACATCGCGCGGCATCCGGCTGCGCAGCGTCGATCTGCAGAGTATCAACCAGAGCCGCAGCCGCCAGCTCAACCTGCCCCTGCCGGGCCTGTCGCAGCTGTCGCTGCCCCTCATCGGCCGCGTGGCCGCCGGTTCGCCCATCCTGGCGCAGGAGCATGTGGACCAGACCTATCAGGTCGAGAGCAGCCTGTTCCAGCGCACGCCCGACTACCTGCTGCGGGTGCGCGGCATGTCCATGCGCGACGTCGGCATCATGGACGGCGACCTGCTCGCGGTGCAGTCCACCCGCGAAGCCAAGAATGGCCAGATTGTGGTGGCGCGCCTGGGGGAAGACGTGACGGTCAAGCGCTTCATGAAGCAGGCGGGCCACATCGAGCTGCGGGCCGAAAACCCCGACTACCCCACCATCGTGGTCGAGCCGGGCGAGCCGTTCGAAATCGAAGGGCTGGCCGTCGGCCTCATCCGCAACAGCTTCCAGATCTGACCGCCGCCGGCGGACTGTCGTCCCCGCAGGTGGCGGGCGCTGGTGACCTTGGTCACCGGCCCTGCGGGGTCCGGCATACCGATCAATCCTGCCTGTGTTCAACCTCCAACGGAGATTCACATGGGACTTTTCTTCTCTGCACGCAGCTGGCGCGCACCGCTGCAACTGATCGATTGCTGGCTGCCGGAACCCGGCTCGGCCAGCCGCTCCCGGCAGCACCGGGACCGCAGCACCGCCATGCATTCCGAGACAGGTCAGGCCTCGGCCACGGTGCAGCGATTCGCACGCGCCGGCTGGCTGGGGCGGCCGGCGGCCAACGCGCCACGGCTGGACGACCCGACCGACCCGCGTGGCGGCCCGGCCTCGGCGCGCCACGCCAGCGGTGCGGTGCACACGCCCCAGCGCCCGGCGGCTCGCCGCAATGCAGGCGCCCGCGTGGTGCTGTCGGGTCGCATGGACCAGGTGTGTGCCGAACTGGAGCGGCTGGCCGCCCAGGAAGAGGCACTGCAGCGCGCCGCCTGAAGGCCCGCGCAGCCCGGTCCGGTTCCGACCGGCGGGCACAATACGGGTCATGAACATCGTGATCCTCGACGACTACCAGGACGCCGTGCGCAAGCTGGCCTGCGCGGAAAAGCTGGAACCCTACCCGGCCAAGGTATTCACCAACACGGTCAAAGGCGTCGGTCAGCTGTCCATCCGTCTGAAGGACGCCGACATCCTGGTGCTCATCCGCGAGCGCACCCAGGTCACGCGGCAGCTGATCGAAAAGCTGCCGCGCCTCAAGCTGATCGCACAGACCGGCAAGGTCGGCGCCCATGTGGACGTGGCCGCCTGTACCGAGCGCGGCATCGCTGTGGCCGAGGGTGTGGGATCACCGGTCTCCACCGCCGAACTCACCTGGGCGCTGATCATGGCGTCCATGCGGCGCATTCCGCAGTACGTGTCCAACCTCAAGCACGGGGCCTGGCAGCAGTCCGGGCTCAAGTCCTCGGCCATGCCGGCCAACTTCGGCATCGGCATGGTGCTGCGTGGCAAGACCCTGGGCGTCTGGAGCTTCGGGCGCATCGGGGAGATCGTGGCCGGCTACGGCCGTGCCTTCGGCATGCGGGTCATCGTGTGGGGCAGCGAGGACGCACGCGCCCGTGCAGCCGCCCAGGGCTACGAGATCGCTGCCGGCCGCGATGCGATGTTCGAGCAGTCCGACGTGCTGTCGCTGCACCTGCGGCTGGCCCCTGGCAATCATGGCTGCGTCACGCTGGACGACCTGAGCCGCATGAAACCCACCGCTCTGCTGGTCAACACGTCGCGGGCCGAACTGATCGAGCCGGAAGCGCTGCTGACCGCACTGAACCGGGGACGGCCCGGGCTGGCGGCGGTGGACGTGTTCGAGTCCGAACCCATCCTGCAGGGCCATGCGCTGTTGCGGCTGGAGAACTGCATCTGCACACCCCACATCGGCTATGTGGAGCAGGACAGCTACGAGCTGTATTTCAGCTCGGCCTTCGACAACGTGGTGAACTTCATCAAGGGCACCCCGACCAACATCGTCAATCCGGGCGCCCTTCAGGTCCGGCGCTGACCGGACCTGCCTGCTGCATCAGGGGCGAATCGGCGGCTGGGTGGGGCGGCCTTCGCCGTCGTCCCCCTCCACACCGGCGTCAGGCGCCGGCACGGCGCGCGAGGTGCTGATCGGTGCACTGCCGGTGCCGGCCTTGTCGAAGTCGAACACCTCGAAATCGATCAGGCCTTCGTTGGCCTTGTCGGCGGCCTTGACCGCGGGCTCGTCGGTCAACGGCACGTCGGGCAGCGAGGCCTCGAAGGCTTGCACTGCCAGCTCGTCCAGGTTGACGTCCAGACCCAGACGCGGCGAGGCGGGGGGCGTCTGGTCGGCCATGGGCATGGTGATGCGGCCTTCGCGCAATTCGGCGTTGCGGCTGGCCGCCTTCAGCGGCTCCATGGCGGTGTGCTGGAAGCTGGACTTGGGAGAAGCGTCCGGCATCTGCTTCTCGATCATGTCCTTGGCCATCGCGTGCAGGAGCAGCAGCTCGCGGTAGGCCTCCAGATCGAACACTTCGGTTTCCTCGTCCTGCAGGTCGCGGAAGATGGAGCGTTCGATCAGGTCGAGCACGCGCGGCTGCGGCCACAGGGCCTGGATGCGCGCGAACGCGGTGTCGTAGGCCTCCAGACCCTTGCCCTGGGCGGTGTAACGATCGAAGGCGGGTGCGTCGGCGTTGAACAGGTGATTGAACTCGTCACGCAGCACCTCGTAGTCCTTCTGGCGGCCCAGACGATGGTAGATGCGGAACAGGTCCAGGTAGGCCAGGGGGCTGGGTTCGTGGCTCTCGGCGAGGTGGTTGCGCAGCACCTGGATGGCCTGCTCGTCCTCGCCCAGCGACACAAAGAAGTCGGCCTGCTGCTGCACATCGAACAGCTCTTCGGTGGCCACGGCGCGGTTGGTGCCCATGGCGCTGGGGGCGAATTCGCGCTGGTCGGCGGCCGACACCGGCGGCACCACCAGGGGACGCACCGGCTCGCGGGGCGTGGGCATCACCTTGGAGCGCACCGGCGGCGAGGCGGCGTCCAGATCGATCTGGACATCGATGTCGCCGTGGTCGGTCAGCGGCATCAGGTCGCTGCTGCCAGTGGGCACACGGCGCGGTGCGGCCGGCGGCTCGGCGACGGCGGCATCGGCGCCCTGTCCGCTCCACCAGGCCTTGGACTCCTGGGCAGCGTCCTTGCGGCGGGCCAGGCGGCTCAAGCGGGCGAGGGCTGCCAGGCACAGCAGCAGCAGACCGGCCAGCGCCCAGACCACGGGGTTGTTGAAGCGCTCGCTGCGGGCCTGCTCCAGCTGCTGGGTGAGCACGGCCAGGCGTTCCTGCTGCTCTTTCTGAGCGGCCAGCACGCGGGCCAGGTCGGCCTGAACCTGCGCCAGGGCTTCATTGCCGCGTGCGGCATCCTGGGCGCCGCCATTGAGTTCGTCCCAGCGGCGTGCGGCCTCGGCGCGCTCGGTCTCGTTGCTTGACGGGCCGGCGCCCAGTGCCGCTGACAGCTTGAGGTCGGGCTCGGCCACCGCCGCCGGATCCACCGGGTCGAGCTTGAGGCGCGGCTTGGCCGGCTCGGCTGGCGCAGCGGCCTTGGGGCGGGGAGCCTGGGTGCCTGCGTCGCGGGGTTTGGTGGGCGGCCGGGCCGCCGGACGCGGCGCCGGGGCCACCGCAGGCCGGCTGGCAGCCGGTGCGGCGGGAGCGGTCACCGGGGCGGGCTGGGCAGGCGCAGCAGCACCGGCGGCCGCCGCCGCCGCTGCCGCCACCGGGGCAGGCGCCGACGGAGCTGGCGCCACCGGTTCGGACAGCGGGTCGGCCAGCAGGGTGTAGCGGCGGCTGAAGGCGTTGTCGCAGCCCGCGCGCATGTACAGGCTGACGAAGGCCTCGTTGATGGCTGGCGCAGCCTGCACCCGCACCGAACTCTCGGCCCCGTTGGCGCCCCGTGTGACCGTCACGGTCACCAGACCGGAAGGCACCTGGGAGTCGCCGTAGAAGACGTCGGCGGCGATGCACTGGCTGAGCGGATCTTCGTCAGGGGATGCAATGACCTGCAGCCGGACATCCAGCGGGCGACCCACGATGGCCTGTCCGGAGTGACGACCGAGCGTCACAGCGGAACTGCTCAGAGCCGTTGATAGCAAAATACAACCTGTCCAGAACTGGCGCACGTTCTTGTCCTTGGGTTCACACGTTGAAACATTCTGGCATACCCGGTAGGGTGCCCACCCCAAATAAAACACACTTTATGCAACCTATTTTCGGAAATGTGGCAGTAGTAGGCACTGGCGCCATGGGCCGGGGCATCGCGCAGATGGCCGCGCAGGCCGGCGCCACGGTCTGGCTGCTGGATACCCAACCCGGTGCCGCCGAGGCCGCGCGCACTGCCCTGGAGGGCACCTGGACCGCTCTGGTGGGCAAGCAGCGCATGACCGCTGAAGCCGCTGCCGACTGCACCGCGCGGCTGCGCGTGGCCGCTGCCATGGCCGACCTGTCGGCCTGCGATCTGGTGGTCGAGGCCATCGTCGAGCGGCTGGACATCAAGCAGAAGGTGTTTGCCGAGCTGGAGGGCATCGTCGGCCCGGATGCGGTGCTGGCCACCAACACATCGTCGTTGTCGGTGACGGCCATAGGCTCGGCGCTGAAGCGCCCCCAGCGTTTTGCCGGCTGGCATTTCTTCAACCCGGTGCCCCTGATGAAGGTGGTGGAGGTGATCGCCGGCCTGAAGACCGATGCGGATGTCTGCCAGCGGCTGGATGCCTTTGCCCGCGCCTTCGGTCACACCCCGGTGATGGCCCAGGACACGCCGGGCTTCATCGTCAACCACGCCGGACGCGGTTACGGCACCGAGGCCCTTCGCATCGTGGGCGAGAGCGTGTCCGACTTCGCCACCATCGATCGCATCCTCAAGGACCAGCTGGGCTTTCGCCTGGGCCCGTTCGAGCTGATGGACCTGACCGCACTCGACGTGTCGCACCCGGTGATGGAGTCGATCTACCACCAGTACTACGAGGAACCGCGTTACCGGCCCAGTGTGATCACCGCGCAACGGCTGGCCGGCGGCGTGGTGGGCAAGAAGGTGGGCGAAGGCTTCTACCGCTACCCGGATGGCAAGGCCCAGGTGCCGGCCGAGCCGGCAGTGCCCGCCGATGCAGCCCGGCCACCGGTCTGGGTGTCGCCCAAGGCGGCCCGCCGTGCCGAGCTGTATCAGCTGCTCAAGGATCTGGGGGCGGTCATCGAGACCGGGGCAGCACCGTCTGCTCAGGCCCTCATCCTGGTGGCACCGCTGGGCATGGACGTGACCACCCTGGCCGCCGTGGAGCGGCTCGATGCCACCCGCACCATGGGCATCGACATGATGCTGGAGGACGCCGCCGTCAAGCGCCGCGTGCTGGCCACCAACCCGGCCACCCGGCCCGACATGCGCGACGCCGCCCACGCCCTGTTCGCCCGCGACGGCAAGCCGGTGAGCGTGATCCGCGACAGCGGCGGCTTCGTGTCGCAACGCGTGGCGGCCACCATCGTCAACATCGCGGCCGACATCTGCCAGCAAGGCATCTGCACCCCGGCCGATCTGGAACTGGCGGTCACGCTGGGCCTGGGCTACCCCATGGGGCCGCTGGCCCTGGGCGACCGCATCGGCCCGACCAATGTGCTGGAGATCCTGTTCAACCTGCAGACGGTCTACGGCGACACGCGCTACCGCCCCTCGCCCTGGCTGCGCCGCCGAGGCGCGCTGGGACTGAGCCTGAAGCACGAAGAAGCCTGAGGCCCCGCCATGACCGCCAGCCTCAAGAGCCATTCGGTGGGCAGCACCCTGGTGCTGACCATCAGCAACCCCGAGCACCGCAACGCCCTCGGACCGGAGCTGTATGCCGCCGGCGTGGAGGCCCTGTCGGTGGCCGAGGGCAACCCGGACGTGCGCAGCATCGTGATCGCCGGCGAAGGCAGCCACTTCTGTGCCGGCGGCAACCTGCAGCGCCTGCTGGCCAACCGCCAGAAACCGCCGCAGGTGCAGGCCGACAGCATCGAGGGCCTGCACAACTGGATCGAGACCATCCGTGCCTGCCCCAAGCCGGTGATCGCGGCCGTGGAGGGCTCGTGTGCCGGTGCCGGCTTCTCGCTGGCCCTGGCCTGCGACTTCGTGGTGGCAGCGGCCAACGCGGTGTTCGTCATGGCCTACAGCAACGTGGGCCTGTCGCCGGATGGCGGCGCCACCTGGAGCCTGGTGCGCGCCCTGCCCCGTGCCACCGCGCTGCAGCTGCTCATGGGCGGTGAGCGCATCACGCCGGAGCGGCTGCAGCAGCTGGGCGTCATCAACACCGTGTGCGGCAACGGCGAGGCGCTGGATCAGGCCCTGGCTCTGGCCGAGCGCCTGAACGCCCGTGCGCCCAACGCCCTGGCCAGCATCAAGGACCTGGTCAACGACGCGGCATCCGCCAGCCTGCACACCCAGCTGGCGGCCGAGCGCGACCACTTCGTGCGCAACCTGCACCACAACAACGCCGGCGAAGGCATTGCGGCCTTCATGGAAAAACGGCCGGCCAGCTACCGCTGAAGCCCCGCCGGTCCCAGGGGCGACAGCCCCTGCCCTCCCCAGTCACTCACAAGACATGCCATGGACGAACCGATTCTGACAATGGAAGAACGCGAGGCGATCAACAACGGTCGCTGGTTCTCCAACCTCTCCCCCTCCCTGCGGCACGACATTCTTCGATGCGCCTACGTCAAACGGTTCAAGGACGGCGATCTGATCGTGGCCCGGGGCGATCCACCCTCGGAGTGGACCGCCGTGGCCAAGGGCGCGGTGCGCGTGAGCTCCACCTCGCTGTCGGGCAAGCAGATCACGCTGACCTATGTGGAGCCGGGCGTGTGGTTCGGGGATGTGGCCATGTTCGACGGCGACCAGCGCACCCACGATGCCTATGCCCACGGGCCGACCACGCTGCTCTGCGTGGCCCGCAACGATTTCCAGAAGATCCTGGCCACCCATGTGGAGCTGTACGAGGCGCTCATGCGCCTGCAGGCACGGCGCATCCGCACCCTGTTCGGCCTGGTGGAAGACCTCAACACCCTGCCGCTGCGCGCCCGGCTGGCCAAGCAGCTGCTGCACCTGGTGCGCAGCTACGGCGTGCCCTGCCTGAGCGACGGCAACGAGATGCGCATCGGCCTGCAGCTGGCGCAGGAGGAACTGGCGCAGCTGCTGGGTGCCTCGCGCCAGCGCGTGAACCAGGAACTCAAGTCGATGGAGCGCGAGGACGCCATCCGCATCGAACAGGGCGGCCTGGTGGTGCGCAACCGCTCGATGCTCATGCGCATCGCCGAATCCGACGCCTGACCGGACTGCCGAGCAGCCGGTCCCAACCCACCGAGCTGACGGCATGACCGATACCCAGAACTTCACCGGCACCCGCCCGGTATCCAGCCAGCACGCCTTCGACACCCACACCCTGAGCGCCTGGCTGCAGCTGCACCTCCCCGGCTTCGAAGGGCCGATGACGGTGGAGATGTTCAAGGGCGGGCAGTCCAACCCGACCTACAAGCTCATCACCCCGGCGCGGGCGTATGTGATGCGGGCCAAGCCGGGCCCGGTGGCCAGGCTGCTGCCGTCGGCCCATGCCATCGAGCGCGAGTACCGCGTGATGAGCGCCCTGCGCGGCACCGGCGTGCCGGTGGCGCAGATGCATGTGCTGTGCGAGGACGAATCGGTCATCGGCCGGGCCTTCTATGTGATGGAGTGCGTCAACGGCCGCGTGCTGTGGGACCAGTCGCTGCCGGACATGGACCGCGCCGGCCGTGCCGCGCTGTATGACGAGATGAACCGCGTGCTGGCCGCGCTGCACAGCGTGAAGCCCGACGAGGTGGGACTGGACGGCTACGGCAAGCCGGGCAACTACTTCGAGCGCCAGATCGGCCGCTGGAGCAAGCAGTACGTGGCCTCCATCACCCAGCCCATCCCCGAGATGGACCGGCTGATGGAGTGGCTGCCGCAGGCCATTCCGGCCATGGCCCGCGACGAGAACCTGGTGTCGGTGGTGCACGGCGACTACCGGCTGGACAACCTGATGTTCCACCCGACCGAAGCCCGTGTGCTGACCGTGCTCGACTGGGAACTCTCGACGCTGGGCCATCCGCTGGCCGACTTCAGCTACCACTGCATGTCGTGGCACATCCCGCCGGGGCTGTTCCGGGGTATCGGCGGGCTGGACCTGGCCGCACTCGGCATCCCCAGCGAGGCCGAGTACATCGAGCGCTACTGCGAGCGCACCGGCTTTGCCACACCGCAACAGCTCAAGGCCGACTGGAACTTCTATCTGGCCTACAACATGTTCCGCCTGGCGGCCATCCTGCAAGGGATCGGCAAGCGGGTGGAAGCCGGCACCGCGTCCAGCGAACAGGCCGTTCGTTCCGCTGCCGGCGCCCGGCCGATGGCCGAGATGGCCTGGCGCTTTGCCCAGGGCGGCTGACCGCCCCGCCCCCACACCTTCACCGCCACCGAACACCCCACGATCCCCAAGGAGCCACCATGAATTTCGATTACACCGACAAGGTCAAGGCCATGCGCGAGCGTCTGCTCGCCTTCATGGACGAGCACATCTACCCCAACGAAGCCCGCTTCTTTGCCGAGATCGCCGCCAACCGCGCCGCCGGCAACGCATGGATCCCCACGAAGATCATCGAGGAGCTCAAGCCCAAGGCCCGCGCTGCCGGCCTGTGGAACCTGTTCCTGCCGCGCAGCCCGCGTGCGCCGGAAGGGCTGTCCAACCTGGAGTACGCGCCCATGTGCGAAATCATGGGTCGGGTGCCGTTTGCGGCCGAGGTGTTCAACTGCTCGGCTCCGGACACCGGCAACATGGAGACCTTCGAGCGCTACGCCAGCGAGGAACTCAAGGACCAATGGCTGGAGCCGCTGCTGCGCGGCGAGATCCGCTCGGCCTTCCTGATGACCGAACCCGAGGTGGCCTCGAGTGACGCCACCAACATCCAGTGCCGCATCGAGCGCGATGGCGACGAGTACGTCATCAATGGCCGCAAATGGTGGTCGTCGGGCGCCGGCGACCCGCGCTGCGCCGTCTACATCGTCATGGGCAAGAGCAACCCGGATGCGCCGCGCCATTCGCAGCAGTCGATGATCATCGTGCCGGCCAACAGCAAGGGCATCAAGGTGGTCCGCCCGCTCAGCGTGTTCGGCTACGACGACGCCCCGCACGGCCACATGGAGGTGGTGCTGGAGAATGTGCGCGTGCCGGCGGGCAACCTGTTGCTCGGCGAAGGCCGGGGATTCGAGATTGCCCAGGGCCGCCTTGGCCCGGGCCGCATCCACCACTGCATGCGCTCCATCGGCGCGGCCGAGCGCGCGCTCGAACTCATGTGCCAGCGCCTGAACAGCCGCGTGGCCTTCGGCAAGCCGGTGTCGGCCCAGTCGGTCTGGCACGAGCGCATTGCCGACGCCCGCTGCCGCATCGAGATGGCCCGTCTGCTCACGCTCAAGGCGGCCTACATGATGGACACGGTGGGCAACAAGGTGGCCAAGGCCGAGATCGCGATGATCAAGGTGGTGGCGCCCAACATGGCCTGCGACATCATCGACATGGCCATCCAGGCCCATGGCGGCGGCGGCGTGAGCGACGATTTCCCGCTGGCCTACAGCTATGCCAACCAGCGCACCCTGCGACTGGCCGACGGCCCGGACGAGGTGCACCGGCAGTCCATCGCCAAGCTGGAGCTGGCACGCCACATGGCGATCAAGACCGAGGTGGAGATGCCGGTCACCCGCGGCAGCTGATTCAGGTCGCCTGGCCGGCCAGGTGGCGCAGCAGGTCCAGCGCATGCACCGCCGTGTCAGGGTCGGCCGGCGGGTCCATCTGCAGCCGCAACTGCAGGCGGCCGCGCTGGCGGGTGATGAGCATGGGGGTGTCGGCCGTCACGCCACCGGGCGGCCAGGCCAGCAGGCGGTCCACCGCCTCATCGTCGAGCCAGCGGCGGGCGGCCGAAGGATCGTCGGTGAAGACGGCGTGGCGCGTCCAGAAATCGGCCGGCGGGCCCTGCCAGCCGGTGTCGCGCAGGCTGGAGATCCAGCGCACTTCTTCGGGCACTTCCTGTGCCATGGTCTGAAGATCGTCGGTGGCGCGAGAGAACATGGCCTGGGCCACTGCCTCGATGTCGTGGCGCAGCGCGCGGTTCATCAGCACGATGAGGGCACCGTCGTCCCGCCCCAGATGCACCCGGGCGAGCAGCTCGTGACCCTTGATGTAGCCCCGCGTGGACGGACCGCAGGCCGCGCGCCAGATGCGCACGCCCTCGGCACCGTTGACCGCAAAGGCCATCGGCCCCTGCTGGGTGAAGGTCAGGCCGTGCTGGCGGGACCACTGGGTCAAAGGGGCACCGGATGGCGCGTCGGGGGCGGCCACAAGGCGTTGCAGGGCTTGGCGTGCGCGATCGAACATGCGGCCGATTTTCCCGTAAAGTGCTCGCGCCGATGCCCCCAGCCCAGCGCACCAAGGAGACCACCCCATGATCGACGTCTATTCCTGGCCCACGCCCAACGGACACAAGGTCCACATCATGCTGGAGGAGTGCGGCCTGCGTCTCGGACGCGACTGGCGCGTGCACCCGATCGACATCGCCAAGGGCGACCAGTTCGAGCCGGCCTTCCTGAAGATCAGCCCGAACAACAAGATCCCGGCCATGGTCGATCCTCAGGGACCGGACGGCAAGCCCATCAGCCTGTTCGAGTCGGGCGCCATCCTGCTCTACCTGGCCGGCAAGACGGGCAAGTTCCTGCCCCGCTCCGACCGCGACCGCTTCAAGATGCTGGAGTGGCTCATGTTCCAGATGGGCGGTGTGGGGCCGATGCTGGGCCAGGCCCACCACTTCCGCATCTACGCACCCGAGAAGATCGAGTACGCCGTCAACCGCTACACCAACGAGGCCAAGCGCCTGTACGGCGTGATGGACCGGCAGCTGCAGAACCATCCCTACATGGCCGGACGCCAGTACACCGTGGCCGACATCGCCATCTTCCCGTGGCTGCGCAGCTGGCAGAACCAGGGCATCGACTGGGCCGATTACCCGCGACTGAAAGACTGGTTCGACCGCATTGCTGCGCGCCCGGCGGTGCAGCGCGGCGTGGCAGTGCTGGCCGACGCCCGCAAGCCGCTGACCGACGACAAGGCCCGCCAGACCCTGTTCGGCACCGTTCAGTACCAAAAGCGCTGAGCCAGGCCGGAAAGGTGTCGATGCGCAGGTACAATCCGCCGCTTCAGTCGGAGCGTAGCGCAGCCTGGTAGCGCATCTGCTTTGGGAGCAGAGGGTCGCGAGTTCGAATCCCGCCGCTCCGACCACCACAACGAAAAGGCCCACAGCGTGGGCCTTTTCTCCATCCGGCCCCGCCACCCGGCATCGGGTGGCCCCACTGCCCGTAGCTCAACTGGATAGAGCAGCTGCCTTCTAAGCAGCAGGTCGGGGGTTCGAGTCCCTCCGGGCAGGCCACCCTGATCGATTCACGAATTCCGGATATCTGTTCTGCCACAACGGCTTAGAATGAATTTATCCATTCAGGAATTCATTCATGCCCTCCCCGTCACCCCATGACCTGCTAGCCAGCTTGCGCCAGATGGGCGGCACCGCCACCAGCCCGGATCTGCAGGCGCGTCTGGGCGTCAGCCAGCCCACCGCGTCGCGCCTGCTGGCGCCCTTGCTGGCCGACGGCCAGGTGGTGGCCGTGGGTGCAGCGCGCGCCCGCCGCTACCTGTTGCTGCGCGAGGTGCCGGGCGTGGGCCGCCAGGTGCCGGTGCACGCGGTGCAGCCCGACGGCTCGGTGGGGTTCTTCGGTACCCTGTACCCGCTGGCTCCGGACGGCTTCTGGATGGACGAGGCCGACCGCGGGCATGGCCAGAGCGCGCGGCACGACAGCCTGCCCTGGTTCCTGTACGACATGCGGCCCCAGGGCTTCCTGGGGCGCGGTTTTGTCGGACGCCACACCACCCTGCAGCTGCCCGCCAACCTGAGCCACTGGAGCGACGACCACATCCTCAAGGTCCTGGTGAACGCCGGGGAAGACCTGCCCGGCAACCTGCTGGTGGGTGCAGCGGCCTTCGACCGGTTCATGGCCCTGCCCGCGCCCCTGCACACGGCGGCACCCGTGGTGTCCGACCCCGCCGCCGACTACCCGGCACTGGCAGCCCAGGCGCTGGACCTGGGCACGCCCGGGTCGAGTGCCGGTGGCGAGCAGCCCAAGTTCAGCGCGGTGCGCGACGGGCACGCGGTGCTGGTCAAGTTCTCGCCGGCCGACGAGAGCGCAGCCAGCCAGCGCTGGCGCGACCTGCTGGTCTGCGAAGGGCTGGCCCTGCAGACGCTGGCCGATGCCGGCGTCTCGGCGGCCCACAGCCGCATCGAGGTGGCCGGTGGCCGCGTGTTTCTGGAAAGCCGGCGCTTTGACCGCACGGCGCCGGGCGGCCGCGTGGGCATGGTGTCGCTGGAGGTGTACGACCGACAGTACATCGGCGCCGGCGTCAACTGGGTGGACACCGCCCACCGCTCCGCCGTGGCCGGCCCGGAGCGGCTGCACCCCGACGATGTGAACACCATCGGCCTGCTCGACGCCTTCGGTGCGCTGATCGCCAACACCGACCGCCACCACGGCAACCTGTCGCTGCTGCTGCGCGACCACCGCTGGCGGCTGGCCCCGGCCTACGACATGCTGCCGATGCTGTATGCGCCAGTGGCCGGCGAAGTGGTCCACCGCGACTTCATGGCCCACCCACCCCGCCCGACGGTGCAGACCCTGGCGGTGTGGCCCCGCGCGCTGCAGCTGGCCCAGCGCTTCTGGCGCAACGCTGGCGACGACGAACGCATCGGCCCGGATTTCCGGGCCATCGCGCGGGCCAATGCACAGGGGCTGGCCCGCGCCTGAGTCGCCTTACTGCTTGGCGCCTTCGCCGAGCCGGCGGCCCAGCGACACCGCGTACGGTGCGGCCCGACCCGCCAGCATCGGGTCGTCGGTGGGCACCACGCCCTTGGGCAGGATCATGGGGTTGTAGGTGATGCCCACGCACGGACCGGTGGCGTCGGCGGCCACAGCGGTGATCTTGAGCACGCCCAGGTTCACCTTCTGCCGGCCCTCGGGCAGCGGCACGGTGGCTTTGTTGATCGTGTCGCCGGGCTGGGCCAGCTCCAGCATGAAGTTGAAGGCCACGCCGCCGGCCTTCACCCGCTGACGCAGGTCTTCAATCAGGAACTGCGGTCCCTTGGCCTTGGCCTCCTCGTCGGTCAGGCCCTGCACGCCGCCCACCGGCTCGAAAACCCACTTGCCGTACTGCGTCTGGCCCTTGTCGTTGGTGAAGCCGAAGCCGTGCACGCCCCAGTAGTTGACGCTGGCATAGCTGGCCGGCACCGGCTGGGACGCGAAGTACCGGCCTTGCATCAGCACCTCGGGGTTGGCGTCGGCGAAGGCCTTGACCTTGGCCGGGTCGGCCGCCTTGGTGGCCGGGTCGGGACGCAGCGACTCCACCCGGCCCAGGAGCTGCTCCGGCGTGGCGGCGCCGAAGATGGGCGCGTTGATGTTGCCCATCTGCCAGACCTCGCCACCCGGCAGATCGAACTGCAGCGCCAGGTTGCGCTGGCCTTTGCCGTTGTCGGCGGCGTTGGGGTTGGCACCACCCACCGAGAAACGCACGATCACCGGCACCGGCTTGCCGGAGAAGGCCGAAGCCACCGACAGTGCACGGCCTTGTGCCGAGCCGGTGAATTCACCGGTGGCACAAATGCCCTTGGCGCCCGAGCGGCGGAAGCCCTCGAACTTGCCGTTGGTGGCCTCGAAGGCATCGACCATGCGGGTGGGGTCCACTGCCCAGGCCGAAGGCGCCGCCAGGCAGGCCACCAGGGCAGCGCCGGCGGTCAGGGTGAACAGGGAACGGGTGGTGTGGACGGGCATGGGGACCTCTGGGTGGATGGTGGACGATTGACGCGGCGGGCGCCGGGTGGCGCGATTATTGGCCCACCAAACAATTGCACATCAGGGATTCCCCCTGCATCCAGCGGCGTGCAGGGACATGCCGGGACAAAGCCGATCAGGCGGCGCCCATGTCGGACGCGTCCAGGTCGGCTGCCAGCCGGTGAAGTTGCTGCCTCAGCTGTTCGAAGCCCGGGCCTTCCAGCCGGGTGGCACAAGCCACTCGCTGCTGGATGGCCGCGGCCGGCGCCTCCAGCGCACACCCCTGCTCGGTGGGACGAACCCGCACTGAACGCTGGTTGGCCGGATCGCGCTGGCGCTGCACCAGCCCGGCGTGTTCCATGCGCCGCAGCAACGGGGTGAGCGTGCTGGCATCCAGGGCCAGCCGCTGGGCCAGGCCGCCCACGGTCTGTTCGCCGTCTTCCCACAGCACCAGCATCACCAGGTACTGCGGATAGGTCAGGCCCAGGGCCGCCAGCGGCGCACGGTAGGTGTGGGTGATGGCGTTGGTGGCCTTGTAGAGGGCAAAGCAGAGCTGGTTGTCGAGGCGGTTGACCGGCATGGCGGGCAGAGGTGCGGGGTGATGAGACGTTGGTCTGCCATTGTGGCGCGGGCTCGCGCCCGACCAGGCTTCACGCCCTGCCCCGGCACAAGGGGTAAACCCGCAGACATTCCCCGAAGAACATGAATTAAAGTGCACCTCATGCCCACTCCCTCCAAGCTCATCATCCTGGTCGGCACCATGACCGGCACCGCCGAGTATGTCGCTCAGGCCATCGAGCTCGACTGCGCCGACCTGATCGGGTCGGTGGAAATCCGGATGATGAACGGATTGGACATTTCGGTGTTTGACGAAGATGCACTTTACGTCATATGCACCTCCACATATGGATCGGGTGACGTGCCCGACAACGCCCAGGCGCTGTACGCCTCGCTGGACAGCCAGCCCCGGTTTCTGGGCCATGTGCGCTACGGACTGATCGCCCTGGGCGACAGCGCGCAGTACCCCAACACCTTCGCCAACGGCGGGCGTCTCTTCGATGCGCGGCTGTCCGACCTGGGCGCGGTGCGCCTGGGCGAACCCCTGGTGCTGGATGCCTTCACCGTGGACGACCCCGAGGCGGCAGGCATCGCCTGGTGCCGCGAGTGGCTGCCCCAGGCCCTGGCGGCCATGGCCTGATTTCAGGTCTGAATAGTTGAGACTTGAAGTAGGGTAAGTCAGGATCGTCACCCGCAGACCCGCCCCCTACAGTGACCCGCGTTCCAACCCGACTACAGGAGACACCCATGACCACACGCCGACTTGTACTGACCCGCAGCGCTGCCGTGATCGGCGCCGCTTCCACCGGCCTGCTGCTGCCGCAGATCGTGCGCGCCCAGTCCGACAAGGTCCGGGTGGGCTTCATGCTCCCGTACACCGGCACCTTCGCCCAGCTGGGTGTGGCCATCGAGAACGGCTTCCGCATGGCACTGGACGAGCAAGGCGGCAAGCTGGGTGGCCGCGAGGTGGAGTTCTTCAAGGTGGACGACGAGTCCAACCCGGCCAAGGGCATCGAGAACGCCACCCGTCTGGTGCAGCGCGACAAGGTGGACGTGCTGGTGGGCACGGTGCACTCCGGCGTGCAGATGGGCATCCACAAGGTGGCCCGCGACACCGGTGTGCTCAACCTGATCCCCAACGCCGGCGTGCACGTGGCCACCCGCGCCCAGTGCGCCCCCAACGTGTTCCGCACCTCCTTCACCAACAGCCAGCCCACGCTGGCCCTGGGCAAGGCCATGGTGGAGCGTGGCCACAAGAAAGCGGTGTGGATCACCTGGAACTACGCGGCCGGCGATGAAGCCTTCGAAGGCTTCGAGCAGAGCTACACCGCTGCCGGCGGCACCATCATCAAGAAGCTCGGCCTGCCCTTCCCCAACGTGGAATTCCAGGCCCTGCTGACCGAGATCGCCGCCCTGAAGCCGGACGCCGTGGCCTGCTTCTTCGCCGGTGGCGGTGCGGCCAAGTTCCTGCGCGACTACGCAGCCGCCGGCCTGAACAAGAACATCCAGCTCTACGGCTCGGGCTTCCTGACCGAGGGCGTGCTGGAAGCCGCCGGCCCGGCCGCCGACGGCGTGCTGACCACCATGCACTACAGCGATTCGCTGGACACCCCGCGCAACAAGACCTTCCGCCTGAACTACGCCAAGACCTTCAAGCTCCAGCCCGACGTGTACGCCGTTCAGGGCTACGACACCGGCCTGCTGCTGATCAAGGGAGCCAACGCGGTCAAGGGCGACCTGAACAACAAGAAGGCGCTCTACGCCGCCATGGAAGGCGCCACCATCGACAGCCCGCGCGGGCAGTGGACCATGAGCAAGGCCCACAACCCGATCCAGGACATGTACCTGCGCAAGGTCGAGAACAAGGAAAACAAGGTGATCGGCATCGCGCAGAAGGCCGTGGCCGACCCGGCCACCGGCTGCAGAATGGGTTGACCCCACGCGCTGCCTTCGGCATCACCCCCCTGCTGGGGGGCGATGTCTGCCGACCGGCGAAGCCGGATCGACGCCATCCTCGGCTGTTGTGATTGCCATGGACTTCGCCAACTTCCTCATACAACTCCTCAACAGCCTGCAGTACGGCCTGCTGCTGTTCATGCTGGCCGCCGGACTGACGCTGATCTTCGGGATCATGGGCGTGGTCAACCTCGCCCACGGCAGCTTCTACATGCTGGGCGCCTACCTGGCCTGGTACATCTCCAGCCAGACCGGCAGCCTGGCGCTGGCCATCCTGCTGGGAGCGGTGCTGGCGGTGGTGTTCGGCTGGGCGCTGGAGTGGCTGCTGTTTCGCCACTTCTACCACCGTGACCACCTCGACCAGGTGCTGCTGACCTTCGGCCTGATCTACATCTTCGAGGAGCTGCGGTCCATCCTCTGGGGCGACGACGTGCACGCAGTGCAGGTGCCCGAGATGCTGAACTGGTCCATCCCGCTGACCGAGAACCTGTCGTACCCGGTGTACCGGCTGGTGATGTCGGGCATCTGCATCGCGCTGGCCCTGGGGCTCTACCTGCTGATCAGCAAGACCCGTCTGGGCATGAAGATCCGGGCTGGCGCCTTCAACCGCGAGATGACCGAATCGCTGGGGGTCAACATCCGCCTGATCCACGGCGTGGTGTTTGCGCTGGGCGTGGCCCTGGCCGCCATCGCCGGCATGATCGCCTCGCCCATCGCGAGCGTGTACCCCGGCATGGGCAGCTCGGTGCTGATCATGTGTTTCGTGGTGGTGGTGATCGGCGGCATCGGCTCGGTGCGTGGTGCCCTGGTGGCCGCACTGCTGGTGGGCCTGGTCGATACCTTCGGCAAGGTGCTGGTGCCGCAGATCGCCGGCATGGCGGTCTACATGCTGATGGCCCTTGTGCTGCTCTACAAGCCCGAAGGGCTGTTCAAGCAATGAGTTCCCCCAAAGCCCAACTCGAGCGCCTGCCGCGCAGCATCCAGTTCATCCTCGGACTGGGTTTCATCGCGCTGGCGGCGTTCCCCCTGATGCCCCTGACCGGTGCCGACTTCTACCTCGGCATGCTGTCGCAGATGATGATCCTGGCCATCTTCGCGATGAGCCTGGACCTGCTGCAGGGCGTGACCGGCCTGGTGTCGCTGGGCCACGCCGCCTACTTCGGCCTGGCCGGTTATGCGCTGGCCTTCCTCACGCCGCAGGACGCGCCGATCGCGCTCTGGTGGTCGCTGCCGCTGGCCGCTGCCGGAGCCGGGCTGGCCGCGCTGGTCATCGGCTTCTTCGTGGTCCGCACCCACGGCATCTACTTCATCATGGTCACCATGGCCTTTGCGCAGATGGTGTTCTTCCTGTTCTTCGACAACAAGGGCCTGGGCGGATCGGACGGCATCTATGTCACCTTCCGGCCCGATGCCACGGCGCTCGGCCTGGACCTGGAGAACAAGACCACGTTCTATTACTTCACCCTGGCGGTGCTGGTGCTGGTGTACGCCTTCCTGCGCCGGCTGCTGTTCTCGCCCTTCGGGCGCGTGCTGGCCGGCATCCGGGTCAATGAACACCGCATGCGTGCGGTGGGCTACGGCACCTTCGGCTACAAGCTCACCGCCTTCACCCTGGCCGGCACGCTGGCCGGCGTGGCGGGTTACCTGTGGGCGGCGCAGACCGGCTTCGTCAACCCGGAGCTGATGGGTTTCCACATGAGCGCGCACGCCATCATGATGGTCATCCTGGGCGGCATGGGCAACTTCGCCGGTGCCATCGTCGGTGCCTTCGCCTTCGAATACGTCATGCACTTCTTCAAGGACCTCACCAAGCACTGGCAGCTGCTCATGGGCGGCTTCATCGTGCTGGTGGTGATCGTGGCACCGCGCGGCCTGCTGGGTCTGGTCGAGCGATTCACCCGCAAGGATGCCGCATGAGCACCAGCCCCTCGATCCCCGCCAGCCAGCCGGTGCTCAGCGCGCGCCAGCTCACCAAGCGCTTCGGCGGTCTGGCCGCCGTCAACGAGGTGTCGGTCGATCTGCACCGCGACCGCATCCACGCGGTCATCGGCCCCAACGGCGCCGGCAAGTCCACGCTGACCAATCTGCTCTCCGGCGACCTGCCGCCCACCTCGGGCACCATCACCCTGGGCGGTCACGCCATCGCAGGCCACAAGCCCGAGGCCATCTCGCGCCTGGGCCTGGGCCGCAGCTACCAGAAGACCAACATCTTCCTGCCCTTCACCGTGTGGGACAACGTGCGGCTGGCCGCCCAGTCGCGCGAACGCCATGCCGCCTTCAACCCGCTGCACTGGTTCTCGTCGTCGGCCCGCATGGCCGAAGTCAACCGCCGCTGCGAACGGGCCCTGGAACTGGCTGGCCTGACGGCCCGCGCCAAGGCCGTGGCCGGCACCACCAGCCACGGCGAGCAGCGCCAGCTCGAAGTGGCCATGACCCTGGCCACCGAACCCACGGTGCTGCTGCTGGACGAGCCTCTGGCCGGCATGGGCACGGCCGAGGCCGAGCGCATGGTGGACCTGCTGCAGCGCCTCAAGAAGGACCACGCGATGATGCTGGTCGAACACGACATGGACGCCGTCTTCAGCCTGGCCGATGTGCTGACCGTGATGGTCAATGGCCAGGTGATCGCCAGCGGCACCCCGGCCGAGATCCGGGCCGACGCCGGTGTGCAGGCGGCCTACCTCGGGGAGGAACACGCATGACAGCCCTGCTGCAGGCCCGGGGCCTGCACACCCACTATGGCCAGAGCCACATCCTGCGCGGCATCGACTTCACGGTGGAGCCGGGTCAGACCATCGGTCTGATGGGCCGCAACGGCATGGGCAAGAGCACCCTGCTGAAGTCGGTCATGGGCATCGTCAAGCCCAGCGGGGGCTCGGTGGAGATCAAGGGTCGCACCCTGACCGGTGCCTCGCCCTATGAGGTGGCGCGCCTGGGCATCGCCTATGTGCCCGAAGGCCGGGGCATCTTCGGCAACCTGAGCGTGCGCGAGAACCTGGTCATGGCGGCCCGCGCCGGCACCCGTGGCCAGCGCGACTGGACCTACGAGCGCGTGCTCGAAACCTTCCCCCGCCTGGCCGAACGCCTGAACCACGGCGGGCAGCAGCTCAGCGGCGGCGAACAGCAGATGCTGACCATCGGCCGCGCGCTCATGACCAACCCCGACCTGCTCATCCTGGACGAAGCCACCGAAGGTCTGGCCCCGCTGATTGCGCGCGAGATCTGGCGCATCTGCGGCCTGATCCGCGAGAGCGGCATCAGCAGCGTCATCGTGGACAAGAACTGGAAGCATGTGACCCAGACCACCGACCGCAACCTGATCCTGGTCAAGGGCGAGGTGGTGTTCGAAGGCACGTCAGCCGAACTGCTGGCACAACCCGGCCTGCTGGAACAGCACCTGGGCGTCTGATCGCCGCCCTTCAGAGCAGCGGCCGCAGCTCGAGTGCGGCGGCCTGCAGCTGCGGCAGCAGGTCCTGCCGCAGCACCGACTCTTCCAGCCGCTCGGGCGAGGCCACCACATTGAGGGCGGCCACCACCCTGCCCTGCATGTCGCGCAGCGGCACGGCGGCGGCGAACACGCCGAGTTCGTGCTCCTCGCGCGCCACCGCGAAATCGTCCGTCCGGACCTGCGCCAGCACCGCCCGCAGGGCTTTGGGCTCCACCGTGGTGTGGGGCGTGAGCCGGGGCAGCTCGCGGCCCTTCAACCAGGCGTTGAGTTCGGTGCGCGGCAAGGCGGCCAGCAGCACGCGGCCGGTGGAGGTAGCATGGGCCGGCAACCTCGCGCCCAGGTGAAGGCCGTAGGCCATGAGCCGCTGCACATGGGCCGACACGCTGCGCGCCACGATGACCACCTCGTCGCCATCGCGCACCACCGCCGAGAACGATTCCCGGGTCAGCGCCGCCAACCGGTTCAGCGTGGGCTGCAGCACCCGGGGCAACCGGGCCGACGCCAGGTAACTGCCCGAGAACCGCAGCACCTTGGGCGACAGCCAGTAGTGGCTGCCGTCGGTGTCCAGGTAACCCAGGTGCGCCAGCGTGAGCAGGTGGCGCCGGGCCGCAGCCCGCGTGATGCCGGCCCGCTCGGCCGCCTGGGTGGCATTGAGCCGTTGGCGCGAGGTGTCGAAACTCTCCAGCACCGCCATGCCCTTGGCCATGCCTTCGATGAAGTCGGCGCGGGCGATGGCAGGGGTGGCGGTGACAGGGGTTGGCATCGGCAGGCTCCAGTCAGACAGCTGTTTTGCGCGATCATCGCACAGCACGTCCGATCACCGCGCAACTCCTGCCGCCGCCGGTTGTGGACCCCGGTGCGGTCTACCCACAATCGCTCTCCACAAGGAGACACCCCCATGCGTACCCAGGTTGCCATCATCGGCGCCGGCCCCTCGGGCCTGCTGCTCGGCCAGCTGCTGCACAAGGCCGGCATCGACAACATCATCATCGAGCGCCAGAGCGCCGACTATGTGCTGGGCCGCATCCGCGCCGGCATCCTGGAACAGATCACGGTGGACCTGCTCAGGGAAGCTGGCGTGGGCGCGCGCGTGGCGGCCCAGGGCACGGTGCACCACAGCATCGAGCTGGTCTACCGCAACACCCGCCACCCGATCGACGTGACCGGCCTGACCGGTGGCAAGGTGGTCACGGCCTATGGCCAGACCGAGGTCACCAAGGACCTGATGGACGCCCGTGCCGCCGCCGGCCTGACCACGGTCTACAGCGCGGCCGATGTCAGCATCCATGATTTCGACGGCACCAGCCCGGTGGTGCGCTTTCGCCAGGACGGGGAGCTCAAGGAACTGGCCTGCGACTTCATTGCCGGCTGCGACGGCTTTCACGGCGTGTGCCGGGCCAGCGTGCCCGAAGGCGCCATCACCGAGTACGAGAAGGTCTATCCCTTCGGATGGCTGGGCATCCTGGCCGATGTGCCCCCCGTCTCCACCCACGCCATCGTCTATGCCAACAGCGAACGCGGCTTCGGCCTGTGCTCCATGCGCAGCCTCACCCGCAGCCGCTACTACGTGCAGTGCCCCATCGAGGACAAGGTGGAGCAGTGGAGCGACGACCGCTTCTGGGACGAACTGCGCCGACGCCTCGACCCCGAAATGGCCGAGCGCATGGTCACCGGCCCGAGCATCGAGAAAAGCATCGCGCCGCTGCGCAGCTTCGTGGCGGAGCCCATGCGCTTCGGCCGGCTGTTCCTGGCCGGTGATGCAGCCCACATCGTGCCGCCCACCGGCGCCAAAGGGCTGAACCTGGCGGCCAGCGACGTGAAGTACCTGTCCAGCGCCCTGATCGAGTATTACCAGGAGCGCACCAGCGCCGGCATCGACGACTACTCGCGCAAGGCCCTGGCGCGCGTCTGGCGTGCCGAGCGCTTCAGCTGGTGGCTGACCTCGCTGATGCACCGCTTCCCCGACACGCAGGGCTTTGGCCAGAAGGTGCAGGAGGCTGAGCTGGAATACCTGGTGAACTCCGAGGCTGCATCCCGTTCGCTGGCCGAGAACTACGTGGGATTACCCCTGGATTTCGGGCAATTCCGCTGATTGCAAGGCGGCCGGCGCAGGTACATTCGGATGGTTCCGTTCCGAGCCATCCGTTCATGCCGTCTTCCGTCCTCAAGCCGCTGCGCGGTGTCCGCGTCCTGAGCCTGGCGCTCAACCTGCCCGGTCCCGCCGCCCTGATGCGGCTGCAGCAGATGGGTGGGCGCTGCACCAAGGTCGAGCCGCCTGGCCCCGCCGGGCGCAGCGGTGATCCCATGGGCCAGTACAACCCGCAGGCCTATGCCACGCTGCATGCCGGCATCAAGGTCACAACTCTCGACCTCAAGCGGGATGCCGGCCGCGCACGGCTGCAGCGCATGCTGGCCTCGACCGACGTGCTGCTCACCTCTTTCCGGCCTTCGGCCCTGCGCAAGCTGGGCCTGGAATGGAAGACGCTGCACAAGGACCATCCCCAGCTCTCCATGGTTGCCATCGTGGGCGCCCCCGGTGCGCGCGCCGAGGAGCCGGGACATGACCTCACCTACCTGGCCGATGCCGGGCTGGTCCCCGGACTCGACCTGCCGGCCACCCTGTTTGCCGACATGGGCGGCTCGCTCATGGCCGCCGAAGCCGTGCTGGCCGCCGTGACCGTGGCGCGCCAGACCGGGCGCGGCCAGTACCAGTCGGTGGCCCTGTCGGACGCTGCGGCCTGGCTGGCCCTGCCCCGCCAGTGGGGCCTGACCCGGCCGGACGGCGCCGTGGGCGGCGCCCATGCAGGCTACCGGGTCTATGCCTGCCGCGACGGCCGGGTGGCCGTGGCCGCGCTGGAGCCGCACTTTGCGGCCTCGCTGTGTGCCGTGGCCGGCGTGCCGCTGCAGAGCCCGCAGACCCTGTTCCTGCCTGCCACCCGGGAGGCCCTGGCCGCCTGGTTCGCCCAGCGCAGCCGCGCCGAACTGGACACTCTGGCCGCCGAGCACGACATCCCGCTGCACACCCTGGTCTGACCCCGCCGAGCACCTCCCATGCGCAAACAAGGTTCCGTGGTCCAGTGGAATGCCGATGAAGGCCTGGGGCTGATCCGCAGCCCCCAGACCGCTGCCTTCATCCGCTTCCACCTGCGCGACTACAAAGGACCGCTGCCGATCCAGGTCGGGCAGCCGGTGGAGTTCGAGGAAATCGTGGTGGGCGGTCGCGGCCCCCAGGCATTGCAGGTGAAGGACAAGCCGGCCGACATCTACTTCAAGTCGGACGTGAAGGTGGCCACCACTGTGGACGAACTGCTGCCGGCCGGCCCTCGGGTGGCTCGGCGCACCCCTCGGCCGTCGTGGCTGGAGCGCTGGCACCCATGGCCGGGCCTGGGCCTGGTGGCGGTCTGGCTGCTGATGTGGCTGGTGGGCATTGCCCTGGGCCGGTTTCCGTGGGTGGTGCTGGTGGGACTGGCGCTGCTGAACGTGGTGGCGCTGTTCGCCTACTGGAAGGACAAGCATGCCGCCCAGAACGGCGACTGGCGGGTGCAGGAGAGCGTGCTGCACGGCTTTGCCCTGCTGGGCGGCTGGCCGGGCGCCTGGTTTGCGCAGAGTGTGCTGCGCCACAAGACGCGCAAGCCCTCGTTCCAGCTGGCGTTCAAGGCCACCACCGCCCTGCACTGCCTGGCCCTGCTGGCCTGGCTGATCTGGCCACCCTTCTCCCGCCTGCCCTGATCGGGCGACAGCGCTGGCTCAGCGCGGCTTGCGGCGCGCCGCCGGTCCCTTGCCCGGACCAGCCCCCTGCACACGGGGCGGCAGACCGGTGTGCTGCGTCAGCAGCGTGCCCGGCTTGGGCTGACCTGCTGCCACGGTGCGGGGCTTGCCCGGCGGCGTGCTGTTCTTGCGGCGCGCGCTCTGGTAACCACCGTCAGTGAGGGGCTGGAAGGTGGGGATGAGGTGGTGCTTGCCGTTGCCGATGAGGTCGGCCCGGCCCATGGTCTTGAGCGCCTCGCGCAGCAGCGGCCAGTTGTTGGGATCGTGGTAGCGCAGGAAGGCCTTGTGCAGCCGGCGGCGGCGCTCCCCCCGCACGATGTCGACCTTCTCGCTGCGGTCATCGCGGTGGATGCCCTTGAGCGTGTTCAGACTCGTGTGGTACATGGCCGTGGCGGTGGCCATGGGGCTGGGGTAGAAGGTCTGCACCTGATCCGCCCGGAAGCCGTTGCGCTTGAGCCAGAGCGCGAGGTTCATCATGTCCTCGTCGCTGGTGCCGGGGTGGGCCGCGATGAAGTACGGGATGAGGTACTGCTTCTTGCCGGCCTCCTCGCTGTACTTCTCGAACATCTGCTTGAAGCGGTCGTAGCTGCCGATGCCGGGCTTCATCATCTTGGACAGCGGCCCGCCTTCGGTGTGCTCGGGGGCGATCTTCAGGTAGCCGCCCACATGGTGCTGCACCAGCTCCTTGACGTATTCGGGCGACTTGATGGCCAGGTCGTAGCGCAGACCGGAGCCGATCAGCACCTTCTTGATGCCGCGCAGCTCGCGGGCGCGGCGGTAGATCTTGATCAGCGGGCCGTGGTCGGTGGTGAGGTTCTGGCAGATGCCCGGGTACACGCAGCTGGGCTTGCGGCAGGCGGCCTCGATCTCGGGCGTGCGGCAGCCCAGGCGGTACATGTTGGCGGTCGGTCCGCCCAGGTCGGAGATGACGCCGGTGAAGCCCTCCACCTTGTCGCGGATGTCCTCCACCTCGCGGATGATGGACTCCTCCGAACGGCTCTGGATGATGCGGCCCTCATGCTCGGTGATGGAGCAGAAGGTGCAGCCGCCGAAGCAGCCCCGCATGATGTTCACGCTGAAGCGGATCATTTCCCAGGCCGGAATCTTGGTCGGCCCGTCGTGGCGACCGTTCTCGTCGGCATACGCCGGGTGCGGGCTGCGGGCGTACGGCAGGTCGAACACATGGTCCATCTCGGCCGTGGTCAGCGGGATGGGCGGCGGGTTGATCCAGACATCGCGCGCCAGCACGCCTTCGCCGTGGGCCTGCACCAGGGCACGGGCGTTGCCCGGGTTGGCTTCCACATGCAGCACCCGGTTGGCATGGGCATAGAGCACCGGGTCGGACCGGACCTGCTCGAAGCTGGGCAGGCGGATGACGGTGCGGTCGCGCGGTGGCCGGCCGCCCTTGCCTTTGAGCGAGGGGTTGGGCACGAACTGGATGGTCTGCACCGCCTGGCCCTGGCTGGCCGGAGCCTGGCTGGCAGTGGCCTGCGCAGCCGGGTCGTCCTTGGAACAGCTCTCGCCCTGCGCCTGCGCCTGCTCGCTGGTGGTGAGGTAGGGGTTGATGTGCGACTCGACCGGACCGGGCGTGTCCACCTCGGTGGAATCGATCTCGAACCAGCCTTCGGTGGACGGATCGCCCGGGCGGCGGATGAAGGCGGTGCCGCGCACGTCGGTGATGTTCTCCACCGGCTCGCGGGCGGCGAGGCGGTGGGCCACCTCCACCAGGGCCCGCTCGGCGTTGCCGTAGAGCAGCATGTCGCACTTGCTGTCCACCACGATGGAGCGGCGCACCTTGTCGCTCCAGTAGTCGTAATGGGCGATGCGGCGCAGGCTGCCCTCGATGCCGCCGAGCACGATGGGCACGTCCTTGTAGGCCTCGCGGCAGCGCTGGCTGTAGACGATGGCGGCGCGGTCGGGCCGCTTGCCGCCCACGTCACCCGGGGTATAGGCGTCGTCGCTGCGGATCTTCCGGTCGGCGGTGTACCGGTTGATCATGGAATCCATGTTGCCGGCGGTCACGCCCCAGAACAGGTTGGGCTTGCCCAGCACCTTGAAGGGGTCGGCGCTCTGCCAGTCGGGCTGGGCGATGATGCCCACGCGAAAGCCTTGCGCTTCCAGCACGCGGCCCACCACGGCCATGCCGAAGCTGGGGTGGTCCACATAGGCGTCCCCGGTCACCAGGATGATGTCGCAGCTGTCCCAGCCGAGCTGGTCCATCTCGGCACGGCTCATGGGGAGGAAGGGCGCGGTGCCGAACCGCTTGGCCCAGTACGGCCGGTAGCTGGTGATGGGCTTGGCGGCGCGCGCGAAGAAGGAGACGTCGAGGGGGGCGTTCATGGGTTGGGCACCCGTGGCGCGGGCGGTGGACAACCCGCGATTTTACGGCGCAGCCCGAATCAGCGGGGGCTTGGGCCCATGCGATGCAGGTGCTTCAACTCGTCACACCTCTTACGGGACCGGTCCGAATGTAAGCCGCATGGCGCCTAGCATGGGCGCTCCTGTTTTCATTCTTCGACAAGGAGCTCACCCATGGCACTGCACTTCGGCAAACGCGAATCCGACCTCAACAAACCCCTGGGCGGCCAGATGGCCACGCCGCGCTACGGGCAAGGCGGCCCGGCCGGTGCGGCCACGGCGGCCGCCGCCACCCCGGCAGCAACCACCCAGGAAGCCGTGACACAGACCGCACCGGTGGCCGACAGCAGCCCCGCCACTCCCGAGGGTGGCAGCAAGCTCACCGTGGGCCCCAACATCAAGCTCAAGGGCGTGGAAATCACCGACTGCGACACCCTGGTGGTGGAGGGTCTGGTGGAGGCCACCATGGATTCGCGCGTGATCCAGATCGCCGAACAGGGCGCCTTCAAGGGATCGGCCGAGATCGACATCGCCGAGATCCGGGGTGTGTTCGACGGCAACCTCACCGTGCGCCAGAAGCTGGTGATCCATGCCACCGGCAAGGTGACCGGTCGCATCAAGTACGGCCGCGTCGTCATCGAAGACGGCGGGCAGCTCTCGGGCGACATCGAATGCGGCGCCAGCGCAGCGCGTCCGGCCAGCGCTGCCAGCGCCACGGCCACCAAGCAGCCCATGGCCCTGGCGGCCTGACCCCGGCAGCCGCAGGATGACCCGGATGGCCCGGGTCATCGGCGGCCGCTATGCTCGGGCCGATGTACGCCGGGTATTTCGGACTCCAGCTCGACCCCTTCTCGCTCTCGCCGGACCCTCGCTTCCTCTACATGAGCGAGCGCCACCGGGAGGCGCTGGCCCACTTGCTCTATGGCGTGCAGGGCGGTGGCGGCTTCGTGGTGCTCAGCGGCGACATCGGTGCCGGCAAGACCACCATCTGCCGCTGCTTCCTGCAGCAGGTGCCGCCGCAGTGCCGGGTGGCCTACATCTTTCACCCGCCGGCCACCGCGCTCGACCTGCTCCAGTCCATCTGCGCCGAATTCGGACTGGCCTGGACCGCCCACCCGGGCAACCTGGGCTCGCTGCAGCCCTGCATCGCAGCGCTCAACGACCACCTGCTGCGCAGCCATGCGGCGGGCGAGCGCAACCTGCTGATCATCGACGAGGCCCAGGCACTGCCCGCTCCGGTGCTCGAGCAGCTGCGGCTGCTGACCAACCTGGAGACCAGCGAAGCCAAGCTGCTGCAGATCGTGCTCATCGGCCAGCCCGAACTGCGCCAGCGGCTGGCCGAGCCAGGGCTGGAGCAGCTGGCGCAACGGGTGGTGGCCCGTTTTCACCTCGACACGCTCGGCCCCGAAGAAATCCGCCCCTACGTGGCCCACCGCCTGCAGGTGGCCGGCCTGCGCGGGCCGCTGCCCTTCACCGACGATGCCATCGAACGCATCCATGCCCTCACTGGCGGTGTGCCCCGGCGCATCAACCTGCTGTGCGACCGGGCCCTGCTGGGCGCCTACGCGGGTGCCCGCGCCCAGGCGGACCGGGGCATGCTGGAGCAGGCAGCCGCCGAGGTGTTCGACACCCTGCCGGCCCCCGCTCCCGACCGCAGCGGGGCACCAGAGCCGGCCAGGCCGCGCGTGCCCTGGTCGCGCCCGGTGCTGGCACTGGCCGGGCTGGCGGTGTTGGCGGTGTTGGCGGTGCTCGCTGCCGCGCTGCACGGCCTGACCCGACCCACCGGCACGAACCCACACGCCTCGGCCAGCACCATGACCGAGACCGCAGCGCCGGCCCCTGCCCCGACCCAGACCCCGACCATGGCGGCGAGCACCGAAGCACCCGCACCGGCATGGCCCGCCACCCCACCCTGGCCCGACCTCACCCCCGACAGCGGCCTGGCGCAGCTGGGCCGGCTATGGGCCGCCGACCTGCCGACGCGCAACGCCTGCACCGCCGCCCGGCCCCAGGGACTGCAGTGCTACCGCACCGACCGCCTCACCCTGGCCGGGCTTCGACAGCTCGACCGCCCGGGCCTCATCACGCTGACCCAGTCCGGCGCCAGCGCCACGGTGCTGGTCACCGCGCTGAACGAAGAGATGGCCACGGTGCAGGTGGACGAGCGCCGCTGGCAGCTGCCACTGCAGGAGCTGGAGCGCCTGTGGCGCGGCGACTTCACCACGTTGTGGCGTCTGCCCCCTGGCCAGCGTGCCCGTCTGGAAGACGGCCGTTTCGGCCCGGCCGCCCCGTGGCTGACCGCCCGCCTGGCCGATCTCCAGAGCCACGGCCGGCTGCCGGGCCTGGGCAGTGGCGCCAGCCTGACCGAGCAGGTCAGGGCCTTCCAGCGCAGCCAGGGCATCGATCCGGTGGGTGCTGCCGGCCCGCTGACCTTCATGCAGCTCAACCGCGCCAGCCAGGTGGACGAACCCAGGCTGGACCCCAAGGCACCCCGCCCCTGACCGGCCATGTCCTACATCCTCGATGCCCTGCGCCGTGCCGAAGCGCAACGTCAGCAACAGGCTGCAACGCCCCCCGGGCTGGGCAGCCCTGCCGTGCCGGTGGTGCAGGCCAACCCGCCGATCCCCGGCGCTGCCAGCATGGCATCAAGGCCCGTACCCGACACGGCGCCGCCCTCGCCAGCGCCGCGCGGCGGTGGCTGGATGCTCGGCATCGCGGGCACTGCCGTGGTGGCCTCGGTGATGATGGCCGTGGTGGGCCTGCGCACCCCGGATGCGCCCGCCCCCCGACCGCCTGCCGCAACGCCACCGGTGCCCGCTGGCCAGCCGGTGGTGCCGCCTTCGCCACCGCTGGCAGACGCCGCGCCGGCCCCCATCCTGCAGCCCGTGCCCGAACCTGCGCCGGCCACGGCACGACCGACCACCCCCCCGGCCCCTGCCACTGCCGCCGCCCCGACCACACCCCGGACACCGAAGCCCGCCGCCGACGCCGTGCCACGCTACGCCGACCTGCCGGAGTCGGTGCGTGCGGCCCTGCCCGCCATCAGCGTGCAGGGCGTGACCTGGTCGGAGAACCCGGCATGGCGCCACCTCATCGTCAATGGCCGCGTGCTGCAGGAAGGCCAGTCCATCGGGCCGGACCATGTGCTGGAGCAGATCGGCCGCGACGGCTCGGTACTGAACCATCGGGGGCAGCGCTACCGCATCGGCCACTGAACGACGGCACCGCACGATGACCAACGCCCCGCCCCTGATCCGCATCCCCCAGCTTCGCCACGGCTGGCCTGGCCTGCCGCTGTTCGACCGGCTGGACATCGACATACCGCCCGGCATCACGCTGATCACCGGGGACGAGGGCTGCGGCAAGTCCACGTTGCTGCGCCTGCTCGCCGGGCATGTGGCGCCGTCCGACGGCCTGATCGAGCGCAGCGGCACCGCCTTCCTGAGCGACATCCTCAACCCCGCGCACGACGACACCCCGGTGCAGTCGCTGCTGACGGGTGTACCCGAGGATCTGGTGGATGGCTTCGGCCTGGTCGAGCACCGCGCCAAGCCGCTGTACATGCTGTCCGCCGGCAGCCGGCGCAAGGTGGGCCTGTGCCAGACCCTGGCCAGCCGCGCACCGGTGCTGCTGTTCGATCAGCCGGTGGCCGCGCTCGATCCGCCTTCGATCCGCTTTCTGGTGGCGTGCCTGGACGACCTCGTCCGGCAGCCCGACCGGGCGGTGGTGCTGGCCGACTACGAGGCACCGCCCGGCATCGATCCGCGCCACACCATCGTGCTGCCGGACCGCTGAACATTTTTTGCAGCCGCGCGTAAGAAGCCGCGCGCAGGGCCGACCACCGATCAGGCGGGACGGACCGATGAGGCCCGGGACCTGCCCCTCCCAACCCCATCGAAAGGTCCCCACATGAAACGCACCCTGCTCGCCGCCAGTCTGGCCGCTCTGATCGCCCCTGCCCTGTTCCCGGTGTCCTCGGCCCTGGCCCAGACCAGCCCGGCCGAAGCCCAGGTCAATGCACTGGAAGGCCTGGCCGGTCCGCAGCCCGGTGCACGCCGCTCGGGTGCCAAGGGCATCTGCGCCAGCGGGCACTTTGTGGGCAACACCGCCGGCCGCGCGTTGACCACGGCATCGGCCTTCAGCGGCTCGAAGGTGCCGGTGGTGGCCCGTTTCTCGGTGGGTGGCGGCAACCCCAAGGCAAGCGACAAGGGCAAGACGGTGCGGGGCCTGGCCCTGGCCTTCCAGCTGCCGGGCAACGAGGTCTGGCAGATGGCCAACATCTCGGCTCCGGTGTTCTTTGTGGCGCGTCCGGACCAGTTCGCACCGTTCGTGCAGGCCCGCACCGCCGACCCGGCCACCGGCAAGCCGGATCCGGAAAAACTCAAGGCCTTTAACGCCGCCAACCCCGAGACCCTGCGCCAGGCCGCCTACCTGGCCCAGGCCCCGGTCCCGGCCAGCTACGGGTCGGTGAACTACTGGGGCGTGAACGCCTTCGAGTTCGTGAACGCCAAGGGCGAAAGCCGCTTTGCCCGCTGGCAGTTCGTGCCCGAAGCCGGCACCCTGGGTCTGACCGAAGACCAGCTCAAGGCCCTGCCGGACGACTTTCTGGCCGGTGAGCTGCGACAGCGCGTGGCCGCCAAGCCGGTGGTGTTCGACATGAAGCTGCAGCTGGCCGAAGCCGGCGACAACCTGACCGACCCGACCGTGGCCTGGCCCGAGAGCCGCCAGCTGGTGCCCGTGGGCCAGCTGGTCATCACCCAGGTGGAAGCCGGCATGGGCGGCGCCTGCGACGGCATGACCTTCAACCCGGTGGCGCTGCCGGCCGGCATCAAACCCTCGGCCGATCCGGTGCTCAATGCCCGCGCCGCGCCCTACGCCGTCTCGCTGGGCCGCCGCCTGGGCGAAGCCGCCCGCAGGTGAGCGTGGCGGCCTGGGCTGGCGCGTTCAGCGCCCGCCCAGGCCCATGCCGCGCGAGATCACTTCCTTCATGATCTCGTTGGTGCCGCCATAGATGCGCTGCACCCGGGCATCGGCATAGGCGCGGGTGATGGGGTATTCCCACATGAAGCCGTAGCCCCCGTGCAGCTGCACGCACTCGTCCATGACCTTGCACTGCAGGTCGCTGCACCAGTACTTGGCCATGCTGGCGGTGGCCGTGTCCAGCCGGTCCTGCAGCACCAGCTCGCAGCACTTGTCGACGAACACCCGGGCCACCTGCACCTCGGTCTGCAGCTCGGCCAGGGTGTAGCGGGTGTTCTGGTAGGCCGCCACCGCCTGGCCGAACACCTGCCGGTTTTTCACATAGTCCACCGTCCAGTCGATGGCGGCCTGTGCCGCCGCCACCGCACCGATGGCGATCTGCAGCCGCTCCCAGGGCAGTTGCTCCATGAGGCAGATGAAACCCCGGCCCTCCATGGCAACGCCCCCCAGCAGCTGCTCGGGGCCCACGCGGACATTGTTGAAGAACAGCTCGGAGGTGTCCTGCGCCTTCAGGCCCAGCTTCTTCAGGCGCTGGCCCTTCTCGAAGCCGGGCATGCCGCGCTCGATCAGGAACAGGCTGGTGCCCTTGGCCCCGGCGGCCGGGTCGGTCTTGGCCACCAGAATCACCAGGTCGGCATGCCAGCCGTTGGTGATGAAGGTCTTGCTGCCGTTGATGAGGTAGCTGCCGTCGGCCTGCTTGAGCGCGGTGGTGCGCACGCCCTGCAGGTCGCTGCCGGCGGCGGGTTCGCTCATGGCAATGGCCCCCACCATCTCGCCGCTGGCCAGGCGCGGCAGGTAGCGGGCCTTCTGGTCGTCGGTGCCGTAGTGGGCGATGTAGGGCGCCACGATCTCGCTGTGCAGGCCATAACCGATGCCTGAAAAACCTCCGCGCGCCAGCTCCTCCATCTGCACCACCGAGTACAGCCGGTCGGCACCCGCGCCACCATGCGCCTCGGGCAGGGTCATGCACAGGAAGCCGTTCTCGCCGGCCTTGCGCCAGACATCGCGGTCCACATAGCCCTGCTCTTCCCAGTCGGCATGGAAGGGCGCAATCTCCTTCTCCATGAATCGGCGGAAGCTGTCGCGGAAGGCTTCGTGGTCGGCGTTGAAGAGGGTGCGTTCGATCATGCGGGTCTCCTGGGGGACGGTATCGGTCGATTTATACAAAGCGATTGCTTGCTGAAATCACTATACTGCCTCGCAGTCCGTTCCCCACCCGGGGCTTACACGAGGAGACACCATGACCCAGGCCTTCATCTATGACGCCGTGCGCACGCCGCGCGGCAAGGGCAAGAAGGACGGCAGCCTGCACGAGGTGAAGCCGGTCGATCTGCTGGCCGGCGTGCTGACCGCGCTGCAGCAGCGCCACGGGTTCGACACCGCGGCAGTGGACGATGTGGTCATGGGCGTGGTGTCGCCCATCGGCGAGCAGGGCTCGGTGATCGCCAAGGTGGCCGCGCTCAAGGCCGGCTGGGACTGGCGCTGCAGCGGCGTGCAGATCAACCGCTTCTGCGCCTCGGGCCTGGAAGCGGTGAACATGGCCGCCATGAAGGTGGCCAGCGGCTGGGAAGACCTGGTGGTGGCCGGCGGTGTGGAGAGCATGAGCCGGGTGCCGATCGGTTCGGACGGCGGCGCCTGGGCCCAGGACCCGGCCACCAACAGTGCCACGCTGTTCGTGCCCCAGGGCATTGGCGCCGACCTGATCGCCACGCTGGAAGGCTTCAGCCGGGACGACGTGGACGCCTATGCGCTCGAATCCCAGCGCCGCGCCACAGCCGCCCGCGCCGAGGGCCGCTTCAAGGGCTCGGTGGTGCCGGTCACCGACTTTCTGGGCCAGACCCTGCTGGCCGAGGACGAATTCATCAAGCCGCACACCACGCTGGAAGGCCTGGCCAGCCTCAAGCCGGCCTTCGAGCAGCTGGGCGCCATGGGCTTCGACGCGGTGGCGCTGCAACGCTACCCGCAGGTCGAACGCATCCACCATGTGCACCATGCCGGCAATTCGTCGGGCATCGTCGATGGCGCCACTGCTGTGCTGGTGGGCAGCGAGGCTGCCGGCCGCACCCACGGCCTGGTGCCCCGGGCGCGGGTGGTGTCGGTGGCGCTGTCGGGCGCCGATCCCACCATCATGCTCACCGGCCCCATGCCGGCGGCCCGCAAGGCGCTGGCCAAGGCGGGCATGAGCATCGACCAGATCGACCTGTTCGAGGTGAACGAGGCCTTTGCCGCCGTACCCATGAAGTTCATGAAGGAGCTCGGCGTGCCGCACGAGAAGGTGAACGTGAACGGCGGCGCCATTGCGCTGGGCCACCCGCTGGGGGCCACCGGCGCCATGATCCTGGGCACCCTGATCGACGAACTGCACCGCCGCGGCCTGCGCTACGGCCTGGCCACGCTGTGCGTGGGCGGGGGCATGGGCATTGCCACCATCGTCGAACGGATCTGAGGAGCCCACCATGAAGACCATCCGCTACGAACTGGCCGACGGCATCGCCACCCTGACCTTCGACGAGCCCGGCTCGCCGGTCAACACCATGTGCGCCGACTGGCAGCGCGACCTCACCGAGGCCACCGCGCAAGTCGTGCGCGACCAGGCCGGCATCCGGGGCATCGTGCTGGCATCGGCCAAGAGCACCTTCTTTGCCGGCGCCGACCTCAAGGGCACCATGCGCCTGCAGCCGTCGGACGCGTCGGCAGTGTTCGCCGAGATCGAACAGACCAAGAAGAACTTCCGCACCCTGGAGACCCTGGGCGTGCCGGTGGTGAGCTGCATCAACGGCGCGGCGCTGGGCGGCGGCTGGGAGGTGGCGCTGGTGGGCCACCACCGCGTTGCGGTGGACAACCCGAAGATCCAGCTGGGCCTGCCCGAAATCACCCTGGGTCTCATCCCCGGGGCCACCGGCATCACCAAGATGGTCCGCCTGCTGGGCCTGATGGGCGCACAGCCCTACATCCTGGAGAGCCAGCTGTTCAACCCGCGCCAGGCGCTCGACCTGGGACTGGTGCACCAGCTGGTGGGCACCGACGCCGACCTGCGCCCCGCCGCCCTGGCCTGGATCGCGGCCCACCCGACGGCGCGCCATCCCTGGGACGAGAAGGACTACCGCCTGCCCGGCGGATCGCCCTCCAGCCCCAAGCTGGCCGGCATGCTGAGTGTGGCGCCGGCCGTGCTCAAGCAGAAGACGCGTGGCCTCTACCCCGCCCCCGAGGCCGCGCTGGCGGCCATGGTGGAAGGTGCGCTGGTCGATTACGACACCGCCACCCGCATCGAGAGCCGCTACCTGGCCGGGCTGATCGTGAGCCCCGTGGCCAAGGCCATGATCAACACCTTCTTCTTCCACATGAACGCCATCAAGGGCGGGCATTCGCGGCCGAAGGACGTGCCGCGCTTCAAGCCGGCCCAGGTGGGCATCCTGGGTGCGGGCATGATGGGCGCCGGCATTGCCTACGCCCAGGCCAGCAAAGGCATCGCCACCGTGCTCAAGGACGTGACGCTGGAGCAGGCCGAGAAGGGCAAGGCGTACAGCGCAAAGATCACCCAGCCCCGGGTCGACAAGGGCCGCATGAGCCCGCACGACCAGCAGGCCCTGCTGGGCCGCATCACCGCCACCGCCAGCGCGGCCGACCTGGCCGGCTGCGAACTGATCATCGAGGCGGTGTACGAGAACCGCGAGCTCAAGGCCCGCGTCACCCAGGAGGCCGAGCCGCAGCTCGCGCCGGGCGGCTTCTTCGCCAGCAACACCTCCACCCTGCCCATCGGCGGTCTGGCCCAGGCCAGCCGCGACCCTGCGAAGTTCATCGGCATCCATTTCTTCAGCCCGGTGGACAAGATGAAGCTGGTGGAGATCATCCGTGGCCGCCAGACCAGCGACGAGACCGTCGCCCGGGCCTACGACTATGTGCAGGCCCTGGGCAAGCTACCCATCGTGGTGAACGACTCGCGCGGCTTCTACACCAGCCGCACCTTCGGCACCTATGTGATGGAAGGCGCAGCCATGCTGGGTGAAGGCATCCCGGCGCCGGTGATCGAAAACGCTGCGGTGCAGGCCGGCATGCCGGTAGGGCCGCTGGCGGTGCTGGACGAGACCGCGCTGTCGCTCTCGGTGCATGTGCTGGACCAGACCCGGGCCGACTTTGCCGCCGAGGGCCGCACCTACCACCCGGGCGCGGGCGAACTGCTGGTCGAGCGCATGGTCAAGGAGCTGCAGCGCCCCGGCCGTGCCGGCGGAGGCGGCTTCTACGACTACCCGCAGGGCGGACGCAAGCACCTGTGGTCGCAGCTCAAGCCGCTGTTCGAACGTGCCGACGTGGCCTGGGATGTGGCTACCGTCAAGGACCGACTGCTCTACCGTCAGGCGGTGGAGACCGCTCGCTGCCTGGCCGAGGGCGTGCTGACCACGGTGCACGACGGCAACATCGGGTCCATCTTCGGCATCGGCTTTCCGGCCTGGACCGGGGGCGCCCTGCAGTTCATCTACGGCATGGGCGTGGACCGCTTCCAGGCCCGCTGTGCCGAACTGGCAGCCCGCCACGGCCCCGGCTTTGCGCTGGACGCCGCCACACTCGACGCACTGCGCCGGCACCAGCCGGTGTGGTGATCCTCCCTCCCCCCGTTCTTTCCACCTCCATGACCCGACTGCTCGACAAAGTCAGCCTCATCACCGGTGCCGCACAAGGCATCGGCCTGGCCACCGCCCTGCGTTTTGGCCGTGAGGGCGCCGTACCCATCGTCTGCGACGTCAAGGCCGCCGCCGTGGAAGACGCTGTACGCCAGTGCCAGGCCCTGGGCGCCCGCGCCGAAGGCCATGTGCTGGACGTGACCGACCGCGCCCGCGTGGACGCCGTGGTGGCCGATGTGCTGGCCCGTCACGGCCGCATCGATGTGCTGGTGAACAACGCCGGCATCACCCAGGACGCCCGGCTGCAGAAGATGACGCTGGAGCAGTTCGACCGCGTCATCGACGTCAACCTGCGCGGCGTCTTCCACTGCGCCCAGGTGGTGGCCGATGCCATGGTGCTGCAGGGTTCGGGCGTGATCCTCAATGCCTCGTCGGTGGTGGGCATCTATGGCAACTACGGCCAGACCAACTATGCCGCCAGCAAGTTCGGCGTGATCGGCTTCACCAAGACCTGGAGCCGCGAGCTCGGGCCGAAGGGCATCCGCGTGAACGCGGTGGCCCCGGGCTTCATTGCCACGCCCATCCTGAACACCATTCCGGAGAAGGTGATCGGCGAGATGGAGCAGCGCGTGCCGCTGCGCCGGCTGGGGCAGCCGGAAGAGATTGCCAGCGTGTATGCCTTCCTGGCCAGCGACGACGCCAGCTACATCAACGGCGCGGTGATCGAGGTGTCGGGCGGCATGTCGGTGTGATGCACGCCACGGCGGTGTGATTGCCGTCACATCGGGGGCATGAGCCGGGATGAAAAACCGGCGCGGGAGAGACAGGCGGCCGTATTTGTAACAAAATGCGGTTTCGGTTCAGGCGACCGACACTACCTCTTCCCCATGCAGATCGCTCCATTCCCCGCCAACGAATCCGCCCGCCTGGCACGGCTGCGGGGCCTGGGCATTCTCGACACCCTGCCCCAGCAGGCCTACGACGACATCTCCGCCCTGGCCATGGCCATCTGCAAGACGCCGATGGCCTACATCGGCTTCATCGATGCCGACCGCGAGTGGCTCAAATCCCGCAAGGGGCTGGACGTGGTGGAAGCGCCGCGCGACATCACCCTGTGCTCGCACGCCATCCTGCAGCCCGACCGGGTGATGGTGGTGGAAGACACGCTGCAGGACCCCCGCTTCGTGGACAACCCTCTGGTCACCGGCGACATGGGGCTGCGCTTTTATGCTGGCGCCCCCATCGTCACCGCCGACGGACTGGCCGTGGGCACGGTCTGCGTGATCGACCGCACCCGGCGCCAGCTCGATCCGCTGCAGATCGATGCCCTCAAGCGCCTCTCAGGCCTGGTGAGCACGCTGCTGGAGCACGAACGCATCCGTCAGGACGAGGCCCATGCCCAGGCGGTTTCGGCCCACCAGCGCAACGAGCAGCTGGTGGCCATGATCACCGCCGGCCTGGACGCCCAGGCCTACATCGACCGCGATCTGGTGTACCGCCACGCCAACCAGAATTACCTGGACTACCACGGCGCCACGCGGGACCAGGTGATCGGCTGCCCGGTGGCCCGGCTGCTGCAGCACGACAGCGGCGTGGACATGGTGGTGGAGAACCTGCATCAGGCCCTCAAGGGCAAGCCGGTGTACTACCAGCGCCTGGGCCACTACCGGGGCAAAGGCGACCGCCATGTGGAGGTGGCCATGCTGCCGGTGTTCGATGACGCGGGCGCCGTCACCGGCGTGGTCAAGCGGGTTCATGACATCGAGAACCTCAAGCGCAACGAGACCCAGCTCAAGGAAACCATCAGCCTGCTGGAGCGCAAGACGATGGAGCAGCAGCGCTTCATCCAGGTGATCTCGCACGACCTGCGCGAGCCGATCAACTCCATCAACAATTTCACCTCGCTGCTGGCGAGCGACCATGCCCCGGGCTGGCCGGCCGACGCGCAGCGCTACCTCGACTTCGTGCAGCAGGGCGGCAAGCGCATCAGCCAGATGCTCGACGACCTGCTGCGTTATGTGCGACTGGACAAGCACCGGGTGGACTTCGTCGATGTGGACATGGGCGCGCTGGCGCAGCAGGTCCGCGATGACCTGGCCGCCGCGCTGCAGCGCACCGGTGGCCGGATCGACATCGACACCCTGCCGGTCGTGCGCGGCGACTCCACGCTGCTGCGCCTGCTGCTGCAGAACCTGGTGGAGAACGGCCTGAAGTTCACCCGCGCAGGACAGAAGCCGCAGGTGCGGCTGCGCCATCAGGCCACGGCCGAGCACTGGCTCATCCATGTGGAAGACGACGGCATCGGCATACCGGCCGAGCACCAGGCCGCCGTGTTCGACATGTTCAAGCGGCTGCACAACCGCAAGGTCTACGCCGGTTCCGGCCTGGGTCTGTCCATCTGCCGGCGCATCGCCGACATGCACGGAGGCCGGCTGCTGCTGGACTCCTCCCCCGCGACCGGCAGCCGCTTCACGCTGCAGCTGCAACGCCAGCCCGACCCGGTGACCCCATGACCCGACTGCCACGCCCCGAACGATTCATCCTCATCGACGACAACGAGGCCGACAACGTCTTCCACGAGATCATCATCCGCCGCGCCGGCTTCACCGGCGAGGTGCTGATCTTCGACAACGGCGTGGACGCGCTGGACTTCATGCGGCAAGACCAGCTGCGCCTGCCGACCTGCATCTTCCTGGACATCAACATGCCCATGCTGGACGGCTTCGAGGTCGCCACCCAGGCCGCTCCGCTGCTCGAAGGGCGGGACACTGTCGTGCTGGTCATGCTCACCTCCTCCGGTTCGCCCCAGGACCGGGAACGGGCAGCGCAGATACCCGTGATCAGCGGCTACGTGACCAAGCCGCTGGCGGCCGCGCTGGTGCGCGATATGCTCGCCGCGTGACTCGCGCCAGCAACCCGCCCAACCCCGCCACGGCTCCCACCGCTCCCGCCCGGCCTGGCTCCTGCCGGGAACTCTTCCTCGCCTTCACCTGGCTGGCCTTGCAGGGCTTCGGCGGCGTGCTGGCGGTGGTGCAGCGGGAACTGGTGGACCGCCGGCAGTGGCTCACGCGCGAGCAGTTCGTGGAGGACTGGGCGCTGGCCCAGCTGATGCCGGGGCCGAATGTGGTCAACCTGTCCATGACGATCGGCGACCGCTACTTCGGTCCTCGCGGCGCTCTGGCCGCACTCGCAGGCATGCTGGCAGCACCGCTGGCGGTCGTGCTGCTGGTAGCCGTGCTGTGGTCGCAGATCGCGACCCATCCGGTGGCCCAGAACGCCCTGCGGGGCATGGGCGCGGTGTCGGCCGGTCTGGTGATGGGTGCCGGGCTGCGGCTCATGGGTGCACTCAAGTCCAACCCCATGGGGCCGGCGGCCTGCGGCCTTTTTGCACTCACCAGCTTCGTGCTGGTGGCCTGGCTGCGCTGGCCCTTGACGGTGGTGCTGCCCCTGCTCGGGCTGCTGGCCTGCGGCTGGGCCTGGTGGCGGCTGGGCATCGATGCCGAGGGGCCGACTGCGTGAGCGCCATGGACCCGACCCTGTCCAACTGGCTGGGCCTGTTTCTGCAGTTCCTGACCCTGTCGCTGCTGGCCATCGGCGGCGCCATCACGGTGGCACCCGACATGCACCGCTATCTGGTGGTGCAGCAAGGCTGGATGACCGATGCGGAATTCACCACCGCCATTGCCTTGTCGCAGGCGGCGCCCGGGCCGAATGTGCTGTTCGTGGCTCTGCTGGGCTGGCAGGTGGGCCTGCAGTCCGGCGGCGGGCCGGCCGGGGGCTGGAGCGCCTGGGCGCTGGGTCTGCTGGGCGTGGCCGTGACCATGACGGCGATCCTGCTGCCGTCCTCGCTGCTGAGCTACCACGCCGCCCGGTGGGCGCACCGCCACCGCGAGCGGCGGACCGCCAAAGCCTTCAGGGCCGGTCTGGCCCCGGTGGTGATATCGCTGCTGGTGGCCACCGGCTGGCTGCTGGTGGCCAGCCACGACCTGCCAGCACGCGACTGGCCCCTGTGGCTGCTGACCGCTGCCAGCGCCGTGCTGGTGTGGCGCACCCGGGTGCACCTGCTGTGGATGATCGGTGCGGGCGCGCTGCTGGGGGTGCTGGGCTGGGTGTGACGGCCCGCCGCTGCCGACGGGTCACAGGTTCAGCGAGGCGTGTTGGCCAGCAGTTCGGCTGACTTGGGGTCGATGAACTTTTCCTTGGACAGGTCGATGCATTCCTGCACGCTGCGCACGGGTGTGCGCTTGCCAGTGGTATCGACCGGGCGGGCTCGCTCGGCCACTCGGCGACCGGCCTGCTTGTCCAGGGCCTCCACGAACACGATGCGCTGCGTGGACGACGGCATGGTGACCGCGCAGGCATAGGCGATCAACCCCTGCGGGGCCATGCGGGAAGGCTCAGGGCCGGTACCCTGGGCGTTCGCCGCAGCTGCCAGCAGGCCTGCAGCAGACAGTGCGGAAATCTGAAGGATCAGGCGACGCATGGGTATCTCCAGGGTTGGGTCACCAGCAGGTGGCTGCGCTGGTGCCGGTGGCGGCCTTCGTGCCGGCGGAAGTCAAGGTGAAACTGGTGCACGCGGTATCGCCCGTCTGGGAGCCGACCGGGGTGGCGGTCAGCACGTAGCAACGGGTGAGCGCCACACCACCGGCGCATTGGGCGGCATCGAAGGTGTAGAAGCCGTCCGGCGAGCGGGCCGGATCGGTGGCGTAACCCAGATCCTGCATGTTGGTGGTGAAGGTGGAGCGGTTCAGGATGAACTGCTGCTGGCGGTTGGCCGCCTCCATCAGCGCGGCCCGGGCATCGCTTCGACGGCTCTTCTGCACATAGCTGTTGTAGCTGGGCAGCGCGATCGCGGTGAGGATGCCGAGGACCGCCACCACGATCATGATTTCGATCAAGGTGAAGCCGCCCTGACGGTTCTGTTGACTCGACGGCATGGGATCAGTACTCCTGCTCATAGCGGTAGGTGGGAACCACCGGCCTCAGCCCCCGCGGACCGCACAGGATGCCGGGACCGCAGTTCGAGCCTCCAGCGCCCCGGGTGCCTGCAGCAGGACCACCGCCGGCCGGGAACAGCAGACGGATCTGCTGGTCCCGAGCGAAGTAGAGCGAGGGTGAATCGGGCACTGTCGAGCCCAGCAGCGCAGAGCGGTCGGCAGTGACCAGCGCGCCGTTGCCATTGAAGTCGATGGTGGCCGATCCGTCCTGCAGGTTCAGTGCATACAGTCGGGCCGTACCGGCTGCGGGCTCGCAGACGCTGGTGGAAGCGGTCGCAGAGTTGGGCGCGAAGGTCGTGAAGAAGGTCGTTCCTCGCAGCGTGGTGGCAGCCGACAGCGACTTCTCGCCCAGGCTGCTGCCGAGGGTGACGAACCAGCCCATGGAAGAAGCCAGGCTGTTGCGGGCAGTGGCCCGCTCGCTCACGGTGCCCACCTGGATCGTGTTGTCCGTGGCGTCGAACAGGTTCGATTCCGTGATGGGCAGCCGGCATCGGTTGTCGGTGCTGGGGTTCAGGGGCGACGTGCACTGCAGGAACGTCGGTGCGTCGTTGACGTAAGGCGCCACCTGGTAGTCGCGCAACATGTAGAAGCGGTCCACGTTGTCGGTGGCTTTCGGGTTGGTGCGATCGCCGCTGCCCAGCAGGACCGCATCAAAGGCCTTGCCCTGGTAGGTGGTACGCACCACATCGACCTCACTGAGGAACCGGCGGTCACCCGCCTGCCGCGCCGGATTCAGCAGCGCAACGTTGGCCAGGCTCGCCAGCTTGGTCACACGCCAGCGGTTCTGTTCGGTCGCAGCGGTGGGGCGGGTGTTGCCGGGCATGTCGATGCGCCACACGTTGCCGCCCACATCGGGAATGTAGACGCGGTCCGCAATCCCGTCGCCGTTGCTGTCGATCACGGACGGAGGTGCCGCCATGGCGTGCACGAACCCGGGCTCCCGTTTGTTGGTGGCACTGTCGGCCGCAGGGGTCACGCTCCAGACCAGAGCCCCGGTAGCCACATCGACCACGAACAGACCACGTCCGACGGTGTCCACGGTTTCTGCTGCCGTGCGGGTGATGTCGTCGTTGACCGAGTCATAGCCCGCGCCGAACACCAGGACCGGCCGACGAACGCCGCCCACCACATAGCCAGGCACATTGGTCACGACCGGAACCGACCAGGTCTGACCCAGTTCGGAGAACCCGGCGGTGTCCGGGCCGATGCGCCAGAGGAAGCTGGGATTATCGGGGTCGGTGACATCCATGGCGTAGAGCGCACGACCGCCGCGACGCAGTCCGAAGACGATGTACATCTTGTCGCCGTCCACCGCCTTGATGGATCCGTCCTGGTTGGCATCGAAGCGGTAGGAGACCACGGGCGCATCGACGCCCCAGACCTTGTTGCCGCCCAGCACATCGTCCTTGCGGGCCTTGAATATCTTGGTCAGTTCCTTCGGGAAGAACGCCCAGTTCTCGTTGCCGTTGGCGGTGTCGAACATGTGCAGGAAGCCAGCGTTGGTGCCCACCACCACGCGCAGGTCCGGGTTGCTTGCGCTGAAATCCGACGTGCGGGCGCCATAGTTGAGCACCAGGGGACGGCTGTGGACGATGTCACCCAGGATCCAGTCCCGGCGTGCGGTCTTGTTGCGATCGGTCCAGCCCCGCGCCCAGGCAATGAGGTCGGCCAGCTCATTGGCCGACCCGGCGTCGAACAACGAATACAGTTGCGCATCGGTGCTCAGGCTGTAGGCGTTGCGGTTGATGTTGGTGATGTTGAAATCCTGCAGCGCACCGTTGGTGCCGGTGTTGGTCTTGATCACCCGGCCGTCGGGATCCCGTGCCGCCAGCCTGGCGCCAACGCCGCCGGAAGAAACCGCCGGGCCGTCGGGGTTGGATCCCCAGAAGGTCACGGCCGATTCCTTGATGAATCCGGTCTGGCTGTCGATGGCTTCATTGCCGGCGCTGTCCACCAGAGCGGCCGAACCGTTGGCAGCCACGCGAACCTTGAGTTTCTTGATGTTGCCCGGCCAGTTGACACCGGTGGTGGGGCGGAACATGGCATAGAACACATCGTCCCGGCTTTCGGTGCGGGTGAACGAGTCCACGGCCACCGCCGGCGAGGTGAAGGCCGCGTTGCTGCTCAGGATACTGGTGATCGCGCCCTGAAATGCTTCGGTCAGCTCCTCGGTGTTGTCGGCGGTGTAGTACTGACCGCCGCCCCTGGCCGCAGTGACGTTGAGAAGCTGCTGGTTGGTCGCGAAGCCGATGGTGTAGGTGACCGCCCGCTGGATGCCGTTGGAGGCCACGCCGTCCAGGTCCTGGTTGTACATGTACTCGGCCAGTTCCGGCATGCAGCTGGTCACGCCGCCGTGGGTGCCGCACTGGGTCACACCGGTCAGGGTGCGGATGGCCGAGTCGGCTGCGGTGTCGGAGGTCGGCTCTCCGTCCGTCATGAAGATCACGTAGACGTACTGGCAATCACCCGCAGGCGACAGGTAGTTGACGTTGACGGTCCGCTCGGCCAGCAGATCCCGCTCTGGGCCGTCCCGGTTGAGGGTGTCCTTCTCAAGTCCGAACTGGACTGCTCCGCCGGAAAAATAGCGGTAAGCCTCGAAAAGGGTCTCGCACAACGGCGTGTTGCCACCGGGCGCCAGCTGGTTGATCATGTCCACCACGTTCTGCTGCTGAGCGGGCCGTGGAGTTCTCGATGATGCGGCGAATGATGCGACCACCGTCGGTGGTGTTGCTGGTGTTGTAGTTGAAGGTGGCCAGGCCGAAGTCGATGTCAGGATTGCTCTTGACGATCTCCGAGATCACGCCCTGCGCAACATCCATGCGGCTGCGGTCTTGCAGCGTGGCGCTGTACCACCAGCGCATGTAATTGGCGGTGTAGATGCGCGCAGCCTGCCAGCTGTTGTCGATGTCCCGGTCGCGCGGGGTGCCATAACCGGTGGTGCTGTTGGTGCGGGGAAAACCGGCGGCCTGGCCGGAGCCGTTGCCGCTGTTGTTGGCGTCAATGTCGGCGCGGCAGTCCACGTGGATCGGTGAGTTGGTGGTGGACGCGAGTGGAGCCCAGGCCGAGACGCCGGCCACGGTCCTGAACATGCCGAAGACCGAACTGGTGTACAGGCCCGCGGTATCGAGTGCCGTGGTCGAGCTGACGCAGCGGTTCACCGATGCCGGGAACCAGTTGTTGGTGTCCACCGCAGGCGGACGCACCGGATTGCCTGAGGCCCAGTAGAGCCGCCCATCCTCGATGCCAGGCACCGGGGCGTAGGTGATGGCCGGATCGTAGGCCGGCTTGCGTTGTGCCAGCGAGCCCATGGAGCCCGAGTTGTCGAAGATGATCAGCACCTTCGGGCGGGTGTTGCCGTTCTCGTTGTCGGCCCGAAACACCTCGGTTTCGTCCGCGTGGGCCAGCAACGGCTGGGTCAGGGCCAGGCCCGCCAGCAGAGAAGCAAGAATGCGCGGCAGCATGCGCCAGCCGGACAGGGATTTCTGGAACATGGTTTCTTCTCCTGGATCAGGGCGCGGTGCGCCCGATGACCTCTGCAAAAACGCCTTCATCGACCTTGGTGCGGGCAAAGTCGGAGGTGTGCTCCGACTCGATGCGGTAATGGTCACAAACGATCACCCTGGCACTGGTCCCGCTTTCGGAGCGGGGGCAACTGCCCTCGCGCACGGTGTTGACCACATTCAGGTCGATGGCATCGTCGCCCCGGTTCGTCACGTTGACCAGCGGGTTGGGGTTGACCCCTGCCAGCGGATCCGCGTTGCTCGTTCCGTTGAGCAGACCGGGGGTGTCGAAGATCGCCTTGATGAGCGCCGACGTGCCCGCCTCGGCCGAGTTGAGCGAACGCACCGACTCCTGCAGGTTGCGCACCATGCGCAGGTCTGCATTGACATTGGATGCAGCATAGGCGGCCAGCAGCGCCACCACCACCAGGAGCACCATGGTGATGGCCAGAACAGCGCCTCCCTGGCGGGCCTTTGGAGTGGAGTGTCGAGGTGAGGTGGTCATGGTGATCAGAATCCCGACCGGACCTGGAAGATCGAATTGCGCATGGAAACGGTCTCGGAAATCACCAGACGGCGGAAGGAGCCGCCCGGTGTGAAGCTGGCACCGGCCAGCACATAGGTACGGTCATCGACATACCCGGGCTCCGCCTCCAGGCTGCGCAGCAGCAGGCTGGGCTGCGCCGACAGCACCCGGGTCCAGTCGATGACAGCGGTGGAATCGACCAGCACATCGACGTTGCCGTCCAGGGTGCGGTCTTCACCGAGCAGCACCCGCATCTGCTCGACACCCTGGACCAGGTCCTCGGTGAGGATGGCCATGTTGGCGCCGTTCCACCCCAGTGTCTTGCGACTGAGCGTGGGCACGTTGCCCGTGTTCCGGACGTAGTAGACGAATGCCTGGTACTGCCATGCCTCGCCCTGCGGCACATCGCCGCCGGCAGTGATGGTGGGAGGCGTGCCGTCGTTGCCCCTGAAGAGCACGCCCCGATCGGTATTGGCCAGGATGTAGGTCCGCTGGTTGTTGATGGCTTCGGGCCGGTCGATGATGCCGTCATCGTCGGCCCGGTTGTCGCGATCGCCATCGGTCAGCGGCACGGCCCGCACCGCCTTGATGATGATCACGTCGGAGTCGGGTACGGCGTCGGTGACGCACCCGACGGCCACGCCGGCCGCGCTGGCTCGCACCACGCGGAAGTAAGTGCCGTAGCCGTAAGCGTCTGCAGGAGCCGTGCAGTCTCCCACCACAGCGCCGGTATCGGGATCGGTGCTGAGGTTGGCAAGCCCTGCTGCGCCGAAGAAGCCCGCCTGGCGGAGATCCCGGCCCAGCGTGACCAGGGCAAACCGCCCCGACTCGGCCACCCGGGAAAAGCGGTCGGTCTCGGTGTAAGAACGCTTGGATGCAAGGAACAATGAAATCACGCCACCCACCAGAAAGATGCCGATGGACAAGGCCACCAGCAACTCCAGCAGGGAGAGGCCACGGGATCGACGCGGAAGCGAGTGCATGGATGGCCTCATGGCGCGTAGTCCCCGGGATTGATCACATAGCTGTTGAGCACCACCTGCTGACGTCCCGCATCGGTGCCGGTGCCCACGGCGCCGCAGGTGGTCTGGGCTGTGGTGGCAGCGTCGGTGGTGTCGGTCAATGACCGCCAGCTGACGATGACGCGAAGCTGCCCGGAGTTCGGCGAAGCCGCACCGTCCGGCGTGAACACGATGCACCCCCTGGCCTCAAGCAGACCTGAGGCATCGTTGTTGGCCGCGTCCAGAATGCCGGCACCATCCAGCCGGCGCTCCCAGTTCCACAGGTCCCAGGCCGCCATCTGGGCTGGAGTGCAAGAGTTGGCGGCCACCGTGCAGTCGGTGGCAATGGCGCCCAGACTGCCCCGGCCCAGACCGGTGGCCAGTCCGGTGTGATACGCAGCCGCCCGGGAGGGGTTGAGAGTGATGCGCTCGATCATCTCGTTGGCCACCGTCAATGCCAGGGTCCGCTGGTAAGAAGAGTTGCCCCCCCTCTTGGTGGCGAGCTGCAGACCGGCCAGACTGATCAGACCGAAGGTGATCACAAGGACCGTGACCATGACCTCGATCAAGGCGAAGCCCCGTTGGGCAGCCTTTCGTTCAGGGGCAGGCGACATTGGCATTTGTGTGGTCATTCACCACTCCATCGGCTGGGTTGTTCGTGTCGGCTGCTGCATTCAGGCGCCCGGTGGGCGTGACCAGCCAGGCCCGAGCCGCAGCTGCGCCTCGTCCATCGCAGAACCGGATGGTTCCATTGCCCGCTCCGACCAGAAAGCCCTGCGTGTTGAAGCTGAAGCGGTCATTGGCGAATCCGGCGATACGGGTGGTCACTCCCGGGCTGCCGTTCTCGATGTTCTGCAGGATCCTGTCGTTGCAGGCCGCTCCCGCCACCACCGCGTCGATCGCACCATTGCCGTTGCAATCCAGAAAGCTCACCACGAAGGTCGACCAGGCAGGCGCAGTGGCGTTGCAGGCTGTGCCGTTCAGACTTCCGCAGACGGTGACCGGCCGGCGCTGGGCTGCCGCCTCGGCGCGGGCCTGGTTGACCAGTTGCAGGACTGCACTGGCCCGGGATTCGACCCGCGTGTTCTGCACGAACACGGCAAACGACGGGCCACCCAGCGCCACGATCACCCCCAGCACCAGGATGGCCGCAAGTACCTCGATCAGCGTCAATCCCGCCTGGCGGCGGAACGGACGGAATCGGGCAGTGACACAGGGATGGTTCATTCCATGAGATGGGAGCTCCCCAAAGGGATACCCCCATGTGTAAAAAACTATGACAGGATGGTACCGGTCGGGGGTACGGTACATTCAACCGTACAACCTATCGTTTTGACCGCGCGTCGAGGTCGAGTCCGCCATGACCCTGCTCACCTTTCGCCCCGCCTGGCGCCTGGCGTTCGTGATCAGCTTCCTGCTGATCACGATCGGATCCCTCCTTCCCACACAGCGCCTGCCCGACCTGGCTTTCGACATCTGGGACAAGGCCCAGCACGCCGCCGGTTTCGGGTGGTTGATGCTGTGTGGCCTCATGTCCCACCGATGGCGCGACGGTGGCTGGAGGCTGGCGGTGGCGCTGGGCGTCTGGGGCGCGGTCATCGAGCTGCTGCAGGCCTGGAGCGGCTGGCGCAAGGGTGATCTGGCGGACTTCGCGGCGGATCTGGTGGGCATCACCGTGGTGTTGCTGGCCTGGATGGGCGCCCATTCGGGAAGGTCCTCCGCAGCTCCCCGCCCCTGACCGGCCGGACGCCATGACACGGACACCGCCCACCCGTGCCCTGCCATGGCTGGAACCCGGCCAGCCCTTTCCCCCGGTGACGGAAGCCTGGGGACCGGACGACCCGGCACCCGGTCTGCTGGCTGCGGGCAGCTCGCTGGACGTCCCCACACTGGTGGCGGCCTACTCCCGTGGCATCTTCCCCTGGTACAGCGCCGGACAACCCATCCTGTGGTGGAGCACCGACCCGCGCATGGTGCTGCACGTCGCCGAGTTCCGGCTGCACCGGTCGCTGCGCAAGACGCTGCAGAAACTGCTCTCGCAGAACCGGCTGGAAATCCGTGTCGATCACGACTTCGACCGCGTCATCCGGGCCTGTGCGCATACCCCCCGGTCCGGCCAGGACGGCACCTGGATACTCCCCGCCATGGCCCAGGCCTATGGCCGTCTGCACCGTGCGGGTCTGGCCCACAGCGTGGAAACCTGGATCGACGGAGACCTGGTCGGCGGCCTGTATTGCGTGAACCTGGGGGCCATGGTGTATGGCGAATCCATGTTCAGCCGGATGCCGGACGCCTCCAAGATCGCCCTGGCTGCCCTGGTCGCCTTCTGCCGTGTCCACCGGGTCCCGCTGATCGACTGCCAGCAGAACACCGCCCACCTGGCGTCGCTGGGCGGCAAGCTCATGCAGCGCAGCGACTTCATCCAGCACATCCAGATGGCCTTGCCGCTGGCCGCCCCCACCTGGGAATTCCGGCCCGTATACTGGGACGCACTGTTCAACGACGCCCGCCGTCCCGCGTGACCCACCCCAAAGAACTCCCGCTACAGGCGCTGCAGTTTTACGCGACGGCGCCCTACCCGTGCAGTTACCTGGACGGCCAGATGGCCCGCTCCCAGGTGGCCACTCCCAGCCACCTCATCCACAACGACGCCTACTCCGACCTGGTCACCCACGGCTTCCGGCGCAGCGGCATGTTCACCTACCGGCCGTACTGCGACGGCTGCCAGGCGTGCATTCCGCTGCGGCTGCCGGTGGCCCGGTTCAAGCCCAGCCGCAGCCAGCGGCGCGCCGAAAAACAGCATTCCGGCCTGGTCACCCGGGTTCTGAAGCTGGGCTTCGTGCCGGCCCATTACGACCTGTACCTGCGTTACCAGAACAGCCGCCATGCCGGCGGCGGCATGGACCAGGACAGCGTCGATCAGTACGCCCAGTTCCTGCTGCAGAGCCGGGTCAACTCGCGGCTGGTCGAGTTCCATGAGGCCGATGCCAGCGGAACGCCGGTGCGGCTGAAGATGGTGTCCATCGTGGATGTGCTCAACGACGGCCTGTCGGCGGTCTACACCTTCTACGAGCCCGACGATCACGCCAGCTACGGCACTTACAGCATCCTGTGGCAGATACGACAGGCGCGCGCGCTGGATCTGCCCCACGTGTACCTGGGTTACTGGATCCGACAAAGTCCGAAGATGAACTACAAGGCGGCTTTCGTGCCGCACGAACTGCTGCTGGACGGCCACTGGACCGAACAGAGCTGACCTTGGGGTCGCCCTGGCGCTTCGGGCTGCGCATTTCATCTCGTAAGATCAGGCCTTCACGCCATGACCAAACGAAACGAATCCGCACCGACCGCGCCCACCGTGCAGGTGATCGAACGCATGTTCAACCTGCTGGAGGTGCTGGCGTCCCGCGAAGAGCCGGTATCGCTCAAGGAGATCAGCGAAAAGACCGGGCTGCACCCCTCCACCGCGCACCGCATCCTCAACGACCTCACCATCGGCCGCTTCGTCGACCGCCCCGAAGCAGGCAGCTACCGCCTGGGCATGCGCCTGCTGGAGCTGGGCAACCTGGTCAAGGCGCGCCTGAGCGTGCGTGACGCCGCGTTGCTGCCCATGCGGGAGCTGCACCGCCAGATCCAGCAGCCGGTGAACCTGAGCGTGCGCCAGGGCGACGAAATCGTTTATGTAGAGCGCGCCTACAGCGAACGCTCGGGCATGCAGGTGGTGCGGGCCATCGGCGGGCGCGCTCCGCTGCACCTCACCTCGGTGGGCAAGCTCTTTCTGGCCGATGAAGAGCCCCAGCGGTTGCGGGCCTATGCCACACGCACCGGGCTGGCCGGCAACACCCGCAACAGCCTGACCCAGCTCCCAGCCCTGGAGCGCGAGCTGGCCCAATGCCGGCAACTCGGGGTTGCCAGGGACAACGAGGAACTGGAACTGGGGGTGCGGTGCATGGCCGCCGGCATCTACGACGACCAGCACAAGCTGGTGGCGGGCCTGTCGATTTCGGCGCCCGCCGACCGCATCGACGAAAGCTGGCTGCCCAAGCTTCGGGCCACCGCCGCCGAGATCTCAGGGGCTCTGGGCTGCCCCCATCCCGACCAGCTCAAGGCCCGCTGATCAGCCCTGCGGGCGGGCGGCCATCGGCGGGGTCTCGGTCTTGTGCTCCACCCACTTGCGAACGCGCTCGGCGTCCTGCAGGCGGCTCAGCTTTCCGGTGGCATCCAGGAAGACCATGATCAGCTTGCGGCCTGCCACCTGGGCCTGCATGACCAGGCAGCGCCCAGCTTCCGAGATGTAACCCGTCTTCTGCAGACCAATGTCCCACTCGGGGTTCTTGACCAGCCGGTTGGAATTGTTGAACTGCAGCGTGCGACGACCCACATCGACCTCATACCCCGGCGACGTGGAGAGATCGCGCAGGATGGGTCGCTCGTAAGCGACCGACACCAGCGTGGCCAGGTCACGGGCGCTGGAGCGGTTGTCGCTCGACAGGCCGGTGGGCTCCACATAGCGGGTGTCGCTCATGCCCAGCTCGCGGGCCTTCTGGTTCATGAGACGCACGAATTCGGTCATGCCGCCCGGGTAGGTGCGGCCCAGCGCGTGGGCGGCGCGGTTCTCGCTGGACATGAGCGAGAGATGCATCAGCTCGCCACGCGTGAGCCGGGTACCCACCGCCAGCCGCGAGCGGCTGCCCTTGTAGGTGTCCACGTCGTCCTGGGTGATGGTGATCATCTCGTTCATGTCGAGATGGGCATCGGCCACGATCAGGCCGGTCATCAGCTTGGTCAGCGAGGCGATGGGCAGGACTGCGTGATCGTTCTTGCTGAACAGGACCTCGTTGGTTTCCTGGTCGACCACCAGTGCCACGCTCGAATTCAGATCGAGCGGGTCATCCTTGGCGCGCAGGCCCAGTTGCTCGCCCACCGACAGGCGTGCCGGGGCGGTCATGCGCACCGGCGTCATGTCCACAGCGGGTGCCGCTGCGCGGATCTCTGCCTTCACACGACGGCTGGAGGCCTGGGCCTTGACGGACGAGGCGTTCTTGCGGGGCGCTGCAGCGACCGCCTTGGCATTGCGGCCGGACTTCTTGCTGGCCGTCTTGCCGGCTTTCTGCACTGAGGCCGGTTTTTTGGCAGCCACCTTGCGGTTGGCGGCCAGCGCCGATGGCTTTTTCTTGGAAGATGCCGCTTTCTTGGCCGACGCAGTCTTGCCCTCGGCGGCTTGCGCAGCATTCACGCCGGTGAGACCGACAGAGGCCAGCAGGGCCAGCGACAGCCCCATGAGGGAGACGGCACGACGCCAACTGCTGACCGCGATCTTCATGCCGACTCTCCTGCCTCAATGCTGCTGTTGAGCGGCATTGTAGAGACAGGCAAAAAAACTAGCAATATCAAAAACTTGAGCGGTAGTCTTCACCGATCGATGGAACAGATGCTACTTTTGGTGTCTATTCGATGAATGGTGGTGATTTTCCGCTCAAGTGGTTGATTTGACTCAACTTTCAGCCTTGGGCCGCCACCCGGTCGGCCTTGCTGTGGAGCTTGTTGAGCGCGCTCAGGTAGGCCTTGGCCGATGCGACCACGATGTCGGGGTCGGACCCCACACCGTTGACCACGCGGCCACCGTGCTGCAGACGCACCGTGACCTCGCCCTGGCTCTCGGTGGAGCCGCTGGTGATGGCGTTGACCGAGTACAGAACCATCTCGGCGCCGCTCTTGACGTTCTTCTCGATAGCCTTGAGCGAGGCATCCACCGGACCGTTGCCGTCCGAATCGCTCTGGACCTCGCGACCGTCCACGGTGAACACCACATTGGCATGCGGACGCTCACCGGTCTCGCTGCGCTGGGCCAGCGACACCAGGCTGTATTGCTCCTTCTCGGTGGTGACGCTGTCGTCGCTCACCAGGGCCAGGATGTCCTCGTCGAAGATCTCGGCCTTGCGATCGGCCAGCTCCTTGAACTTGGCGAAGGCGGCATTGATTTCGGTCTCCGAGTCGAGCTCGATGCCCAGTTCCTGCAGGCGTTGCTTGAAGGCATTGCGGCCGCTGAGCTTGCCCAGCACGATCTTGTTGGCGCTCCAGCCCACGTCCTCGGCGCGCATGATCTCGTAGGTGTCCCGGGCCTTGAGCACGCCATCCTGGTGGATGCCGCTGGCGTGAGCAAAGGCATTGGCCCCCACCACCGCCTTGTTGGGCTGCACCACGAAGCCGGTGGTCTGGCTGACCATGCGGCTGGCCGGCACGATCTGGCTGGTGTCGATGCCCACGTCCAGACCGAAGTGATCCCGGCGGGTGCGCACCGCCATCACCACCTCTTCCAGCGAGCAGTTGCCTGCCCGCTCGCCCAGGCCGTTGATGGTGCATTCCACCTGACGGGCGCCGCCGATCTTCACACCGGCCAGCGAGTTGGCCACCGCCATGCCCAGATCGTTGTGGCAATGCACCGACCAGACGGCCTTGTCGGCGTTGGGCACCTTCTCGCGCAGGGTGCGGATGAAGTTGCCGTAGAGCTCGGGGATGGCGTAGCCCACCGTGTCCGGGATGTTGATGGTGGTGGCACCTTCGGCGATGACGGCTTCCACCACGCGGGCCAGGAAGTCCATCTCGGAGCGGTAGCCGTCCTCGGCGCTGAACTCGATGTCCTCGCACAGGTTGCGGGCGAACCGCACCGACTGCTTCGCCTGCTCCAGCACCTGCTCCGGGCTCATGCGCAGCTTCTTCTCCATGTGCAGCGCACTGGTGGCGATGAAGGTGTGGATGCGCGCGCGGTTAGCGCCCTTGAGCGCCTCGGCGGCACGCGAGATGTCGCGGTCGTTGGCGCGGGCCAGCGAACAGACGGTGGAATCCTTTATGACATCGGCAATGGCCTTGACCGACTCGAAGTCGCCGTTGGAGCTTGCAGCGAAACCGGCTTCGATCACATCCACCTTCAGCCGCTCCAGCTGGCGCGCGATCCGCAGCTTTTCGTCGCGGGTCATGGAGGCGCCGGGCGACTGTTCGCCGTCGCGCAAGGTGGTGTCGAAAATGATCAGCTTGTCAGTCATCGCATTGCTCCGGTGGGGCACAAAGGCCTGGATCTCGAAAACCCGCAGTTCCAAAACAAACGGCCCGCTGCGGGTGCATACGGGCCGTTGGATGTGTTCGCTCGCGCGCTACCGGACGTGCCCGTGGTGGACAAACAGGGGTAGCAGCAGGGCGGCTTGGAACATGTCGGTCAATGTATCACAAAGAAAATCGGAAACCGATAGGGGTTTGCAATCGGACCCATCGGGCGTCAGTCGTGGAGGCCGCGCTCGTCCGGTTCGTCGGTGGACGTGCTGATGACGCTGGTGGGCCGACCTTTGGATTTGCGCCAGACGTAGATCACGTAGCCCGAAAGACCGTACAGCACGAACAGGCCAAACAGCACGGTGGGCGGGTGGATGTTGATGACGGCGATACCCAGGGCCACCAGCACGATGGCCGCAAACGGCACGCTGCGCTTGAGGCTCAGGTCCTTGAAGCTGTAGAACGGCACGTTGGTGACCATGGTCAGGCCGGTGTAGAGCGTGATGGCGAACATGAACCAGGTCACGTCCTGCGCAGGCACTTCGGTTTCGGTCATGAGCCAGATGAACCCGGCCACCAGTGCAGCCGCTGCCGGTGACGGCAGGCCCTGGAAGTAGCGCTTGTCCACAACGCCCGTGTTCACGTTGAAACGGGCCAGCCGCAGGGCCGCGCAGGCGCAATAGACGAACGCGGCGATCCAGCCCCAGCGGCCGATGTCCCGCAGGACCCATTCATAGGCGATGAGCGCCGGCGCCGCACCGAAGGACACCATGTCGGAAAGCGAATCCATCTGCTCGCCGAAGGCGCTCTGGGTGTTGGTCAGGCGGGCCACGCGACCATCCAGGCTGTCGAGCACCATGGCCACGAAGATGCCGACGGTGGCCAGATCGAAGCGGTCGTTCATGGCCATGACGATGGCGTAGAAGCCACCGAACAATGCGGCCAGGGTGATCATGTTGGGCAGCATGTAGATGCCCTTGGCCCGCTTGGGCGCGTCGACCGGGGTCGGGATCTGGGTGTCGTTTCCGTCGTGCATGGTGGGGATGGGGCGCGGCAGACAGCCGCGGAAGGCGCAGTGTACGGCAGCAGGGGCCGCAGAAATGACAAAGGGCCACCGAAGTGGCCCTTTGCGCAGGATGGGCGGATGCCCGATCAGTTGCGGGTCTGATCGACCAGCTTGTTCTTGGCGATCCAGGGCATCATGGCGCGCAGCTGGGCACCCACCACCTCGATCTGGTGATCGGCGGTGTTGCGGCGGCGGGCGGTCATGCTGGGGTAGCCGGTGCGGCCTTCCAGAATGAACATCTTGGCGTAGTCGCCGTTCTGGATGCGCTTGAGCGCGTTGCGCATGGCCTTGCGCGACTCTTCGTTGATGACTTCAGGGCCGGTCACGTACTCGCCGAACTCCGCGTTGTTGGAGATCGAGTAGTTCATGTTGGCGATGCCGCCTTCGTAGATCAGGTCGACGATCAGCTTGAGCTCGTGCAGGCACTCGAAGTAGGCCATCTCCGGGGCGTAGCCGGCCTCGACCAGGGTCTCGTAACCCATCTTGATCAGCTCGACGGCGCCGCCGCACAGCACGGCCTGCTCGCCGAACAGGTCGGTCTCGGTCTCTTCCTTGAAATTGGTCTCGATGATGCCGGCCTTGCCGCCACCGTTGGCCATGGCGTAGCTCAGGGCCAGGTCACGGGCCTTGCCGGACTTGTCCTGGTGAACGGCCACCAGGTGGGGCACGCCGCCGCCCTGGGTGTAGGTGTTGCGCACGGTGTGGCCGGGGGCCTTGGGCGCCACCATCCACACGTCCAGATCGGCGCGAGGCACGACCTGGTTGTAGTGCACGTTGAAGCCGTGGGCAAAGGCCAGCGAGGCGCCCTGCTTGATGTTCGGCTCGACATTGTTGCGGTAGACCTCGGCGATCTGCTCGTCGGGCAGCAGGATCATGACCACATCGGCGGCCTTGACTGCGTCGTTCACTTCCATCACGGTCAGGCCGGCCTTGCCGACCTTGTCCCAGGAGGCGCCGCCCTTGCGCAGGCCCACCACCACCTTCACGCCGCTGTCGTTGAGGTTCTGCGCGTGTGCATGGCCCTGGCTGCCGTAGCCGATGATGGCCACCGTCTTGCCCTTGATCAGGCTCAGGTCACAGTCCTTGTCGTAGAAAACTTTCATGGTTGCTCCGTTGGAATGAAATTAAACGCGCAGGATTCTCTCACCGCGTCCGATGCCGCTGGCACCGGTGCGGACCGTCTCGAGGATGGCGGTTCGGTCGATGGCTTCCAGGAAGGCGTCGTTCTTGCTCTGGTCGCCGGTGAGTTCGATGGTGTAGCTCTTCTCGGTCACGTCGATGATGCGGCCGCGGAAGATGTCGGCCATGCGCTTCATCTCCTCGCGTTCCTTGCCCACCGCGCGGACCTTCACCATCATGAGCTCTCGCTCGGTGTAGGCACCTTCGGTGAGATCGACCACCTTGACCACCTCGATGAGGCGGTTGAGGTGCTTGGTGATCTGTTCGATGACATCGTCCGACCCGGTGGTCTGGATGGTCATGCGCGAGAGGCTGGGGTCTTCGGTGGGGGCCACCGTCAGCGACTCGATGTTGTAGCCACGGGCCGAGAACAGGCCGACCACGCGGGAGAGTGCGCCGGGCTCGTTCTCGAGCAGCACGGCAATGATGTGCTTCATGTGACGTTTCCTCTTTTCGCCGCCCTCCCCCGCGCACGGTAATGCGCGGGCTTGGCGGGCAATAGATTCGACTGAGGGGAACGGGCCGGCGTGCGCCGGCCCGCGGTGATTACAGGTCTTCCGAACCCAGCAGCATCTCGGTGATGCCCTTGCCGGCCTGCACCATCGGGAACACGTTTTCCGACGGATCGGTGCGGAAGTCCATGAACACGGTGCGGTCCTTGAGCTTGCGGGCCTCGCGCAGGGCGGGCTCCACATCCTGGGGACGCTCGATCAGCATGCCCACATGGCCGTAGGCCTCGGCCAGCTTCACGAAGTTCGGCAGCGCATCCATGTAGCTGTGGCTGTAGCGGCCGGAGTACTCGATCTCCTGCCACTGGCGCACCATGCCCAGGTAGCGGTTGTTCAGCGAGATGACCTTGATGGGCGTGTTGTACTGCAGGCAGGTGGAGAGTTCCTGGATGCACATCTGCACCGAGCCTTCACCGGTGATGCAGTACACCTCGCTGTCCGGCTTGGCCAGCTTGATGCCCATCGCGTACGGAATGCCCACGCCCATGGTGCCCAGACCGCCGGAGTTGATCCAGCGGCGCGGCTCGTTGAACTTGTAGAACTGGGCGGCCCACATCTGGTGCTGGCCGACGTCGGACGTGACGTAGGTGTCGACGTCCTTGGTCAGGTTCCACAGGGTCTCGACCACGTACTGCGGCTTGATGACGTCCTTGTTGTTGCGGTCGTACTTCAGGCAGTCGCGCGAACGCCAGCCTTCGATGGTCTTCCACCAGTCGGCCATGGCCTTCTCGTCGGCCCGGGTGGTGGTCTCGCGGATCATGTGGATCAGCTCGGTGAGCACGTCCTTCACATCGCCCACGATCGGCACATCCACCTTCACGCGCTTGGAGATGCTGGAAGGGTCGATGTCGATGTGGATGATCTTGCGTTCGTTCTGCGCGAAATGCTTGGGGTTGCCGATCACGCGATCGTCAAAGCGGGCACCCACGGCCAGCAGCACGTCGCAGTTCTGCATGGCGTTGTTGGCCTCGATGGTGCCATGCATGCCCAGCATGCCCAGGAAGCGGCGGTCGGTGGCCGGGAAGGCGCCCAGACCCATCAGGGTGTTGGTGACCGGGTAGTTCAGCAGGTCAACCAGGGTGCGCAGCTCGCCGGTCGCATCGCCCAGCAGCACGCCGCCGCCGGTGTAGATGTAGGGGCGCTTGGCATTGAGCAGCAGCTGCAGGGCCTTGCGGATCTGGCCGCCATGGCCCTTGCGCACCGGGTTGTAGGAGCGCATCTCCACCGTCTCGGGGTAGCCGGCGTAGGGGGTCTTGTTGAAGGACACGTCCTTGGGGATGTCCACCACCACCGGGCCGGGGCGGCCGCTGCGGGCGATGTGGAAGGCCTTCTTCATCACGTCGGCCATCTGGCGCACGTCCTTGACCAGGAAGTTGTGCTTGACGATGGGCCGGGTGATGCCGACGGTGTCGCACTCCTGGAAGGCGTCCAGGCCGATGGCGGCCGTGGGCACCTGCCCGGTGATGATCACCATCGGGATGCTGTCCATATAGGCAGTGGCGATGCCGGTGATGGCATTGGTCACACCGGGGCCGGATGTGACCAGGGCCACGCCCACGTCACCGGTGGCGCGGGCATAGCCGTCAGCGGCGTGCACGGCGGCCTGTTCGTGCCGCACCAGCACGTGCTGGATGGTGTCCTGCTTGTAGAACGCGTCGTAGATGTGCAGCACCGCGCCGCCGGGATAGCCCCAAACGTACTTCACGTTCTCGGCCTGGAGGGCCTTGACGAGGATTTCTGCACCGCGGAGTTCGGGGGTCGCTGCGCCGGAAGCGGCGGCCGCCGAAGCGAGTTCGGCCTTGGAGATTTCCATGATCAACCTTTCGAGAATTTCTCTGACGAAAAACCTTGGGTGCCCCTCCACCCACCCTTGTGGGGCGGCATCGGGACTTGAGACCCATGGCCATGAGCGGACACATACCCCGCCGGACCCGGATCCGTTTGCCTTGTTTTGAATTGCAACGCGCATTATCGCACCGCAACACGACCGGTTTTGCCCCCCGCAGGTGCACAACACCCCGGTTCCGGGGCGTTTTCATGCCGGATGCGACAATTCCGGCCTGTCGTTCCGCCCTGAAACACCGCCCTGGCGCACCCGGATCTCCCATGTCGGCCTCCACCGAAACACCCACTCCCGATCTGACCGCACCCCTGCCGACCGGCAGCCATCTGCAGGCACCATCCTTGCGCCGGCGCATGGCCTGCTGGCTGTACGAAGGCACCCTGCTGTTCGGCGTGGTTTTCCTGGTCGGGGTGCTGTTCACCACCAGCTACGTGCTGTCATCGTTCGTCGATTCGGGCAACGCGCTGGACAACCGCTACCTGCAGCAAGGCCTGGTGTTCGTGGCATTCGGCATCTACTTCGGCTGGTTCTGGGCCAAAGGCCAGACGCTGGCCATGAAGACCTGGCACATCCGCGTGGTCGATCGACACGGCAACCCCCTGAGCCAGGGCCGCGCGCTGTGGCGCTACGTGCTGTCGTGGGTGTGGCTGCTGCCGCCGCTGGCGATGGGCGGCTACATGCAGCTCCCAGGGCCGCAGCTGTCGGTGGTGTTCGTGGGCTGGGTCGTGATCTGGGCACTGCTGTCGCGCTTTCATCCCCAGCGTCAGTTCCTGCACGACGCGCTGGCGGGTACCCGCCTGGTCCACTTCAAGCCGGTGGAAGACCCGAACAAGCCGCGTCGCTGGTGGAGCTGAGACCATGGACCCGCAACCGGATCGGGAAGCCGTCAATGCGCAGAAGCTGCGCACGGGTGCGTCGCGCATGTGGCATGCCTTCGGATATTCCCTGGCCGGCCTGCGTTCCGGCTGGGGCGAGACCGCGTTCCGCCAGGAAACCGTCGCTGCGATCCTCCTGGTGCCGGCCGCCTTCTGGCTCGGACAGACCTGGGTGGAGACCGCCCTGCTGGCGGGCTCGGTACTGCTGGTGATGATGGTCGAGCTGCTCAACACCGGGATCGAGACGGCCATCGACCGCATCGGGCCGGAATGGCATCACCTGTCCAAAAGAGCGAAGGACATGGGCAGCGCCGCCGTGCTGCTCAGCCTGTTGCTGGCCATCGGCATCTGGGGTGCGGCCATCTGGGCCCGCTGGGGCAGCACATGAGCGCACCGGCCTTCTCGCTCTGCGTGTACTGCGGGTCCCGGCCGGGCGCTGATCCGGCGTTTGCACAGGTCGCTGCCGACACCGGGGCCTGGATCGGCCGGCATGGCGGGCGCCTGGTGTACGGGGGCGGGCGCAACGGGCTGATGGGCATCGTGGCCGATGCCACCCTGGCCGCTGGCGGTCAGGTGCTGGGCATCATTCCCCACGCGCTGGTGGAGCGCGAATGGGCGCACACCGCCTGCACCGAGCTGGTGGTGGTGGACACCATGCACGAACGCAAACGGCTCATGGCCGAGAACGCTGACGCATTCGTGGCACTGCCGGGCGGCATCGGCACCTTTGAAGAACTGTTCGAGGTATGGGCCTGGCGGCAGCTGGGCTACCACGACAAACCCATCGGGCTGCTCAACACCGCCGGCTACTACGACGCCTTGACCACCTTCCTGCAGCAGGGGGTTCGGGCCGGTTTCATGAGCACCGAACAGATGGCGCTGCTGCGGGTGGACGCCGACGCCGGCCGGTTGCTGCCGGCACTGGTGCAGGACAGCGGCCTGACGCCGCGTTTTCGCACCGAGCTGATCTGAGCCGCGTCAGACCGCGGATTCGTCCTGTTCGCCGGTGCGGATGCGCACCACGCGCTCGACCGAGGTGACGAAGATCTTGCCGTCGCCGATCTTGCCGGTGCGGGCAGCGCGGATGACAGCGTCCACACAGCGGTCCACATCGCCGTCGTTGACCACCACCTCCACCTTCACCTTGGGCAGGAAGTCGACCACGTACTCGGCACCACGGTAGAGCTCGGTGTGGCCCTTCTGACGGCCGAAACCCTTGACCTCGGTCACCGTCAGGCCGGTCACACCCTGTTCGGCCAGTGCTTCGCGCACTTCCTCGAGCTTGAAGGGTTTGATGACGGCGGTGATCTGCTTCATTCGGGGGCTCCAGTTCGGTCGCGGGGAAAGTGTCAAAAATGTATCACGCACCCATCGGTGCAGCAGTCCGGTCGGGCAGCGGCACCACGGGCCGTCAGGCGCGCCAGCGGCTGGTGATGGGGTAGCGCCAGTCCTTGCCGAAGCTGCGGTGGGTCACGCGGATGCCCACCGGCGCCTGGCGGCGCTTGTATTCGTTGATGCGGATGAGCCGCACCACCTTGTCCACATCGGCCTGGGCAAAGCCCTCGGCCACGATGCTGTCGGGGCTGCGGTCGTTCTCCATGTAGCGCTCGATGATGGCGTCGAGCACCTCGTAGGGCGGCAGGCTGTCCTGGTCCACCTGGTCGGGCCGCAGCTCGGCACTCGGCGGGCGGGTGATGATGCGCTCGGGTATGGGGTTGGCGCCGGTGCCGTACGGATCGTGGGCATTGCGCCAGCGGGCCAGGCGGAACACCGCCGTCTTGGCCACGTCCTTGATGACGGCAAAGCCGCCGGCCATGTCGCCGTAGAGGGTGCAGTAGCCGGTGGCCATCTCGCTCTTGTTGCCGGTGGTCAGCACGATGCTGCCGAACTTGTTGGACAGCGCCATGAGCAGCGTGCCCCGGATGCGGGCCTGCAGGTTCTCCTCGGTGGTGTCCTCAGGGCGGCCTTCGAACAGCGGTGCCAGCGAGGCCTTGAAGGCCTCGAACTCGGGCGCGATGGCGATCTCGTCGTAGCGCACACCCAGGCGGGCCGCCATGTCCCGCGCGTCGATCCAGGAGATGTCGGCGGTGTAGGGCGAGGGCATCATGACCGCCCTCACCCGCTCGGCGCCCAGCGCATCCACCGCAATGGCCAGCACCAGGGCGGAGTCGATGCCGCCGGACAAGCCCAGCAAGGCACCGGGAAATCCGTTCTTGCCGATGTAGTCGCGCACACCCAGCACAAGGGCGTGCCACAGGTCGGCCTCGGCGCTGTGGGCGCGGTCGGTGTCGGCGGTGATCCGCCAGCCTGCATCCGATCGGTCCAGGCGGATGTCGAAGGCAGCCTCCTCGAAGCTCACCGCCCGGCCTGCCAGCGCCCCGGCGGCGTCCAGCACGAAGCTGCGGCCTTCGAACACGATCTCGTCCTGCCCACCCACCAGATGGGCATAGATCAGCGGCAGGCCGGTGGACGCAGCGCGCTGTCGCATGGTGTCTTCCCGCTCGCCGCCCTTGCCGGCATGGAAGGGCGACGCGTTGATGACGGCCAGCACCTCGGCGCCGTCCGCCTTGCAGTCGGCAGCGGGGGCTTCGAACCAGGCGTCCTCGCAGATCAGCAGACCCACCTTGACCGCGCGGCCAGTGGCGTCGGGTACCGCGAAGACACAGGCCTCGTGGCCGGGCACAAAGTAGCGGCGCTCGTCGAACACCTGGTAGTTGGGCAGCTCGCGCTTGGCATGGCGGGCCACCAACCGGCCTTCGGTGATGACGCTGGCGGCGTTGTACAGGCCGGCCACGGCCACGCTGCGCCCGCGCAGGGCCACGTCGGTCTGACGGGCCGGATGTCCCACCACCAGGTGCAGGCCTTTGAGGTGGGCGGTGCCGCGCACGATCTCGTTCAGGGCATGATCGCAGGCATCGATGAAGGCGGGTCGCAGGAAGAGATCCTCGGCCGCATAGCCGCACAGGGCGAGCTCTGGCGTGAGCAGCAGTTGCACCCCGCGCGCATGGGCCTGCACCGCCGCGTCGATGATGCGCCGGGCATTGCCGGCCATGTCGCCCACCACGAAATTGAGCTGGGCCACGGATACGGAAAACGTCATGGAGCAGATGGTGAAAACAGGTGGTCGTTGGGGGCAGTCGCGTGGCTGAAAACGATTATGTCACCCGGGTATCGCAGACCCTGGCCGACATCGGCATGTCCCGCTGGGACGATCTTCTGGCCCGGCAGCCCGAGCCATCGCCCTTCCTCAGGGCGGCCTATCTGGACGCCCTGCACGCCAGCGGCAGTGCGGTCGAAGAAACCGGCTGGACCCCGCAGTACCTGAGCCTGTGGCAGGGCGATGAGCTGGTGGCGGCCTGCCCGCTCTACCTCAAGCGGCACTCCTACGGCGAATACGTGTTCGACTGGTCCTGGGCGCAGGCCCATGAACAGCACGGGATCCGCTACTACCCCAAAGGGCTGGTGGCCGTGCCGTTCACACCGGTGCCCGGCCCGCGCCTGCTGGCCCGGGATGGCGAGGCGCGGGCCGCCCTGGTGCGCGCGCTGGTGGCCCAGGTGCGTGACTGGCGGCTGTCCTCGCTGCACCTGCTGTTCCTCACGCCGCAGGACGTGGCTGCCTGCGAAGACGCCGGCCTGATGCTGCGCCACACGGTGCAGTTCCACTGGCAAAACCAGGGGCCTGACGGCCAGCCCTGGGCCGATTTCGACCAGTTCCTGGCCTCGCTGCAGCAGGAAAAGCGCAAGAAGATCCGCCAGGAACGGCGCAAGGTGCAGGAGGCCGGCGTCACCTTCCGCCATGCCGAGGGCGATGCCATCACTGCCGCCGACTGGGACTTCTTTCACCGCTGCTACCAGCAGACCTACTACGAGCACGGCAACGCGCCCTACCTGCAACCCGGCTTCTTCGACCGCATGCAGCGCGACATGGCGGCCAGCTGGCTGCTGTTCATCGCCGAGCGCGACGGCCATCCGATCGCCAGCAGCCTGATCGGCATCGACCGGGCGCAGGGCGTGGCCTACGGCCGCTACTGGGGGGCGCTGGAGCGGGTGGACTGCCTGCATTTCGAGGCCTGCTACTACCAGCCGCTGGCCTGGTGCATGGCCCAGGGCTTCCGCCGCTTCGAGGGCGGTGCCCAGGGCGAGCACAAGATGGCCCGCGCCCTGCTGCCAGTGCGCACCACCAGCGCCCACTGGCTGGCCCACCCGGCGTTTGCCGATGCGGTGGACCGCTTCCTCGACCGCGAAGGCCAGGGCATCGACCAGTACCTGGATCACCTGCAGGCCCGCAGCCCGCTGCGCCGCGACGCCCCATGAAAAACGGGGGCCGAGGCCCCCGCTGTGCGATCCGGCAGGAATCAGGCCTGGTTGGCCTTCTCGTAGTTCGCAATGCCGTCCAGGATTTCCTTGTGGGCGGCGTCCTTGCCTTCCCAGCCCAGCACCTTGACCCACTTGCCCGGCTCCAGGTCCTTGTAGTGCTCGAAGAAGTGCTGGATGGTCTTCAGGCGCATCGGGTTGAGGTCTTCGGGCTTCTGCCACTGGGTGTAGATGGACAGGATCTTGTCCACCGGCACGGCCAGCACCTTGCCGTCTTCGCCGGCCTCGTCCTGCATCTTCAGGATGCCGATGGCGCGGCAGGGCACGACCACGCCAGGGATCAGCGGCACCGGGGTGATGACCAGCACGTCCACCGGGTCGCCGTCGCCGGCGATGGTGCGGGGCACGTAGCCATAGTTGGTGGGGTAGTGCATCGCGGTGCTCATGAAGCGGTCCACGAAGATGGCGCCGGTCTCCTTGTCCACCTCGTACTTGATCGGATCGGCGTTCATCGGGATTTCGATGATCACGTTGAAGGCTTCGGGGACTTTGCTGCCAGGGGTGACGTTGTCGAGAGACATGGTGAGTCAGTGATGGTTTGAAAAGAACGGTCGGGATTTACCCTGATTTTACTGATCCGGACCTGACGTCCCCGGTGGCAACCGGCCGCAATGCCGCTAAATTGCAGGCGTTGGCCAATCGCCCTGCCCTGCTGCACCGCAGCGAAGGTACCGAGCGAGGAAGCAACGCAGCGGGGGCAGACCCTCAAGCGTTGCCCCCTCCAAGTCGTACAAAACAGAGCAGGAGAAACTTCATGGTTGGACAAAGTGCGCTGGTGTTTGCGCTGGTGTGTGGCCTGGTTGCCGTGGTCTACGGGTTCTGGTCGCGCAGCTGGATCCTCTCGCAGGACGCGGGCAATGCCCGCATGCAGGAAATCGCGGGGGCCATCCAGACCGGAGCGGCCGCCTACCTCGCCCGTCAGTACAAGACCATCGGCCTGGTGGGCGTGGTGCTGGCCATCCTCATCGGTGTGTTCCTCGATGGCCCCACGGCCGTGGGCTTCGTGCTGGGTGCCGTGCTGTCGGGGGCCTGCGGTTTCATCGGCATGAACATCTCGGTACGGGCCAATGTGCGCACCGCGCAGGCCGCCACGCGCGGCATCGGCCCGGCGCTGGATGTGGCCTTCCGGGGTGGCGCCATCACCGGCATGCTGGTGGTGGGCCTGGGCCTGCTGGGGGTGGCCGGCTTCTTCTGGTTCCTGGTGGGCAACGGCAACCTCAATGCCACCTCCAACCTGGCGAAGATGCTCAACCCGCTGATCGGCTTTGCCTTCGGTTCATCGCTGATCTCGATCTTTGCGCGCCTGGGCGGCGGCATCTTCACCAAGGGCGCCGACGTGGGCGCCGACCTGGTGGGCAAGGTGGAGGCCGGCATTCCGGAAGACGACCCGCGCAACCCGGCGGTGATCGCCGACAACGTGGGTGACAACGTTGGCGACTGTGCCGGCATGGCCGCCGACCTGTTCGAGACCTACGCCGTCACGCTGATCGCCACCATGGTGCTGGGCGCGCTGATGGTGGCAGCCGCCCCCATGCAGGCGGTGCTCTACCCGCTGGTGCTGGGCGGCGTGTCCATCATCGCCTCCATCATCGGCTGCTTCTTCGTCAAGGCCAGTCCGGGCATGAAGAACGTGATGCCGGCGCTCTACAAGGGCCTGGCGATCGCGGGCGTGCTCTCGCTGATCGCGTTCTGGTTCGTCACGGCATGGATCATCCCGGACAACGCTCTGGGCGCTGCCGGCAGCCAGATCCGGCTGTTTGGCGCCTGCGCCGTGGGCCTGGTGCTGACCGCCGCCCTGGTCTGGATCACCGAGTTCTACACCGGCACCCAATACAGCCCGGTCAGGCACATTGCCCAGGCGTCCACCACCGGCCACGGCACCAACATCATTGCCGGCCTGGGCGTGTCCATGCGCTCCACTGCATGGCCGGTGCTGTTCGTTTGTGCCGCCATCGTGGCCTCGTACTCGCTGGCCGGCCTGTACGGCATTGCCGTGGCGGCCACGTCCATGCTGAGCATGGCGGGCATCGTGGTGGCACTGGACGCCTACGGCCCCATCACCGACAACGCCGGCGGCATTGCCGAGATGGCCGAGCTGCCCAGCAGCGTGCGCGACATCACCGACCCGCTGGACGCGGTGGGCAACACCACCAAGGCCGTCACCAAGGGCTATGCCATCGGATCGGCCGGCCTGGCCTCGCTGGTGCTGTTTGCCGACTACACCCACAAGCTGGAGACCTACGGCGCCAAGGTCAGCTTCGACCTGTCCGACCCGATGGTCATCATCGGCCTGTTCATCGGCGGCATGATCCCCTACCTGTTCGGCGCCATGGCGATGGAGGCCGTGGGCCGGGCGGCCGGCTCGGTGGTGGTGGAGGTGCGCCGCCAGTTCAAGGAGATCCCCGGCATCATGGAAGGCACGGCCAAGCCCGAGTACGGCCGCGCCGTGGACATGCTGACCAGCGCGGCCATCAAGGAAATGATCGTGCCCAGTCTGCTGCCGGTGGTGGTGCCGATCCTGGTGGGCGTGTTCCTCGGCCCCAAGGCCCTGGGCGGCCTGCTCATGGGCACCATCGTGACCGGCCTGTTCGTGGCGATTTCCATGTGCACCGGCGGCGGCGCCTGGGACAATGCCAAGAAGTACATCGAGGACGGCCACCACGGCGGCAAGGGCTCGGAGGCGCACAAGGCCGCCGTCACCGGCGACACCGTGGGCGATCCCTACAAGGACACCGCCGGCCCGGCCGTGAACCCGCTGATCAAGATCATCAACATCGTGGCCCTGCTGATCGTGCCGCTGCTGCCCCTGACCTGACCCTTCCTGATCCGACCCATGACCCAGCTCACCGTCCGCCGACTGCTCATCGACCTGGAAGCCCCGGTGCCGCGCCACTGGTGCGGCGGCGACGCCTTCCTCACCGCCTGGTTCAACGCGTTGTCGATGAGCTTTCCGGTGGGCGAGCAGTTCTTTCTGGACAGCGTGCGCCGGGGCTTCAAGGCCCTGCCGCCCGGGGAGCAAGCGCGGTGGGAGGCGGAGGTCAAGGGCTTCGTCGGGCAGGAGGCCACGCACCGGCGCATCCACGCCCTGTTCAATGCCCACCTGGAGCGCCACGGGCTGGTCAATGGCTGGGAGGGTCGCATCCAGGCCCGACTGGCCCCGCTGGAGCAAGCCGATCCGCGCCATGCCCTGGCCATCACGGCGGCCAACGAACACTTCACCGCCCTCTTCGCCGACTGGCTGCTGGCCCGGCCCGAGGTGCTGGCCGAGGCCGAGCCCCGGCTGCAGACCCTGTGGCTGTGGCACAGCGCCGAAGAGTCGGAGCACAAGTGCACCGCATTCGACCTCTACCAGGCCCTGGGCGGCAGCCACGCCTGGCGGGTGACCTGGATGCGCCGGGTGGCGGTGTTGTTCCTGTTCGATGCCCTGCGCCAGACCGCTGCCAACCTGCGGCGCGACGGCACCCTGTGGCGCTGGAGCACCTGGCGCAGCGGCTGGCGCCATCTGCTGGGGCGCGACGGCCTGCTGCGGGTGAGCTTCGCGGCCTGGAAGGCCTACTTCCGGCCCGACTTCCACCCGGCCCAGCACCACAACGACCTGTCCGAGCGCTGGCTGCAGGCCCATGCCGCGCTGCTGGCGCCGGTGGGCACCGCCGCCGTCACACCGGCGACCTGAGACCCCGCTGCCGGCGGGGGTGCCGGCCCCGATGCACCGGCATGCCCCAGGGGGCATGCCGGATAATCGCGGCCATGTCCGAACGCGTCATCCCCCTGATCGACCAGCGACTGCGCAACACCGCAGTGCGCATCCCTGAGAGGCCGATCGCGGCCACCGGCCTGCTGGGCGACCAGCTCGGCCGCCCGCTGCGCGACCTGCGCATCAGCGTGACCGACCGGTGCAATTTCCGCTGCAGCTACTGCATGCCCAAGGAAATCTTCGACAAGGACTATGCCTACCTGCCGCACAGCAGCCTGCTGACCTTCGAGGAAATCACCCGGGTGGCGCGCCAGTTCGTGGCGCACGGCGTGCAGAAGCTGCGCCTGACCGGGGGCGAGCCGCTGCTGCGCAAGAACCTGGAAATCCTGATCGGACAGCTCGCGGCCCTGCGCACGCCCGAAGGCCAGCCGCTGGACATCACCCTCACCACCAACGGCTCGCTGCTGGCCCGCAAGGCCAAGGCCCTGAAGGACGCCGGCCTGCAGCGTGTGACCGTCAGCCTGGACGGGCTGGACGACGCCGTGTTCCGCGCCATGAACGATGTGGACTTCCCGGTGGCCGACGTGCTGGAGGGCATCGAAGCCGCGCGGGATGCCGGCCTGGGCCCGATCAAGGTCAACATGGTGGTCAAGCGCGGCACCAACGACGACCAGATCCTGCCGATGGCCCGGCACTTCAAGGGCAGCGGCATCGTGCTGCGCTTCATCGAGTACATGGACGTCGGTGCCACCAATGGCTGGCGCATGGACGAGGTGCTGCCCAGCGCCGAGGTGGTGCAACGCATCCATGCCGAGCTGCCGCTGGTGCAGCTCGATCCGTCGGCCCCGGGCGAGACCGCCGAGCGCTGGGGCTATGCCGACGGCTCCGGCGAGATCGGCGTGATCAGCAGCGTGACGCAGGCCTTCTGCGGCGACTGCAACCGCGCCCGCCTGTCCACCGAAGGCCAGCTCTACCTGTGCCTGTTCGCCACCAAGGGCCACGACCTGCGCCCGCTGATCCGCGGTGGTGCCAGCGACGAAGAGCTGGCCAGCGCCATTGCCGCCATCTGGCAGGGCCGCGACGACCGTTATTCCCAACTCCGCGCCACCCTGCCGCCCGATGCCACCCAGGGCCAGCGGCGGGTGGAGATGTCCTACATCGGCGGCTGAAACCCACATCCATGATTGAACAGAACCAGATCACCGGCATCGTGCTCGCCGGCGGCAAAGGCTCCCGCATGGGCGGCACCGACAAGGGCCTGCAGAACTTCAACGGCACCCCGCTGGCGCTGCATGCGCTGCTGCGACTGCAGATGCAGGACGGCGGCCTGGTCGGCGACCAGATGATCAATGCCAACCGCAACCTGGCGGCCTACGAGGCCTTCGGCGTTCCTGTGTGGCCCGACAGCATCAGCGACTTTCCAGGCCCGCTGGGCGGCTTCCTGACCGGGCTGGAGCGCTGCGAGACGCCCTACCTGCTGACCGTGCCCTGCGACGTGCCGCGCTTCCCGCTCGATCTGGCACGCCGCCTGGCGGCGGCGTTCGACGACCCGGCCACCGAGATCGCCATGGCCTCTGCACCCGAAGACGGCCAGCTGCGCACCCAGCCGGTGTTCTGCCTCATGCGCATCGACCTGATGGAAAGCCTGACCGCCTTCACCCAGGGCGGAGGCCGCAAGATCGACGCCTGGACCGCCCAGCACCGCACGGTGGAGGTGCCCTTCAACCTGCCCGGCGATGACGGAGATGCCTTCCGCAATGCCAACACCCTGGCCGAGCTGCACGCGCTGGAGCGCTCCTGAGCCATGAAGACCATCGAACAGATTGCCGCCGAGCTGCAGGGCTACGACCCGCATGCACTGAGCGCAGCGCAGGTCAACGACTTCCTGGCCCGGCTGGTGACGCCGGTGACCGGCACCGAGAACGTGGGCGTGTTCGACGCCCTGGGCCGGGTGCTGGCCGAGGACATCATCTCGCCCATCAGCGTGCCGCCGCACGACAACTCGGCCATGGACGGCTTCGCCTTCGACGGCAGCCAGCTCGGTGACCAGGCCCTGACGCTGCAGGTGGTGGGCACGGCGTTCGCCGGCAAGGCCTGGAGCGGCAGCGTGGGGCCGGGCCAGTGCGTGAAGATCATGACCGGTGCCATCATGCCGGCCGGCCTGGACACGGTGGTGCCGCTGGAGCTCGTGAAGGTCGAGGGTGAGCACATCACCCTGCCGCCCGGCATCCTCAAGGCCGGCGACAACCGCCGCTTCAAGGGCGAGGACCTGATGCAGGGCCAGCCGGCGCTGCGACGGGGGCAGACACTGGGCCCGGCCGCACTCGGCCTGATCGCCAGCCTGGGCCTGGCCACGGTGCCGGTGATGCGCCGCCTCCAGGTGGCCTACTTCTCCACCGGCGACGAGATCCTGAGCCTGGGCGAAGCCCCGCGCGAAGGCGCGGTGTACGACAGCAACCGCTACACCGTCTACGGCCTGCTGCGCCGCATGGGCATCGAGGTGATCGACATGGGCGTGGTGGGCGATGACCCGGCCAGCCTGGAAGCCGCCTTCCGCCAGGCCGCACAGCAGGCCGACGCCATCATCACCAGCGGCGGCGTGAGCATGGGCGAGGCCGACCACACCAAAGCGCTGATGAAGCAGCTGGGCGACGTGGCCTTCTGGCGCATCGCCATGCGGCCGGGCCGGCCCATGGCCGTGGGCCGCATCGCGGAAGGTCGTCGGCCGGTCCTGTTCGGCCTGCCGGGGAACCCGGTGGCGGTGATGGTGACCTTCCTGGCTTTTGTCCGCCCTGCCCTGCAGCAGCTCATGGGAGCCGCCGTCAGCCAGCCGGTGCTGCTGCAGGCCCGCAGCGGCGAGGCCATGCGCAAGAAGCCGGGACGCACCGAATACCAGCGCGGCACCGTCACCCGCGAAGCCGACGGCACGCTGGTGGCCCGCACCACCGGCAACCAGGGCTCGGGCGTGCTGAGCTCCATGGTGCAGGGCAACGGCCTGATCGTGCTGCGGCACGACCAGGGCAACGTGGCCGTGGGCGACACCGTCGAGGTGATGGTGTTCGACGGCGCCATCTGAAGGCGCCGTCTCTTCGCTTTCCTTACTTGGCCGGAATGAACCCGGCGTCCGATGCCGCTGGCGGCTGCGGCTGGTGTGCCTTGTCGCGCGACAGCAGCGTGTACATCGTGGGCACCACGAACACGGTAAGCAGCGTGCCCAGCGACATGCCGCCCACGATCACCCAGCCGATCTGCTGACGGCTCTCGGCGCCGGCGCCGGTGGCCAGGGCCAGCGGAATGGCGCCGAGCACCATGGCGCCGGTGGTCATGAGGATGGGGCGCAGCCGCATGGCGGCGGCGCGGCGCACCGCCTCGATGCGCTCCACGCCTTGCTCGCGCAGCTGGTTGGCAAACTCCACGATCAGGATGCCGTGCTTGGTGATCAGCCCCACCAGCGTGATGAGCCCGATCTGGCTGAACACGTTGAGCGTTCCCCCGGCCAGCTTGAGCGCCAGCAGCGCCCCCAGCATGGACAGCGGCACGCTGAGCATGATGATGAAGGGGTCCACGAAGCTCTCGAACTGGGCCGCCAGCACCAGGTAGATGAACACCAGCGAGAGCACGAACACCAGGGCCAGTGATCCCGAGGCGCTGCGGAACTCGCGGCTCTGGCCATTGAGGTCGGTGGTGTAGCCGGGCGGCAGGATCTCGGCGGAAATCTGGTCCAGGTAGGCCAGCGCCTCGCCCAGCGAATACTCGGGCGACAGGTTGGAGGTGATGGTGGCGCTGCGCCGCTGCGCGAAGTGGTTGAGCTCGCGCGGCACCACCACCTCGGAGGTCTTGACCAGCGAGGCCAGCGGAATCATGGCGTCGCCCCGGCCGCGCACGAACAGGCGGTCGATGTCCTCGGGCGTGGTGCGGCTGGCCGAGACGGTCTGCACCACCACGTCGTACTGCTCGCCGTCGCGCTTGTATCGGGTGACGGTGCGCCCGCCCAGCATGGTCTCCACGGTGCGGGCAATCGCGTCCACGCTCACGCCCATGTCGGCCGCACGCTCACGGTCCACGTCCAGCCGGATCTCCGGCTTGTTCAGGCGCAGGTCGGTGTCCACCTGCACGAAGCCCGGGTTCTGGGCCAGCCGGTCCTGGAACTGCCGCACCACGCCCGAGAGGTTCTGGTACGAATCGTTGGTGACGATGACGAAGTTCACCGGCCGCTCGCGGAACCCCTGACCCAGCGAGGGCGGCGTGATCGGGAAGGCGCTGATGCCCGGCAGGGCCGCCACCTTGGGCGCCAGATCACGGGCGATCTCCATGGTGGTGCGGTCGCGGTCTTCCCAGGCGGCGCCACGCATGATCACGCTGCCCTGGGCCACCGACGGGTTGCCCACGATGGTGAAGATGCGGTCGAACTCGGGGTAGCTCTGGGCCATGCCCTCGATGGCCTGGGCGTACTTCTGGGTGTAGGCCAGCGTGGCGCCGTCGGGGCCGTTGATGGAGGCCAGCACCACGCCCCGGTCTTCCATGGGCGAGAGTTCCTGCCGGGTGGACTGCAGCAGCAGCCAGCTGCCGGCCGCACTCACCACCATGATGGCCACCATCAGCCAGCGCACCTTGAGGGTGGCGCCCAGCAGACGCTCATACCCATCGCTCATGCGGTTGAGCTGGCGCTCCATGTAGCTGTCGAAACGACCCGGCTTGGGGTTGTGCTTGAGCAGCTTGGAGCACAGCATGGGCGAGAGCGTGAGCGCCACGAAGCCGGACACGATCACCGCACCGGCCAGGGCCAGCGCGAATTCGGCGAACAGCTTGCCGGTGCGGCCCGGCGTGAACATGAGCGGCGCATACACGGCGGCCAGGGTGAGCGTCATGGCCACCACCGCAAAGCCGATCTCCTTGGAGCCCTTGATGGCGGCCTCGAAGGGCTTCATGCCGTCCTCGATGTGGCGGTAGATGTTCTCCAGCACCACGATGGCATCGTCCACCACCAGGCCGATGGCCAGCACCAGCGCCAGCAGCGTGAGGGTGTTGATGGAAAAGCCGAACAGCGCCATGAGCGCGAAGGTGCCGATCAGGCTGACCGGAATGGTCACCAGCGGGATGATGGAGGCCCGCAGCGTGCGCAGGAACACGAAGATGACCAGGGCCACCAGCACCACCGCCTCGGCGATGGTGGTGTAGACCGCCTTGATGGAGCGGTCGATGAAGATGGAGTTGTCGTTGGCGACCTCCACCGTCACCGTGTCGGGCAGGTCGGCGCGGATCTGCGGCAGCATGGCCTGCACGGCGGCCGACAGGTCCAGCGGGTTGGCCGTGGCCTGGCGGATCACACCCAGCGAGATGCCTTCGCGGCCGTTGTAGCGCACCGTGGTGCGCTCGTCCTGCGGTGCCTGCTCCACGCGGGCCACGTCGCCGATGCGGATGGTCTGGCCATTGACGGTGCGGATCGGAATGCCGGCGAACTGCTCGGGGGTCTGCAGGTCGGTGGCGGCGGTCACGTTGAATTCGCGCTGCTGGCTCTCGATGCGACCGGCCGGCACCTCCAGGTTGGAGCGGCGCAGCGCGTCCTCGGCGTCCTGCACCGTCAGGTTGTAGGCGGCCAGGCGGTCCGGGTCGAGCCAGATCCGCATGGAATAGCGACGCTCGCCGAAGATGCGCACGTCGGCCGCGCCGGGCGCCGTCTGCAGACGCGGCTTGGCGATGCGGTTGGCCAGGTCGCTGAGTTCCAGCGCCGGCATCGATTCGGAGGTGAGCGCCAGCCATATCACCGGCGAGGCATCGGCCTCGACCTTGGCAATGACGGGTTCGTCCACCTCCTCGGGCAGGCGCTGGCGCACGCGGCTGACCTTGTCGCGCACATCGGCGGCGGCGGAATCGGGATCGCGGCTGAGCTTGAAGCGCACCGTGATCTGGCTCTGCTCCTGGCGGCTGATGGAGGTGATGACGTCCACCCCCTCGATGCCGGCCAGCGAGTCTTCCAGCACCTTGGTGACCTGGCTTTCGATGACCTCGCTGGACGCGCCACCGAAGGTGGTGGTGACGGTGACCGTGGGCTCGTCGATGTTGGGGTACTCCCGGACCGTGAGCCCCTTGAAGGCCACCATGCCCACCAGCAGCACCAGCAGGGACAGCACGGTGGCGAACACCGGGCGGCGGACGGATATTTCAGGCAGCTGCATGCGTGTGCTCCGGGTTCGGCGTCAGCGGGCGGGTGCGGACGCCGGCGAAGAGGCTGGCGCATTCGCCACGGCCTTGGCCATGTCGACGACCTTCACCACCGTGCCGTCGCGCTGCAGGCGCTGCTGGCCAGCCACCACCACGGTCTCGTTGCCCTGCAGGCCCTGGACGATCTGCACCTCGGCACCCCGGCGCACACCGGTCTGCACCTCCACGCGGCGCGATGTCCGCTTGCGCGCATCGCCTTCGCCCTGCTCGTCCAGCACATACACGTACTGCCGGCCGGCCTGGGGCACCAGCGCTTCCTCGGGCACCACCATGGCAGTGTCATCGACCGAGAACACGGTCAGCACCCGCGCGAACATGCCGGGGCGCAGTTCCTTGCGCGGATCGGACGGCATGGTGGCGCGCACCGCGATGGACCGGCCGTTGGCATCGAGCAGCGGGTCCACCGCCAGCACCTTGGCTTCCCAGCTGCGGCCCGGCAGCGCATCGAGCTGCACCTGCACCGCCAGACCGGGCGCAATGCGGGTCTGGTAGCGCTCCGGCAGGCGGAAGTCCACGGTGAGCACCGAGGTGTCTTCCAGGTTGACCAGGTCCTGACCTTCCTGCACGTACTGCCCCAGGTTGATGCTGCGCAGGCCCACGGTGCCGTCAAAGGGCGCGGTTATGCGCATGCGCTGCTGACGGGCCTGGGCCAGGGTCACCTGGGCCTGGGCCACCTGCAGCGCAGCGCGGCTTTCGTCCAGCACGCGCTGGGCCACGAAGTTCTGGGCCACCAGTTCCTGGTTGCGGTTGAAGTTGGTCTGGGCAATGGAGAGCTGCGCCTGGGCCTGCAGCAGCTCGGCCGCCTGCAGCGTGTCGTCCAGCTGCACCAGCAGCTGTCCGCGTCTGACCTGTGCGCCATCGGCAAACGCGATGCGCTGCACCCGGCCTGCCACCTCGGGCTTGAGGGTCACGCTCTGGCGCGAGCGCAGCGTGCCCACGGCCTGGGCATCGTCCTGCAGGCGCGCACGCCGCACGCTGGTCACCTCCACGCTGGGCGGACCGGATGGCGCGCGGGCGCCGGGCGCTGCTGCTCCACCCGGGGCAGACGCGGCCGGGCTGGTGGCCGGTGCGCGGTGCTGCCACCACCAGGCGGCGCCGGATGCCACGCCGATGCCGGCCACAGCGACCAGCACATGAATCATTTTTTTGGCCATGGTGTCCCGTCAATGGGGGATAAGGGGACCCGGGGCAGCAGCGCGCGCTGCGGGGTCGTCGGGCAATGTAGCAGTCCAGAGCGGATGGCCGGGCGCGAAGTTCCCTCGACCCAGCAGACTGGTCGGGGACGTGCAGCGTGGGCAATCAGCCCGGCACGCCCCGGTTGGCCAGCGCATCGGCGCGTTCGTTGCCCGGATCGCCGGCATGGCCCTTGACCCAGTGCCACTCGATCTGGTGCGGGCCGGCGTGCACCAGCTGGTCCAGGCGCTGCCACAGCTCGGCGTTCTTCACCGGCTGCTTCGCGGCCGTGACCCAGCCCTTCTTCTTCCAACCGTGAATCCACTCGGTGATGCCTTTGCGCACGTATTCGCTGTCGAGGTAGAGCGAGACGCGGCACGGGCGCTTGAGTGCCGCCAGTGCCTCGATCACCGCCGTGAGTTCCATGCGGTTGTTGGTGGTGCTGCGTTCGCCGCCCCACAGTTCTTTTTCGTGTCCGTCGGACTGGAGATAGACGCCCCAGCCGCCTGGGCCGGGGTTGCCCTTGCAGGCACCGTCGGTGTAGATCACCACATGGTTCAAGAGAGGATGCTCCAGGAATGTGAAGGAAAGATAAACAAGCCTCAATGCCGGTTGGTCACCGGCACCGGTGCGGCCGCGCGCGCGCGCCGGGGCTTCCAGGCCGGGCCCAGCACGCGCATGCCGCGCACCCGCTTGACCGCCACCGCAAAGTACACCGCACCGAACACGGGCCACCAGCGGGCACCGGCGCGGTCCATCCAGGCCATGCGCTGCAGCCATTTCTCGGTGCGCACTGCAGGCCGATAGCAGCCGTAGCGATCGGACTCGATCTCGAAGCTCAGCAGGCGCAGCCAGTCGCGCAGCCGCCAGGGCCCGATGAACTCTCCGGCATCGGGCAGGTACAGGCCGCTGCCGTCGTCCATGCCGGTGCGCTCCCACAAGCGGGCCCGCCCCTGGCGAAAGCCCCACCAGCTCGCCGGATTGAAGCCGCTGATGACCACCCGGCCCTCGGGCACCAGCACACGCTCCACCTCGCGCAGCACATGGTGCGGATCGGCGCTGAGCTCCAGCGTGTGCGGCAGCACCAGCAGGTCCAGGCTGGCCGCCGGGAACGGCAGCGCAGCGGCATCGGTGATCAGGGCGGCCGCGCGCGCCTGTGCTGCTGCGGGCTCCAGCGGCTCGGGCAGCGCCAGCCAGCGGTGCGGCATGCGGTTGCTGCGCAGCGCATCGAGCTCGGGCAGGCCCAGCTGCAGCGCATTGAAGCCGAACAGGTCGGCCACCGCCAGGTCGAACTGCGCCTGCTCCCAGGCCAGCAGGTACTGGCCGGGAGGCGTGGCGAACCATTCGGTCAACCCTATAATTTTTTCGGTCATGGCGCAGGGGGATGGACCCAGGGCGGTTGCCCTCTGCGACACTGCAGAATGGCGTCCGCCCGGACAGCCCCGCACTCTACACGGCCCCAGGCCCCGCACGGCATGCAGCTTCATCCCCTTCCCGCCTTCTCCGACAACTACATCTGGATCCTGCACGACGGCCAGCGCGCTCTGGTCGTGGACCCCGGCGAATCCGCCGGGGTGCAGCAATGGCTGGCACAGCACCGCATCCAGCTCGACACCATCCTGATCACCCACCACCATGCCGACCACACCGGCGGCGTGGCCGAGCTGCGCGAGGCCACCGGTGCCCGAGTCATCGGCCCGGCATTCGAGACCATGCCCGAGCCGCTGCAGCGCGTGGCCGGTGGCGAATCGGTCGAGGTCCTGGGCATCCGCTTCGACGTGATCGACGTGCCCGGCCACACCGCTGGCCACATCGCCTTCTTCGCATCCGAGGCCCCCGGCGGCCCGCTGGTGTTCTGCGGCGACACGCTGTTCTCCGGCGGCTGCGGCCGCCTGTTCGAAGGCACCCCGGCGCAGATGCACGAATCGCTCTCGGCCCTGGCCGCACTGCCCGGCAGCACCCGGGTGTGCTGCACCCACGAATACACGCTGTCCAACCTGCGTTTTGCCGTGGCCGTGGAACCCGACAACGCCGACCTTCTGGGCTACCAGGCACGCTGCGAGCAGCTGCGGGCCCAGAACCGGCCCACCTTGCCCAGTTCCATCGAACTGGAACAACGCATCAATCCCTTCCTGCGCACCGGCGTGTCGGGCGTGGCCGCTGCCGCCCGGCGCCATGCGCCCGACACCGGCACGGACGCCGTGTCGGTGCTGGCCACCCTGCGCGAGTGGAAGAACGTCTTCTGATGCGGACCGCACGCCAGCTCCATCGTGGCCTGGGCATCGCCCTGGTCTTCCTGACCCTGCTGATCACGGGCTGCGCCTCGGTCCCCGGCGACGGCAGCAGCGCGCCGATGACGTCCTCCACGACCGGTCCGCGCGCCGCCACCCCCGTACCGCCCGTGGTGCCCTCCGGCCCCCTGAGCCAGATCGGCACGGCCAGCACACCCGGCATCGGCGTGGCCACGCTGGCCGCACCGGTCGATCTGTGGGAGCGCATCCGCCGGGGCCTTGCCATGCCCGACCTGGACAACGACCTGGTGCGTGAACACGAGCGCTGGTACCTCAACCGGCCCGACTACATCCAGCGCATGACCGAGCGCTCCAGCCGCTACCTGTTCCATGTGGTCGAAGAGATCGAGCGGCGCAACCTGCCCATGGAGCTGGCGCTGCTGCCCTTCATCGAGAGCGCCTTCAACCCGCAGGCGGTGTCCTCGGCCCGCGCGGCCGGCATGTGGCAGTTCATGCCCGCCACCGGCGCGTCGTTCGACCTCAAGCAGAACGTGTTCCGCGACGACCGCCGCGACGTGCTGGCATCCACCCGCGCCGCGCTCGACTACCTTCAGCAGCTGCACGCCCGCTTCGGCGACTGGCACCTGGCCCTGGCCGCCTACAACTGGGGACAGGGCAACGTGAACCGGGCCATCACCCGCAACACGCGGGCCGGCCTGCCGGCCACCTATCTCGACCTCACCATGCCGGCCGAGACCCGCCACTACGTGCCCAAGCTGCAGGCGGTGAAGAACATCGTGGCCCGGCCACAAGCCTACGGCGCCACCCTGCCGGCCATCGGCAACCATCCGTTCTTCGACACCGTGACCATCGAGCGCGACATGGATGTGGCCGTGATCGCCCGCCTGGCCGGCATCAGCGAGGCCGACTTCCGCGCGCTCAACCCCTCGCTCAAGCAGCCGGTGGTCATGGCCGCGGGCACGCCCACCGTGCTGCTGCCCTGGGACAACGCGGTCATCTTCCAGCAGAACCTGGCGCGCCACGACGGCCCGCTGGCCACCTGGACTGCCTGGGTGGTGCCCAGCACCATGTCGGTGGCGCAGGCCGCCAGCAAGCTCGGCATGAGCGAGTCCGAGCTGCGTGCGGTCAACAACATCCCGCCCCGCATGCAGGTGCGGGCCGGCTCCAGCCTGCTGGTGCACCGCACCGGCGCGCGCGACCGCGATGTGCCCGAGCATGTGGCCGACAACGCCATGCTGGCCCTGCAGCCCGACGTGGTGCTGCGCCGCACCACGGTGAAGGCCCGCAAGGGGGAGACCGTGGCCAGCCTGGCCCGGCGCTACAAGGTGTCGGCGGCCAGCGTGGCCGAATGGAACAAGCTCTCGGCCGGTGCCTCCCTCAAGACCGGCCAGAGCATCACGCTGATGCTGCCCCAGCGCGCGGCCGCCACCCAGGCCGCCTCCACCCGCAAGCAGGCGGCCACCCGCTCGGCACGCACCCAGGCCAAGGGCAAGACCACCACCGCCAGCCGCAAGGCAGCGCCCGCCCGCAAGACCGCCAGCGCCAGCAGCCGCACACGGGTGGCCGCCGGCAAGCCCTGAACGCGGCCGGGCTTCAGGCCCGGAAACGCAACTTGGACTTGCGGGCGAAATCGTTGGTGTAGCTGCGCTGCAGCTCACCCACCTCGGGCAACGGTGCTTCGTCACCCATGGCCATGGCGCGCAAGGCCGTCAGCGGCCCCTCGGCGGGCATCAGGCCGTCCGGGGTCCAGCTTTCGCGCATCCGTTCGAAAGCCGCAAGGTACAGGGCCCGGTCGCCCTGAAAGTGGGACTCGGGCACCGCGCGGATGATGTCGCTCACACCGGCGGTCTGCAGCCATTTCAGGGCATGCACCACGGCATCGGCCGCGGCCTGGCACAGGCGCGGGAACTGGGCGATGAAATCGATCGGTGCACCCAGGCAGACCGAGGGCATCGGACCGCCGAACACCTCGGTGGAGCCGCGCAGGGTGCGGGTGTCGGCCACGACACGCAATTCGCCCAGCAGCTCCAGCTGGGTGATCACCGGGTCCGAGAAACTGATCGCGTCGACGGCCCCGTTGCGGAATGACTGCACCGCCGCGAACGGGTTGGCCAGGGCCACCAGCTCGACCTGGCCCAGGTCCAGCCCGGCTTTCTCGAACACGCGCCGCGCCACCGACTTGCTGGCCGCCTGACCGGCCTGCACGCCGATGCGTCTGCCGGCCAGATCGGTCACCTCACGGTAGGCGGGCATGGTCTTCCGCGACACGCCCAGCACGACCTGCGGGGTGCGCGACTGCAGGACGAAGGAGCGCATCCGCGCAGCCGTGAGCAGCTGGCTGAAGGGACCGCACACCAGGTGGGAGGCCTGGTTCTGGACTGCCCGCAGGGCGCTGCCCGGCTCGATCAGGTCGCGCACCTCCACGTTCAGGCCTTCGGCCTCGAAGTAGCCCAGCCGCTGGGCCACCGTGAGCGGCAGATAGGCCAGATTGGCCCGCTGCTCCACCGCAATGACCAGCCGCGTCGTGGTCAGCCGAGTGGCCGTCTGCGTCCGCGCAGGGACCACACCGGCGGCGAGTGCCAGCCCGGCGCCCAGCCTGATCCACCGACGACGATCGCAGTTGTGCACTGCTGCCTCCCGGCCGCTGCCAAGAGCAGCCTGTACCCCGCTTACCGTAGCCATGGGGCCGAGGCACCGCATCGGGACCAATCCCGAGCGGGAAACTACCAAGCCGGCAGATCCGGCGGATCCGGCAGATCCGGCAGATCCGCCCTCAGGCGAACAGGATGGCGATGTTGAGCGCCAGGGCCAGCAGCCACACCAGCGACCGGGCGCTGGCCTGGTCGGCCACATAGAGCAGCACGTACATCACCCGCAGGAACACCCACAGGAAGGCCATGACGTCCAGCCGCATCTGGTAGGCGCTGGACTGGTGGGCAATGATGACGGCTGCAAAGAAGAACGGCAGGGCCTCGAAGGTGTTGGCCTGGGCCGCATTGGCGCGGGCGCGCCAGTCCGTCTGGCGGGCCAGCCAGGCGCGCGGATTGTGGTTGTCGTAACCACCGTCCTTGCGCGACTTGCTGAACATGCCCCACTTGGCCAGACCGGCACAGAAGATGGGCAGCAGGGCTGCGAGCAGCAAGGCCCAGTAGGCCACGGTGAGTCCGGATTTCATGGGGGCTCCAGTTCAGGGGTGGATCAGCGCCGGTCCACCAGCGCGTGGGCAATGGTGCCCAGATCGACGTATTCCAGCTCGCTGCCCACCGGCACACCACGTGCCAGCCGGGTGACCTTGATGTCGCGGTCGCGCAGGGCCTGGGTGATGACATGGGCGGTGGTCTCGCCCTCGGCCGTGAAGTTGGTGGCCAGGATCACCTCGCGCAGCAACGGCGCGTCGGTGTCCATGATGCGGTCGAGCAGCTTGTCCAGGCCGATGTCGCGCGGACCGACGCCATCGAGCGGGCTGAGCTTGCCCATGAGCACGAAGTACAGGCCCTTGTAGGCACCGGTGCGCTCCATGGCGGCCTGGTCGGCCGGGGTTTCCACCACGCACAGCAGGCTGCGGTCGCGCGCCGGGTCGGCACAGGTGGGGCAGATCTCGGCTTCGGTGAAGGTGTGGCACTGGGTGCAGTGCCGCACCGAGCCGGCGGCATCCTGCAGCGCATCGGCCAGCACGCGGGCGCCGTCGCGGTCATGCTGCAGCAGATGAAAGGCCATGCGCTGCGCCGACTTCACGCCCACGCCGGGCAGGCGGCGCAGCGCCTGCACCAGGCGCTCCAGCGAGAGGTTGTCGGCCACGCAGCGTGCCGGATCAGAACGGGAACTTCATGCCGCCGGGCAGGCCCGGCATGCCGGCGGTGAGCTTGCCCATCTTCTCGGTGGAAGTGGCCTCCGCCTTGCGCACCGCGTCGTTGAAGGCGGCGGCCACCAGGTCTTCGAGCATGTCCTTGTCGTCGGCCAGCAGGCTGGGGTCGATGGTCACGCGCTTGACGTCGTGCTTGCAGGTCATGAGCACCTTGACCATGCCGGCGCCGGACTCGCCGGTGACCTCGATGAAAGCCAGCTCTTCCTGGGCCTTCTTGAGGTTGTCCTGCATGGCCTGGGCCTGCTTCATGAGGCCGGCGAGTTGTCCTTTGTTGAACATGGCAATCCTTGTGGTCTGAATGAGAAAACGGAATCCGGGGTCAGCGGCCGGAGGTGTCGACGGCCTTGATCGAGCCGGGCACGATTCTGCCGCCAAAGTCACGCATCATCGCCTGCACGAACGGGTCGGCCATGATCTGAGCCTCGGCCTGCTGCTGGCGCTCTCGGGCCTGAGCCGCCAGCCGCCGAGCCGGGGCATCGACCACCGGGCCGATCTCCACCGCCAGCCGCACCGCATGGCCAGCGCCCTGCAGGGCCGCCGACAGGCGCTCGCGGGTGTTGCCCTGGTTGAGCGATTCGCGCTCCACCCGCAGCAGCCACTGGCCCTCGTCACGCGCCACCAGCTGCGACTGCAGGGCCAGCTCGCGCACCAGGGCACTGACGGCTTCGGCCCGCACCAGCTGCATCACCACCTCGAACCACACATCGCCCTCGGGCGTGATCTGCAGCGGCGCCTCGGGCGCGGCGGCGCGCGGCTGGTCGAGCCGACCGGGCTCGCCGGGGTCGCGCACCGGGATGCGCATGAGGGGTGGACGGGCGGGGGCCGGCGCCGGTGCGGCCTCGGGTTCGGGGTCCCACGGAGGGCCATCGTCGTCGGGCTCGGGCCAGGGGGCGTCGTCGGGGGGAGGACCGTCGTCCGTACGGTCGGCCGTGGGCGAGGCAACGGGTGAAGGAGCCGGTGTTGGGGCCGATGTTGGGGCCGGTGCGGCGGGTGGTGGTGGCGGGGATGGTGGTGGCGGCGCCGGCACGGGTGCGACCACCGGGGCAGGCGCTGCCACCGGTGCAGGCGTGCGAACGGGCGCGTTGGCCTCAGCCGTTTTCAGGCTTTTTTTTTCCGCTGTGCCCGACGGCTTGAAGGCCAGCAGGCGCAGCAGGATCATGGTGAGCGCTGCGTATTCATCGGGCGCCAGACCCAGCTCGGCGCGGCCGTGCAGGCACAGGCTGTAGAGCAGATGGGTCTCGTCCGGGGCCAGGGCCTGCGCCAGACGGGCCACCTCTGGGGCATCGGGGTCGTCGGAGGCCGGCGCATCGGGCACGGCCTGAAGCACGGCCATGCGCTGCAGCACGGCGGTCATGTCTTCCAGCGTGCCGGCCGCGCTCAGGCCCTGGGTGCGCAGCGCATTCACCGTGTCCACCACGGCTGCGCCATCGGCACGGGCCAGGGCGTCGATCAGGCCCAACACCGGGGCGCTGTCCACCGCGCCCAGCATCTGGCGCACGCCGGCTTCCTGCAGGCTGCCGCCGCCAAAGGCGATGGCCTGGTCGGTGAGCGAGAGCGCATCGCGCATGGAGCCACGGGCCGCTCGCGCCAGCAGCCGCAGCGAGGCGGCATCGGCCGCCACCGATTCGGCCTGCAGCACCTGCTGCAGGTGCGAGGCCACCGTCTCGGGCGCCATGGGGCGCAGGTTGAACTGCAGGCAGCGCGACAGCACCGTCACCGGCACCTTCTGCGGATCGGTCGTGGCGAGCACGAACTTGAGGTACTCGGGCGGCTCCTCCAGCGTCTTCAACATGGCGTTGAACGCCGTGTTGGTCAGCATGTGGACCTCGTCGATCATGAAGACCTTGAAGCGGCCCTGCACCGGTTTGTAGACCGCCTGCTCCAGCAGGCCCTGCACCTCGTCCACACCCCGGTTGGAAGCGGCGTCGAGCTCGGTGTAGTCCACAAAGCGGCCGGCATCGATGTCGGTGCAGGCCTGGCACACGCCGCAGGGCTCGGCGGTGATGCCGCCCTGCCCGTCGGCCCCCAGGCAGTTGAGCGACTTGGCCAGGATGCGCGAGACCGTGGTCTTGCCCACGCCGCGCGTGCCGGTGAACAGGTAGGCGTGGTGCAGGCGTCCGGTGGTCAGGGCATTGGTCAGCGCCTGCACCACATGGCCCTGCCCGACCATCTCGGCAAAGGAGCGTGGGCGGTACTTGCGGGCCAGGACGACATAGGACATTCGCCGGATTCTAAAGGTGGGGTGATGCCCGGACCGGTACCCGTGCCATCGCCTACAATCCACCTCGACGGGCCTTCCCGCATGGTGAAGCGGCCAACCGGGTCAGGTGGGGAACCAAGCAGCCCTAACTGTGAATCCAGTGCCGGGGTCAAGGCTCGTCACCCCCCCTCTTCCTCCCATCGCCGGCGCTCAGGCCTGCGCCCCTGCCAGCGCGGCCGTCACCTGATCCGCCAGCTGCTCCAGCCGGTAGGGTTTGGTCAGCAGCCGCACGCCCGGCGGCACGGCGCTGTGGGCGCCGATGGCGCCTTCCGGGTAGCCCGATGTGTAGAGCACCGGCAGGCCCGGGCGCAGCTGGGCGGCGCGCTGCCCCAGCTCGAAGCCCGACAGCCCCCCGGGCATGACCACATCGGTGAACAGCAGGTCCAGCGGCTGGTCGCTGGCCAGGATGTTCAGCGCGGCCACGCCGTCGTGGGCCTGCACCACGCGGTAACCCAGGCTCTGCAGCTGGGCCACGGCGAGTTCGAGCACCAGTTCGTTGTCTTCCACCACCAGCACGGTCTGGCCGGTGCCTCGGCGCACGGTGGACGGCGTCGTGTCGCTGTCCAGGGCCTCCATGGGCTGGGTCTGGCGCGGCAGGTAGAGCTTGACCGTGGTGCCCAGGCCGACTTCGGAGTAGATCTCGGCATGGCCATGCGACTGCTTGACGAAGCCATACACCATGGCCAGGCCCAGGCCGGTGCCCTTGCTCTTGTCCTTGGTGGTGAAGAAGGGCTCGAACACCCGCTCCAGCACCTGCGGGGGGATGCCCACGCCGGTGTCGGACACGGCGATGCACACATACCGGCCGGGCTGCAGGTCCACATAGCGCGCCACGTAGCCGGCATCGAGCTCGATGTTGCGGGTTTCGATGATGAGTGAGCCGCCCTCCGGCATGGCGTCGCGCGCATTGATGGCCAGGTTGAGCACCGCGTTTTCCAGTTGTCCGGGGTCGATCTTGGCCTGGCCGGTGCCGGGCTCGCACAGGATGCGCACATGGATGGACGCCCCCAGCGTGCGCACCAGCAGGTCGCGCATGCCATGCACCAGCTCCTGCACGTCCACCGTGCGCGGTTGCAGCGGCTGGCGGCGGGCAAAGGCCAGCAGGCGGCGGGTCAGCTCGGCGCCCCGCTCGGTGGCCTGGCCGATCATCTTCAGCAGCCGGTGTTCCAGACCGCCGGGAGGAATGCGGTCGAGCAGGATCTCGGTGTTGCCCATCATCACGGTGAGCAGGTTGTTGAAGTCGTGCGCCACGCCGCCGGTGAGCTGGCCCAGGCTCTCCAGCTTGCGCGACTGCTGCAGGTGCGCCTCCATCTCCTTGCGTTCGCTGATGTCGCGCTCCACCGCCACCCAGTGGGTGAACCAGCCCTTCTCGTCGGCCAGGGGCACGATGTCGAGTTCCAGCCAGAACGGCTTGCCGTCCTTGGTGTAGTTGATGAGTTCCTCGCGCACCGGCTGCCAGGCCTCCAGCGCATGGCGGATGCGGTCCAGCGCATCGCGCTGGGTGGCAGGACCCTGCAGGATGCGGGGCGAGCGGCCGATGGTCTCCTCGCGGGTGAAGCCGGTGCGGCGCTGGAAGGCATCGTTGACGAAGACGATCTTCGGACCCGGGTCGTCGAAGGGCTCGGCCTCGGTGATGAGCACGATGTCGTTGAGCCGGTTCACCGCCGTCTCCAGCAGGCGCAGGCGCGCGTCCTTCTGGTGCTGGGCCGTGATGTCGCGTGCCGCGCCGGCCACCCGCCGCACCTTGCCGTCGGGGCTTTGCACCGGCTCGGCCTTGGTCTTGATGTGCCGTATGGCGCCGTCGGCGCGGACGATGCGGAACTCCAGGTCGAGCAGACCCCGCAGCTGCCCGGCGAACGCCGCCGCCATGCGGCCCCGGTCGTCCGGGTGGACGGCGTCCAGCCATTCCTGCGGGCGTTGCAGCAGGCGGGCCGGGTTGCGGCCCCACACCCGCTCGTAGCCGGGCGACACATACAGGAACTCGGCCCGATCCAGGTCGTAGAGCCAGAACACTTCCTCCAGGGTCCGGGCGAGCTGCTGGAAGCGGGCCTCGCTTTCGATGAGGGCGGACTCGGCCGCCAGCTTGTCGGTGACGTCTTCGGCCAGCACCAGCCGGGCCTTGAGGCTGCCCCAGTGCAGCTGGTGCGAGGTGATGCTGACCCGGAACCGCCGGCCCTGGGCGTCCATGTGCTCCCAAATGCCGGCCGCGTTGGTCGGCGCCATGGCCCGCCGGATCTGGGCCAGAAAGGCCGGCACCGTCTCGGGGGGGCGGATCTCGGTCACCTTCATCTGGAGCATGCGCTCGCGCGGATGGCCATAGCGCCGCACGGCGCCGTCATTGACCGCGAGAAAGTCCAGGGTCTGCGGGTCATACACCCAGACCGGGTGGGGAATGGCATCGAACAGCTTCTGGTAACGCACCAGTTCCTCGTGGGTGCGCCTGTCGGCCGTGATGCGGGTGTGGGCCAGCATGGCAAACACGCCGTGCCCGGTGCGGATGGGCGTGATGTCGGCACGGAACCAGTTCTGCTCGGTGGGCGAATGGCAGGGGTACTCCATGGAGGCCGCGTGGGTCTCGCAGGACAGCACCGACCTCAGTGCGCCGGCCAGCCGGCGCGCGTCGTCCGCACAATCGCCGCTCACCTGGTCGCACAGCTCCAGGTAGTTGGTGCCGATGCAGAAGCGCGCATCGCGCAGGCCGCCAGCCGAGCCGAAGTCGATCCACGCCTTGTTCACGCAGACGATCCGTCCGGTGGCATCGACCACCGCCACATGGACCGGCAGGGTGTCCAGGATGTCCTGCATCGAGGGCAGACCCGGTGTGAGGCCGTCAATCACATTCATGTTGCCTGGGGGCTGTTGTTGTTCGTGGGGCATGGGCCGGGAGTTCACCATGCCTGCCGGGCCAACGGGCATGGGTGCGATGCCGGATGTTGATCTACATCACCAAAACTTCACAGCCTATGGGGTTGATGCATACGTTGGCCCACGCTGCCGGTATCCTGATCGCGGGAGAGGACAAAAAGGCCCGGAGCAAGGCCGATGTCGGCAAGATGCACATGACAACAACAAGCGGTCCCGCGACCGACTGCAACCCCAGTCTGCTGGTCGTGGACGACGATCCGCTGCAGGGCGAATCGCTGCAGCTGGTGCTGCAGGAACATGGTTTTCGGGTGGAGCGATGCGATTCGCCCCACACTGCGCTGGACCTGCTGGCGCAGGGTCGGATCGATCTCCTGCTGACCGACCTGCGGATGCCGGGCATGGACGGCATCGAGCTCACCCGCCGCGCGCAGCAGCAGTCACCCGATGTGGTGGTGGTGCTCATGACCGGGCATGCGAGCGTGCCATCGGTGGTGGAAGCCATGCGACAGGGCGCTGTCGACCTGGTGCAGAAACCCTACGCCTGGCGCGACCTGCTGGTGGTGATCGAACGCGCGCTGGCGGTACAGAGTCTGCGCCGCCACAACCTCCGGCTGCAGGCCGAAGTGCGGCAGCAACTCGAGAAGCTGGAAACGGTGAATGCCGAGCTGGACGCGTTCGCAGCCCGGGTGGCCCACGACCTGCGGGGTCCGCTCATGAGCATCCGGGGCGTGCTGGACGCGGTGCTGAGCGATGTGCGTGACGGCATCGCGCCGGACACCGGCCTGCTGGAGATGGGCTTGAAATCGTCCGACCAGTCGCTGCGCATGGTGAAGGACATGCTCGACTTCGCCCGACTGGGCAACGAGGCGCTGTGCATGGATCCCACCTCGCTGGACATGGCGCTGCGCGGCGCCATGGAAGCGCTGGCGTCCGAATCGGGCGGCCGCCGCATCCAGTGGGACATCGCGTCGCTCCCCATGGTGCGAGGCCATGCCGGTCTGATCCGGCAGGTGTTCGTCAATCTGGTGGGCAACGCCCTGAAATACACGGCCGGCCGCGAGACGGCCCGCATTGCGGTGAGCGGCGAGGAGCGCGCCGATGGCCGTGTCGAGGTGGTGGTGCAGGACAACGGCGCAGGCTTTGACCCGGACCAGGCCGGCGACCTGTTCAAGCCCTTCCGCCGCCTGCATTCGGCCCGGCAGTTCGGCGGCGAAGGCATGGGCCTGGCCAATGTGCGCCGCATCATGGAGCGGCACGGTGGCAGCGTGCGCGGTGAAGGGATCGAAGGTCAGGGCGCGCGCTTCACGCTCACCTTTCCGGCACCGCGCTAGGCCAGCCAGGCCGCAGCGCCCTCGCCTGCCGCCACACCGCTGGCCATGGTGGCCGTGAGCAGATAGCCCCCGGTGGGGGCTTCCCAGTCCAGCATCTCGCCGGCCACGAACAGGCCCGGGTGCCGACGCACCATGAGCTGCTCGTCCAGCGCTTCGAACCGCACGCCGCCGGCGCTGCTGATGGCCTCGTCGATGGGGCGGCAACGCAGCAGCGTGATCGGCAGCGCTTTGATGGCGCGGGCCAGCAGCTCGGCATCGTGCAGTGCGGTCTTGTCCAGCAACTCGCTGAGCATGGCCAGCTTCAGGCCGTCCAGGTTCAGGCGGCTCTTGAGGTGGCTGGAGAGGCTGCGCGAGCCGCGCGGGTGGCGCACCTGCTCCAGCACCCAGTCTGCGCTGCGGTGGGGCAGCAGATCGATCTCCAGCGCCGCGCGGCCCTGGGCCGCGATGCGTTCGCGCAGCAGGCGGGAGGCGGCGTACACCAGGCTGCCCTCGATGCCGGTGGCGGTGAGCACGAATTCGCCCTGGCGGTCGAACTCCTCGCCATCGATCCCGGTGCAGCGCAGCCGGACCGACTTGAAGGGCTGGCCCGCCCAGCGCTGGCTCAGCAGGGGCGTCCAGCCCTCGGTCTGGCCGTGCACCAGCGAGCCGGCCACATCGAATCCGCAGTTGGCCGGCGCCAGCGGGCGCAGCTCGATGCCGGCCTGTTGCAGCCAGGGCTGCCAGGCGCCGTCCGATCCCAGGCGGGCCCAGCTGGCACCGCCCAGGGCCAGCACCGTGGCGCGGGCCTGCACGCTGCGCCGGCCCTGCGGGGTGTCGAACACGAGCGGGCTGGCGGGATCACCGCCCTGCTGCCAGCCCTGCCAGCGGTGGCGCATGTGGAACTGCACCGGCACACCGGGCGGCGTCGGGTGGCGCAGGCGTTGCAGCCAGGCGCGCAGCAGCGGGGCGGCCTTCATGTCGGTGGGGAACACCCGCTGCGAGGTGCCGACGAAGGTGCCGATGCCCAGGCCCTCAGCCCAGGCCCGCAGGGCCTCGGGACCGAAGGCCTGCAGCATCGGGCGCAGCATGCTGGCGCGCTCGGCATACCGGCCGGTGAAGGCCTCGAAGGCCTCGGCATGGGTGAGGTTGAGCCCGCCCTTGCCGGCCAGCAGGAACTTGCGGCCCACCGAGGGCATGGCGTCGAACAGGTGCACCGCCAGGCCACTGGCCTGCAGGCGCTCGGCGGCCATGAGGCCGGCGGGGCCGCCACCGATGACGGCCACATCGACCGGGAGAACAGGGGGAGCGTCAGTCATGAATGTCGGTGTCGGCCGCTGGCTCGATGAGCCGCCCGGCCATGTTGATGAAAGCGGTGCGCACCGGCTCGCCAGGCCGCGCGGCCCGCACCGCGTCGCCGTAGCGGCGCAGCTGGGCACGCAGCTCGGGGTCCAGTTCGGGACGCAGGGCACTCTTGTGGTCCAGCACCCACCAGGTGCCGGTGGCGGTTTCGCGCACCAGCCGGTCCAGCCGCAGAAGCTGGCCTTGGTGGAACAGATCGACCTCGTTGCGGGCCGAGTCCACCCGGTCGGCGTCCCAGGCCCAGGCCGCCTCGCCCCGCACGATGCGGCGGGCTGCGGCCAGCGCATCGGCGGCCTGGGTCGGGTTCAGATCGAACTCGCGCGCCACGGCACTGCCATGGCCGGCATGCCAGTCGAACCCTGCCAGCGGCGTGGGGCACCACTGCAGCAGGCGGTGCAGGGCCAGGCCCAGGCGGGCGGCGGTGTCGTCCTCGGCGGCCGGGGCCACTGCGGTCTGGCCGGCGGGCCGGCGGGTGCCGGTCCACACCGGCAGATCGGGCAGTTCGGCGGCCTGCGCGACCCGATCTGCAGGGTCGGCTGTGGCGTCGGTGGCCTCGACAGGCGCAGGCGCATCGACCGGTGTGGCATGCGGGACCAGGCGGTCGAACCAGCTGCGGGCGTCGCTGCGGCGCGCCGGCTCGAAGCTGGAGACCACCAGCCGGTGCTCGGCCCGGGTCATGGCCACGTACAGGGCATTGAGCTCTTCCAGCGAACGGGCCTGGCGCTCGACCTCCAGCGTGGCGGCGGCACAGGCCGGGGGCTGCTTCTCGCTCACCAGGAACACCACGCGCCGGGGCACTGGCGCCTCGCCGGGCCAGTCCACCAGCACACCCATGCTCTCGGGCTTGCCGCCACCGGAGCGGGTGTCGAGCAGCATGACCACACGGGCTTCCAGGCCCTTGGCGCCGTGGATGGTTAGCAGTCGGACCGCTCCGGCGTCCCCGGTGGAGGCGGTCTGCGGTGCCGGCAGCTGGCCGGCCTTGAGCGCGCGCACCCAGCGGTACGGCGTGAGAAAGCGGCCGCCCTCGATGTCCAGCGACAGCAGCAGCAGTTCGCGCAGCTGGGCCAGCACGCTGCTGCGCTGGGCCGGCGGCACGCTGGCGGCGTAACGCCCGGGCAGATCGGCATCGGCATAGATGGCCGAGAGTGCATCGTGCGGCGGCCAGGCCGCCACCAGCGATTGCCAGCGCGCCAGCCAGCGGGCGGTGTCGCGCCAGCGGGCGGTGGCGGCCTCGTCCAGGCCGGCGTCGGCCGACGGACCGGCCTGCAGAACGTCCCACCAGGACGCGTCATCGGCGGCGCGGCGACGGGCGCGGGCGATGTCGGCCAGGTCGGCGTCGGACCAGCCCAGGATGGGCGAGCGCAGCGCACGGGCCAGCGAGAGGTTGTGGTCGGGCGAGACCAGAGCATCGAGCAGGGCCACCACGTCCTGCACGGCGGGGGCGTCGGCGAGGTCGAGCTTTTCCGGCTGGTCGGCCGGTATGCCGCGCTCGCGCAGCGCCTCGAACAACCAGCCCAGCCGCTCCCGCTTGCGGGCCAGCACCATGACATCGCCCGGGCGGAGCTGCCCGCTGGCCAGCTCGGCGGCGATCCAGTCGGCGGCCTGGCGGGCTTCGAGCGCCGGGCGCTTTTCTTCGGGCGTGTGGCGCGGCTGGGTGAGACTGTCCCGCCAGGGGTCGGTTTCGGGGGCGGATTCGCTGGCAGGTTCGCTGCCTGAGGCGGGCGCGTCGGCGTCGTCGGCCGACACGGCCGAGGGCAGCAGCAGCACACCACCGTCGGCATCGCTGCCGGTGGTGTGGGGCCGGAAGGCGGCACCGACCGCCTCGCCGTATTCGCCGGCGTTCTCGGCGTCCTGCATGACCGCATTGAGGGCCTGCACCACGGCAGGCGCGCAGCGCCGGGTGTGGTCGCAGCTGAGCAGGGCGCCGTCCAGCCCCTGCACCACGAAGGCCTGGGCCGCGCGGAACACCTGCGGCTCGGCGCGCCGGAAACGGTAGATGGACTGCTTGGGGTCGCCCACCAGGAACACGCTGGGCGCCTCGCCGGGGCCGGCACCGGCATAGCCCGAGAGCCAGCCGTACAGGGCCTGCCACTGCAGCGGGTTGGTGTCCTGGAATTCGTCGATCAGCACATGGCGCAGCCGGGCATCCAGGCGCTGCTGCAGCCAGCCCGAGAGCTCGGCATCGCCCAGCAGGCGGCGGGCCGCGCCTTCGACATCGTTCATGTCGACCCAGCCCTGCTCGCGCTTGAAGTCGGCAAAGCAGGCCAGCAGCAGGCGCACCAGGCGGGCCATGCGCTGGTGGTGCTCCCAGGCTTCGTGCTGGCGCACGGCGGCGCACAGCAGCTGCAGCTCCACCTCGGCCTGCTGTGCCTCGGGCAGCTCGGTCAGGTGCTGGGTGAGGCGGTCGGCATCCTTCACGAAGAAGCCGCCGCGCAGCTTCTCCAGCCGCCGCGCCATGGCCTCGGGCTCGTCGGGCAGCAGGAAGGCATCGATGATGGCCTGCGCGGCCTTGACCGGGGTCTTGTTCTTGTGCTGGCCCAGGGTGGACGCCCAGGCCTGCCAGCGCTGCCGGGCGGCCGGGTTCAGCAGCGCATGCTCGGGCCGCTCCAGCCCCTGCAGCGGCGCATAGGCTTCGCCGAACGTCTGCACCGAACGGTCCACCACACCGGCGGCATCGGCCAGCGAAAACTCCACGCGCCGCGCCAGGGCCTGCATGAGCGCCTTGCGGGTCTGGCTGCGGCCGTGGCGGGCCACCTGGTCGAAGAAGTCGGCCTTCTCCACCGGCCGCTCGGCCAGCGCGGCATGAAAGCGCGGCCACAGGCGCTCGATGGCGGGCTGGTCGTCTTCCAGCAGTTCGTAGCGCGGCGGCAGGTCGAGCTCCTGCAGCACCGACAGCGGCGCGCCGCGCAACAGGGCCGCGAACCAGCTGTGGAAGGTGCGCACCTGCACCGACCGCCCGGCGCTCAGCAGGCGCGCATGCAGGGTGGCCAGATCGGGCTCCAGCCGCTGTGCGTCGGCCAGGGACAGGCCGCGCTGGCACAGGGCTTCGATGCGCTGCGGGGGACTCATGGCTGCGCATTCCTGCAGCAGGCGGTCCAGTCGTTCGCGCATTTCGCCGGCGGCCTTCTTGGTGAAGGTGATGGCCAGGATGTCCTGCGGCGGACAGCCTTCCAGCAGGGCGCGCAGCATGCGCGAGACCAGCATCCAGGTCTTGCCGGCACCGGCACAGGCCTCCACCGCCACGCTGCGCGCGGGGTTGCAGGCCACGGCATAGAAGGCCTGCGGGGCGACGTTCTCGCCATCGATGCGGAAGGCGGGCGTCATGACCAGAAATCCTTGCGGCACAGGCCTCGGGCTTCACAGTGGTCGCACACCGGGCTCTCGCCCAGGGCCGGCAGCGGAGCACCGGCGGCTATGCGGTCCATGTCGCTCTGGATGCCCTGAAGGAGGCGGTCGGCGGCCGCGGTCACGTCGGGGTGTTCCAGCATCCAGGTGGGGGCCTTCTCCTTGACGCCTTGCTGGTCGGTGATGCTGAGGTAGGCCGCCCGCACCGGCTGATCGGGCAGCAGCGCGGCGTAGAAGGCGAGCTGCACGTCTTCGTCGATCTGCTTCCTGCGGTCGATGGTTTTGTGCCGGCCTTCGGTCTTGTAGTCGATGACGAAGGCATGCCCGCCCCGGGCAGCCGGCAGGCGGTCGATGCGGTCGAGCTGCCCGATCAGGGTCCAGCGGCCCAGGCTGCGCTGGCGGTCGATCTCGGCGGCCTCAAAGCGGGGCCCGTCGGCATCGGCGGCGGGCTCGAAGCCGCTGAGCCAGTCGAGGTAGCCCTCGCGCAGCTGGGGCCACTGGGCCTCGTAGGGCAGAAAGCCCGCCCCGCCCTCGCCTGCGTTCAGGCCCATGGACTCGGCTTCGTCGCGGGCCAGCGCATCCAGGTGGTCCCGGTCGGCGTCGCGGCCGGGCCGGCGGTCGCGTCGGTCCTCATGAAAACGCCGCAGCACGCGGTGCAGCCAGTTGCCCAGGTCGCGGGCATCGGGTTCGTCGTCCAGCTCGGCCGCATCCGACAGGCGAAGCTGGCGCAGCGCAAAGAAGCGGTACGGGCACTGGCGCAGCTGCGTGTAGGCGCTGGCGGACAGGCGCTGCGGCACCAGATCGCCCGCCACCGGCTGGGGGGCGGGCACCGGCACCGGGTCCCAGCGGCGCAGCGGGCGCGGATCGGTTGCAGCGGCCAGCGGCTGCTGCTGCAGCCAGGGCGATGGCAGGCGGGCCTCGCCCCGGTCGTCCAGGCGCCACAGCACGTCGGCACGGGGCTGGTCCAGCAGCAGCTGCCACGCCTGGCGAGCGGCCCGGGTCAACGCATCACGCGGCATCAGGCCCAGGTGCTCGCGCTGCGCGGCCGTCCACGGGCCAGGCAGTTCGGGGCTGACCGGCAGATGCAGTTCGTCGCAGCCCGGGGCCACCACGGCGCCGAAGGAGCGGCCCAGCAGCTGCGGCAGCGGCAGCACCACCACCGCCGCCACCACCCCGGTGTGGGGGTGGAACACGGCGGACTCCAGCACGTCGCGCACCCAGGCGCTGAAGGTGGCCAGCGACATGCGGCGCCGAGCGCCCCGGGGTGGCGCGGCGGCGTCCTGCGGGTCGGCGCCGGCCTCGGCACCCAGGGTGGCCAGTTCCGCTGCGCCCCCTTCCGACAGCCGCAGCACCGCCATGACCTGCTGTCCGGCGGTGTCGGCGGCCATGGGCTCGGCCATGCCGGCCAGCTCCAGCCCTGCGCGCAGGTCGGTGAGCCAGCGCACCAGCGGGCGGGGTGCGGCCAGCGAGGACAGCCATTCGGCCGCACCGGGCGGCACCACCTCGGCCAGTGCCGGTGTCGCCGTGGCGGCCGACCAGCGCGCCACGCCTCGCTCACGGGCGCGCTGCTCCAGGGCGCGCAGCAAGGCGGCGTGGGGACCGGTGCTGAACAGCGGCGACTGGCGCAAGGCATCGAGCGCCTCGTCCATCGAGGCACCCACGCGGGCAGCCCGCAGCACGGCCATGAGCGCGGCAGCGCTGCGGGTGGTGGACAGCTTCCAGCCGGTTTCGTCGCGCACCGGCACGCCCTGCTGCGCCAGCATGGCGCTCACGCGCCGGGTGAGCAGGCGGTCGTTGGCGACCAGGGCCACCGCCTCGCGACCTTCGGCGAGGTGCTGCAACACACAGGCGGCGGCGCGCTGGGCCTCGTCTTCGGCGTCGGCACAGGCATGCACCTGCAGCCGGGTGGATGTCGGCGGGGCGGCGCCTTCGTCAGCGGACAGCAGCGGCAGACGCCAGCAGCGGCCCGCCCAGTGCTGCGCCAGCGCCTCGGTCAGCGGATCGGCCTGCAGGCCCTCGAGCACGATCAGGGCATCGGCGTCCTGCCCTGGGGCGGCACGCGGGCTCCACAACGCGTCGGTGGCATAGGCCGATGTGCCGACCCACGCCAGCGCCAGTCGAGCGATCAGGCTTTCCCAGCGCAGGGCCCCCAGAGGTGGCACCAGGCCTTCGCTGCGCTCCTGGGACCAGGCGGTGCGCTCGGCCGGCGGACGGGCCGCAGCCACCGGCGCCAGCTGGCGCGCCGCCTCGATCAGCCGAGTCACCAGCTCGGCCCGCAAGGGCGATGCCACCCGCTCGGACATCACCTGTTCCAGCAGGCTGGCAGCGATGAGCGAGTCGCGTGCAATGTCGATGCCCAGGTCGGTCGGCCCGGGCAGGAAGGGTTCCAGGGCCGAGGCCCAGTTGCGTGTGGATTCGAAGCGCGGCGGAAACCCGTCGCCGATGAAGCCGGCCCAGGCCCGGCGCGCCGTCTCCATGAGCTGGGCATAGGGCACCAGCACCACCACGCGCTCGGGCGACAGTTGCTCGCGCTGCAGGGTCTGGCTCAGCATGGTGAGCACGGGGCGCCAGAAGTCAGGCCCCGACGCATCCGCAGGCGGCTGCACCGGCGGTGCCTGGCCATGCGCCCGGGCGTCCGGGCTTGGGCTGACTGACGTCATGGGAAGGAGCTTTCTGTCACAATGCGGCCGTCTTGTCGGGGCATGAACGGCACTGGTTCCACAGGCCGCCCGGCGCGCAGACTTTAACCTACCGCTCATCGATATCTCCAGAGGACCCCAGCATGGCCAGCGACCTGATCAAACACGTTTCCGATGCCAGTTTCCAGACCGACGTGCTGGAATCCAAGGCCCCGGTGCTGGTGGATTTCTGTGCCGAGTGGTGCGGTCCCTGCAAGATGATCGCCCCCATCCTGGACGAGGTGGCCGGCGCCTACAACGGCAAGCTGCAGGTGGCCAAGCTCAACGTGGACGAGAACCGTGACGTGCCCGCCAAGTTCGGCATCCGTGGCATCCCCACGCTGATGCTGTTCAAGGATGGCCAGCTGGCCGCCACCAAAGTCGGTGCCCTGAGCAAGGCCCAGCTCACCCAGTTCATCGACCAGCAGCTGGTCTGATCCCACGGCCCCGGGCAGCACTGCCCGGGCTGTCGGCCACTGTCAGTTGACCGTCGCCGTTTCCTGTCATAATTTCCTGCAGCAGGCCCAACCCAGGCACCTGCCCCCTCCGCGCAGCGTCCACCTCAGGACCCCGGCGCCCCTCCCCCCGGTTCCCCGAAGCAACTCCCCTACGGAGTGAATTCCATGCACCTCAACGAACTCAAGGCACTGCACGTGTCTGAAGTCCTCAAGCAGGCAGACGCCCTTGAGATCGAGAACACCGGCCGCATGCGCAAGCAAGAGCTCATGTTCGCCATCATCAAGAAGCGGGCCAAGGGCGGCGAGCTGGTGTATGCCGACGGCGTGCTCGAGGTGTTGCCCGACGGCTTCGGCTTCCTGCGGGCGCCGGACACCAGCTACACGGCCAGCACCGACGACATCTACATCTCGCCCAGCCAGATCCGCCGCTTCAACCTGCACACCGGCGACATGATCGAGGGCGAGGTCCGCATCCCCAAGGACGGCGAACGCTACTTCGCGCTCAACAAGCTCGACAAGATCAACGGCCTGCCCCCCGAGGACAACAAGCACAAGATCATGTTCGAGAACCTGACGCCGCTGTTCCCCAAGGAACAGATGCGCCTGGAACGCGACATCAAGAGCGACGAGAACATCACCGGTCGCATCATTGACATCATTGCCCCCATCGGTCGCGGCCAGCGGGCGCTGATCGTGGCGCCGCCCAAGAGCGGCAAGACGGTCATGATGCAGCACATCTGCCATGCCATCACCGCCAACCACCCCGACGTGGAACTCATGGTGCTGCTGGTGGACGAACGCCCCGAGGAAGTGACCGAAATGCAGCGCACCGTGCGCGGCGAGGTGATTGCCTCCACCTTCGACGAGCCGGCCGCCCGCCATGTGCACGTGGCCGAGATGGTGATCGAGCGCGCCAAGCGCCTGGTCGAGCTCAAGAAGGACGTGGTGATCATGCTGGACTCCATCACCCGTCTGGCCCGCGCCTACAACAACGTGCTGCCGTCTTCGGGCAAGGTGCTCACCGGCGGCGTGGACGCCAACGCCCTGCAGCGACCCAAGCGCTTCTTCGGTGCGGCGCGCAAGGTGGAAGAAGGCGGCTCGCTGACCATCATTGCCACGGCCCTGGTCGACACCGGCTCGCGCATGGACGAGGTGATCTTTGAAGAATTCAAGGGCACCGGCAACTGCGAGATCCACCTCGACCGCCGCCTGTACGAAAAACGCGTGTTCCCCTCCATCCAGCTCAACCGCAGCGGCACCCGCCGCGAAGAGCTGCTGCTGCAGCCCGAGATCCTGCAGAAGACGCGGATCCTGCGACAGTTCATGTACAACATGGACGAGATCGAGGCCATGGAGATGGTGCTCAAGAGCATGAAGGCCACGAAGAACAACTCCGAGTTCTTCGACATGATGCGTCGCGGCGGCTGACCCGGCTGCGGCACTGGTACAATCGCAGGCTTTGCTTGAGCGGCAAGTACAGCGGAAAAGGGTTCTGCTGCGGCTGCCGCCACTGAAACCCAAGGAATCACCATGAAAGAGGGCATCCACCCCGATTACCGCGAAGTCGTGTTCGTCGACATGTCGAACAACTTCCAGTTCGTGACCCGTTCGTGCGTCAGCACCAAGGAAAAGATCAAGCTCGACGACGGCCGCGAGCTGCCGCTGGTCAAGCTGGAAACCACCAGCGAGTCGCACCCGTTCTACACCGGCACCCAGAAGACGGTGGACAACATGGGCGGTCGTGTCGAGAAGTTCCGCAACAAGTTCAAGCGCACCTCTGCTTAATTGCCGGGTCCCGCTTCACAAGAAGGCAGCTGCTGGTCAGCTGCCTTTTTTTCGCCGGTATAGTCCATCGCCGTGAACCAGCCCACGCCCGCCATCGTCACCCAGGCCGCCGTCCGGCGCCTGCCGCGCTGGGCCCTGCTGCTGTTCTGTGCCGCCTATGTGCTGCCGGGCTTCCTGGGCCGTGAACCCTGGAAGCTGGCCGACGTGGCGGCATTCGGCGCCATGCTGGAGATGGCCGGCGGCATCGGCCACTGGCTGCAACCGGCCGTGCTGGGACAGCCGCTGGCCGACCCGGCCCTGCTCCCCTACTGGCTGGGAGCCGCCGCCATCCGGGCACTGCCCTTCCTGGAACCGGCCCTGGCGGCCCGCCTGCCCTTCATCGGCCTGCTGGGCGTGACCCTGGCGGCCACCTGGTACACGGTCTACCACCTGGCGCGGCAACCGGCGGCATTGCCCGTGGCCTTTGCCTTCGGTGGTGAAGCCCACCCGACCGACTATGCACGGGCCCTGGCCGACGCCGGGCTGCTGGCCCTGGTGGCCTGCCTGGGTCTGGCCCAGCTGTCGCACGAAACCACGCCCGACCTGGCCCGGCTGACCGGCATGGCCCTGCTGCTGCTGGGCGCGGCCCGGCTGCTGTCGCCGGACGCCCCCCGACCGTGGCGCAGCCTGCTCATCTGGGCCGGCGGCTGCGCCGTGCTGGCCTTGAGCGATGCCGTGCTGCCGCTGGCCGCACTGGGTCTGGTCTGGATGCTCACGCTCTCGACCCGGCGTTCGCACCCTGGCTGGATGGCCGGGCTCATCTGGTTGCTGGCCCTGGCATTGGGCGAATGGCTCAGCGGTGGACTGGCCCCGTCGAGCTGGACACCCCGCACCGACGATGCCGACAGCTTTGCGCGCCTGCTGCTGTGGTTCACCTGGCCTTGCTGGCCCCTGGCCTTGTGGACGCTGTGGCGCTGGCGGCGCCAGTGGCTGGCGCCCCATGTGGCGCTGCCGCTGTGGCTGGTGGCCGTGGGCGTGCTGACCAGCGCACTGGCCGACGAGCGCGACCGCGCCCTGCTGACGGCCCTGCCCGGCCTGGCCGTGCTGGCAGCCTTTGCACTGCCCACGCTGCGACGCAGCGTGTCGGCCCTGATCGACTGGTTCACCCTGCTGTTCTTTTCCGGCTGCGCGCTGATCATCTGGGTGATCTGGGTGGCCATGATGACCGGTGTGCCGGCCAAGCCGGCCGCCAACGTGGCCAAACTTGCCCCGGGCTTCGTGCCCGAGTTCGCCTTTCTGCCCTTCCTGCTGGGACTGCTGGCCACGCTGGCCTGGGTCTGGCTGGTGAGCTGGCGGGTGGGGCGCCACCGGCAGGCGCTGTGGAAGAGTCTGGTGCTGCCTTCTGCCGGTGCCACCTTGTGCTGGCTGCTGCTGATGACGCTGTGGCTGCCGCTGCTGGACTTCGGCCGCAGCTACGGGCCGCTGTCGCGCCGCATCGCCACCCTGGTGCCGCCGGGCAGCTGCGTGATGGCCGACGGCCTGAACCCGGGGCAGATCACCGCTCTGCGTTACCACGGGAAGCTCACGGTGGTGCCCTCGGCATCGCCCGGCGAGGCCCGCTGCCGTGTGATGGTGGTGTCTCCCGCCTCGCAGCCCACCCTGGATCAGCGGGTGGAGCTGACCGACTGGGCCTACCAGGCGGCCGTCAGCCGCCTGACCGACAGCAAGGAAACACTGCTGGTGTACCGGCGCATCGGGCGCTGAGCCCGGCCGGCATCAGGACGGTGCGTAGCGGCGCACCCGGTTGGCCGGCAGCTCGATCATGAAGCACGAGCCTTCGCCCTGGACGCTCTGCACCTCGAGCTGACCACCGTGGCGCTGCGCCACATGCTTGACGATGGCCAGCCCCAGGCCGGTGCCACCGGTCTCGCGTGAGCGGCTGCGGTCCACGCGGTAGAAGCGCTCGGTCAGGCGCGGCAGGTGCTCCGCCGCGATGCCCGGGCCGTTGTCCTTGACGAAGAACTCGGCCGATCCGTCTTCATGCAGCCGCCAGCCCGGCTCGATCAGCCCCCCGCCCGGCGTGTACCGCACCGCATTGCTCAGCAGGTTGGACATGGCGCTCAGCAGCTCGCTCTTGCTGCCGGCAATCCAGAAGCGTTCCCCGCCCACCGGCTCGATGCGGTGCTCTGTGCTGGCAATCGCCATGCTCAGGCCGCGCGCCTCCTGCACGACATGGCCCAGCAGCTCTTCGGCGTCGGACCACTCGGCCAGGCCCGGCACCGGGCTGCCCTCCAGGCGGGAGAGCGTGAGCAGGTCGCTCACCAGCGTCTGCATGCGCTGGGCCTGCTGGCTCATGAGTTCGAGGTAGCGGGCGCGCTCGGCATCGTCCAGCGGCAGGGTCTGCATGGTTTCCACGAACCCGCTGAGCACGGTCAGCGGTGTGCGGATCTCGTGCGAGACGTTGGCCACGAAGTCGCGCCGCATGGTCTCGGCCAGCTGCACCGCCGTCACGTCGCGGGTGAGCATGAGCTTGCGCTTCTTGCCGTAGGGGTGGATCTGCAGCGAGATGCGGCTGGGCTGCGACGGACGCGGGCCGATGCCGTCGACCTGGATCTCGTGGCTGAAGTCGCCCTCGGCCAGGTAGGTGGAAAACGCCGGGTTGCGCACCATGTTGCGCACGTACTGGCCCAGGTCTCGCTGGGGGTCGAAACCCAGGTGGCTCGATGCCGTCAGGTTGGCCCATTCGATGCGGCCGCTGGCGTCCAGCAGCACCACGCCGTTGGGAGAAGCCTGGATGGCCGAGAGAAAGTCTTCCAGGCGCGCATCGCTGTTCTGGGCTTTCTTCTCCAGCTTCTTCACCAGGCGACGGCAGCGGTCAAGCAGCTCGCCCCAGGTGCCGCTCATCTCCGGCGCGCGGGACACATCGGCCTTGTTGAGCCACTTCAGCACCCGATTGGCCCGCAGGCTGTCGATGACGGCCCAGACCAGGGCGCCCACCAGGGCACCGCCCACCGCCATGGGCGCAGAGTCGCGCGACCAGCCCCACACCGCTGCCAGTGCCACCAGCAGCAGCAGTTCGATCACCCGCCGGGTCATGCGGCGGAAGCGGAGGTTCCCTGGGCCGGGCGCATGCCGCTGCCCTGTGCGGTCAGGCGATAGCCGGCACCCCGCACCGTCTCGATCATGCTGGCGGCCTGGCCCAGCGACTCCCTCAGGCGTTTGACGTGCACGTCCACGGTCCGCTCCTCGATGAACACATGGTCTCCCCAGACCTTGTCGAGCAGCGTACCACGCGAGTGCACGCGCTCGGCGTGCTTCATGAGGTAGTGCAGCAGCTTGAATTCGGTCGGCCCTACCTTGAGCTCGCTGCCCTGGAAGCTGACCCGGTAGGTGGCCGCATCCAGCGTGAGCTCGCCCACCTGCACCGAATCGTTGACCACCTCGGGCGCCCTGCGGCGCAGCACCGCGCGGATGCGGGCCATGAGTTCCTGGGTGGAGAACGGCTTGGTGATGTAGTCGTCGGCACCGGCGTCCAGGCCCTGCACCTTGTCGGATTCGTCGCTGCGGGCGGTGAGCATGAGGATGGGCACCGTCTTGGTCCGTTCCTGCTTGCGCCACTGGCGGGCCAGCGAAGCGCCGCTCTCGCCGGGCAGCATCCAGTCCAGCAGGATGACGTCGGGCAGCACCGCATCGACCTCGCGCTGGGCCGCAGCCCCGTCGAACACGACGGTGGGCGCAAAACCGTTGTGGCGCAGGTTGACGGCGATGAGTTCGGCGATCGAGGGTTCATCCTCGACCACCAGCACGCGGGGCAGCTTTCTCATCCGACCACCGAAGCCACCTTGTCCACCGGGACATGGCGGATGTCTTCGCCCTTGACGATGAAGATGATCTGCTCGGCGATGTTCTTGGCATGGTCGCCCACCCGCTCGATGGACTTGGCCAGGAACAGCAGGTCCAGGCTGGGCGAGATGGTGCGCGGGTCTTCCATCATGTAGGTGATGAGCTTGCGCAGGAAGCCGTTGTACTCGCGGTCGATGTCGTCATCGCCCTTGATGATGGCCAGCGCCATCGTGGTGTCCAGGCGGGCAAACGAATCGAGCGTCTTGCGCAGCATGGATGCCGCCAGATCGGACGCCATGCGCAGCTCGGAGCTGGGCAGGTTGCGCGGGGTGCCGTTCTCGATGATGGACTTGACCATGCGGGCGATGCGGGCCACCTCGTCGCCGGCGCGCTCCAGGTTCTGCGTGGTGCGCGAGATGGCCATGAGGAAGCGCAGATCGCGGGCCGTGGGCTGGCGGCGGCCGATGGTGGAGATGATCTCGTGGTCGATCTGCAGCTCCATCTGGTTGATGCGGGCTTCGTTCTCGATCACCTGGTGGGCGGTCTCCAGGCTCATGTGGACCAGGGCATAGACCGCCTGGTGGAGCTGGGCTTCGACCATGCCGCCCATCTCGAGCACATGGGTGGAGATGGAATTGAGTTCGGCGTCGAACTGGCTGGAGAGGTGTTTGTCGCTCATGGGGTCTCCTGTGGTGGGCGCCGGATCAGCCGAAGCGGCCGGTGATGTAGTCCTCGGTGGCCGACTTGGCCGGCTTGAAGAAGATCTGCTCGGTGGAGCCGAACTCGATCAGCTCGCCCAGGTACATGTAGGCGGTGAAGTCGCTGCAGCGGGCGGCCTGCTGCATGTTGTGGGTCACGATGGCGATGGTGTAGTCCTGCTTGAGCTCGTGCACCAGCTCTTCCACCTTGCCGGTGGAGATCGGATCCAGCGCGGAGGTGGGCTCGTCCAGCAGCAGCACCGAGGGCTTGACCGCTACGCTGCGGGCGATGCACAGGCGCTGCTGCTGACCGCCGGAGAGCGACAGACCGCTCTGGCCCAGCTTGTCCTTGACTTCCTTCCACAGGGCGGCCTTGGTCAGGGCCCATTCCACGCGCTCGTCCATGTCGCTGCGCGAAAGGTTTTCGTAGAGCTTCACGCCGAAGGCGATGTTGTCGTAGATGGACATCGGGAAGGGCGTGGGCTTCTGGAACACCATGCCGATGCGGGCACGCAGCAGGTTGATGTCCTGCTTGGGGTCGAGGATGTTCTCGCCGTAGAAGCTGATGCTGCCCTCGGCCCGCTGACCCGGGTAGAGGCTGTACATGCGGTTGAGCGTGCGCAGCAGTGTGGACTTGCCGCAGCCCGAGGGGCCGATGAAGGCGGTCACACGCTTTTCCTGGATGTCCAGGTTGATGTCCTTGAGACCCTGGAACTTGCCGTAGAAGAAGTTCAGGTTGCGGACCTCGATGGCATTGCGCACCGGCTCGCCGGATGCGGCCGCAGGGCGGGCCAGATTCTCGCGGTTGATGACCATGGCGGTGTCGGACATGTCGTTTTCCTAAGGGATGATTTCAGTTCGGCAGGCGGCGGGTCCGGGCGTCAGACCTTGGTCTTCTCGCGGAACACCACGCGGGCGAGGATGTTGAGCACCAGCACGGTCAGGGTGATGATGAGTGCGCCGCTCCAGGCCAGACGGATCCAGTTGTCATAGGGGCTGAGCGCGAACTGGAAGATCACCACCGGCAGGTTGGCCATGGGGCCGCCCATGTCGGTGCTGAAGAACTGGTTGTTCAGTGCGGTGAACAGCAGCGGTGCGGTCTCCCCGCTGATGCGGGCCACGGCCAGCAGCAGGCCGGTGATCACGCCGCTCTTGGCCGCGCGCAGCGTGACCATGGTGGCCACCTTCCAGCGCGGGGCGCCCAGGGCAAAGGCGGCTTCGCGCAGGCTGCCGGGCACCAGGCGCAGCATGTTCTCGGTGGTACGCACCACGACCGGGATGGCAATCAGCGAGAGCGCCAGACTGCCGGCATAGCCCGAGAAATTGCCCACCGTGGCCACCGCAATGGCGTACACGAACAGACCCAGCACGATGGAGGGGGCCGACAGCATGATGTCGGTGACGAAGCGGGTGACCTCGGCGGTCTTGCTGGTGTCACCGTACTCGGCCAGGTACACCCCGGCGAGGATGCCCACCGGCGTGGAGACCAGCACCGACAGGCCGACAATCATCAGGCTGCCCAGCAGGGCATTGCGCAGACCACCGCCTTCCGAACCCGGGGCCGGGGTGTCGGCGGTGAAGATGTTGGCGTCCAGTCCGGCAATGCCGTTGGAGAACAGCACCCACAGGATCCAGAGCAGCACGAACAGGCCCAGGGCCATGGCCGACATGGACAAGGTCAGGCCGATCCAGTTGGCGCGGCGGCGGCGGGCATAGAGGGAGGCGTTGATTTCCATGGGGAATCCTGTTTCCGGCTCAGAAGCCCTTGGCCTTTTCGGCGCGGATGATCATCCACTTGGCAGCTGCCAGCACCAGGAAGGTGATGCAGAACAGCAGGAATCCGAGGGCGAACAGCGTGTTGAAGTGCAGGTCGGCGGCTTCGCCGAATTCGTTGGCCAGCACGGACGCGATGGAGGTGCCGGGCGAGAACAGCGTGCCCGGCATGCGGTTGGCGTTGCCGATGACGAAGGTCACCGCCATGGTTTCACCCAGCGCCCGGCCCAGACCGAGCATGATGCCGCCGATGACGCCCTTCTGGGTGTAAGGCAGCACCACCTTGCGCACCACTTCCCAGGTGGTGCAGCCCAGCCCGTAGGCCGACTCGCGCAGGATGGGCGGGGTGATCTCGAACACATCGCGCATGACCGCAGCGATGAAGGGCAGGATCATGAAGGCCAGGATGACGCCGGCGGCCATGATGCCCAGGCCGTTGGTGGCACCACCGAACAGCCAGCCCACCAGCGGCATGCCGCCCAGCAGGGTCTGCAGCGGCATCTGCATGTAGTCGGCAAAGATGGGCGCAAAGACGAACAGGCCGAACATGCCGTAGATGATGGACGGCACCGCCGCCAGCAGCTCGATGGCCGTGCCCAGCGGCCGACGCAGCCAGACCGGGCAGGTTTCGGTCAGGAACAGCGCAATGCCGAAGGCCAGGGGTACGGCGATCAGCATGGCGATGCCGGCGCTCAGCAGCGTGCCGACGATGGCGATGGCCGCACCGTACTCCTCGTTGACGATGTCCCACTCCACCGTCCACAGGAACTTGAGGCCGAACTTCTGGAAGGTGGGCCAGGCGTTGTAGAACAGGGAAGCGATGATGCCCACCAGGGCCACCAGCACCAGCAGCGAGAAGGCCTGGGTGAGTCGGTGGAAGATGGCATCCTGCAGGCGCTGGCGGCGCGCAATGGCCTGCATATGTTCGGCGTCGCGCTCCTCCTGGCGACTGAACGTGGATTCGACGGGACTTGCCATGGGGTTGTCTGCTGTGCTGGTGTTGATGTTCATGACCCCCTCCGGGTCTTAATCACAGACTGTAAACCGCAAACCCGCCGACCGATCGGGATCGGGCGGCGGGTTGAACCGGGACGATTCTTTCCAGAGTTACTTGGCGATCTGCGACCAGACGCGCTGGCGGATCTGGGCGGTCACGGCGTCGGGCATGGGCACGTAGTCCAGATCCAGGGCGGCCTGCTTGCCGTTCTTGAAAGACCAGTCGAAGAACTTCAGCACTTCGGCGGACTGGGCCTTGTCAGCCGGGTTCTTGTACATGAGGATGAAGGAGGCGGTGCTCACCGGCCAGGCGTCCTTGCCCTTGGCGTTGACCATGGACACGCCCATGCCCGGCACGCTGAACCAGTCCACGCCGGCAGCAGCGGCGGCGAAGGTCTTGTCGTCCGGCGACACGAAGTTGCCGTCGGCGTTCTGCAGCTGCATGTAGGGGATGTTGTTCTTCTTGGCGTAGGCGTATTCCACGTAGCCGATCGAGCCGCGGGTGCGGGTCACGTTGGCAGCCACACCTTCGTTGCCGCGGCCACCCACCGAGGTCGGAGCCGGCCACTTGACGGCAGCACCCTTGCCCACGGTGTCGGCCCACTCCTTGCTGACCACGCTCAGGTAGTCGGTCCAGTTGAAGGTGGTGCCCGAGCCGTCGGCACGGTGCACCACGGTGATGGCCTGGCTGGGGAAGGTCTTGCCCGGGTTCAGGGCGGCGATCTTGGGGTCGTTCCAGTTGGTGATCTTGCCCATGAACATTTCGGCCAGCACCGGGCCGGTGATGCGGACTTCACCCTGCTTGAAACCGTCGAGGTTGAACACCGGCACGGTGCCACCGATGATGGCGGGGAACTGCACCATGCCGTCCTTGTCCAGGTCGGCGCCCGACACCGGGGCGTCGGTGGCGCCGAAGGCCACGGTCTTGGCGCGGATCTGGCGGATGCCGCCCGACGAACCGATGGACTGGTAGTTCAGGCCGACACCGGTCTGGGCCTTGTACATCTCGGCCCACTTGGCGTAGATCGGGAACGGGAACGTGGCGCCGGCGCCGGTGATGTCGGCGGCATGGGCCGAACCCAGCGCGAGGGTGGCCAGAGCGGCGGCGGCCACGGACTTCAGGAGGGTGCGTTTGGTGTTCATGCGGGTCCTTGCGGTAGGTGTTGGGGGACAGGCGGGACTTTAGGCAGCGTTTGTGACATTGACGTGACACCGGACGTCCTGTCACACAGCCCGATCGGGCGGGCGGCATGCGTCACAATCCGGGCTCGTGCCCCCTCGGGCTGCAACCCCGGCCCTACCCCGCTGCACCGGCCCGACCCGGGCCGCCGATCCCGCAATGCAAAACGGAACCCTCCTCGCCGCCATCGACCTCGGCTCCAACAGCTTCCGACTGGAAATCGGCCGCTACCACTCCGGGCACATCGAGCGGATCGAATACATCAAGGAAACGGTCCGCCAGGGCAGCGGCCTGGACGACGACAAGGTGCTCAGCCAGGCGGCCATGCAGCGCGGCTGGGACTGTCTGGCCCGATTTGCCGAACGGCTCCATGGCTTCAGGAAGCACCAGGTCCGGGCCGTGGCCACCCAGACGCTGCGCGAGGCCCGCAACCGCGAGGAATTCCTGCGCCATGCCCAGGCCATCCTGGGCTTCGCCATCGAGGTGGTCTCGGGCCATGAGGAAGCGCGGCTGATCTACCAGGGCGTGTCCCGGTTGCTGCCGCATTCCGACGAGCGACGTCTGGTCGTCGACATCGGCGGGCGATCGACCGAAATGATCCTCGGTCAGGGCTACACCGCCCACGCCATGGAGTCGTACCGGCTGGGCAGCGTGGCCTGGTCGGGCCGCTACTTCGAACGCGGCGTGGTCACGGCCGCTGCCTTCAAGACCGCCGAAGTGGCCGCCAAGGCGGTGCTCGACGAAGCACTGGACACCTTTCCCCCCGCCGAATGGACCGTGGCCTATGGCTCGTCCGGCACGGTGGGTGCGGTGGCCGAGATGCTGGGCGCCAACGGCTGGGCCACTGGCCTGGTCACCCGCAGCGGGCTGGACTGGCTGACCGACCGGCTGATCCGCGCCGGCCATGTCGATGCGCTCAAGCTCGACGGTCTGAAAGACGACCGCCGCCCGGTGATTGCCGGTGGCCTGGCCGTGCTGCGGGCCATCTTCGACCTGTTCGACATCCAGCAGATGCTGCCGGCCCAGGGCGCGCTGCGCCAGGGGGCGCTGTACGACCTGATCGACCGCGACACCGACGGAGGCGACGTGCGCGAGCGCACCGTCAACTGGCTGAGCCAGCGCTTCTCCATCGACACCGCCCAGGCCCAGCGCGTGGGCGAGGTGGCCATGGCCCTGTTCGCCCAGGTGGCGGCGCAGGACGACCAGAACCAGCGCTATTCGCAGAAGCTGGCCTGGGCCGCCCGCCTGCACGAGATCGGCACCCACATCTCGCACGACCGGGCCCACCACCACGGGGCCTATGTGCTGGACCATGTGGACGCGCCCGGCTTTTCCATCCCCGAGCTGCACCGCATGAGCCTGCTGGTGCTGGGACAGCGCGGCAAGCTGCGCAAGCTCGAAGAGGCCCTGCAGGACGAACTGTTCGCCAAGCAGCTGCTGTGCCTGCGGCTGGCGGTGATGCTGTGCCATGCCCGCCAGATGCCCGAACACTCGGCGGTGCGCCTGAGCTACAAGGCCGGCGCCTTCCGGCTGACCACCCAGCCGGGCTGGGCACGCCGCTACCCGCAATCGGCCTGGCTGCTGAGCGAGGAAGTGCTGGCCTGGCAGAAGACGGCCTGGAAATTCACTGCCGACATCCGCTGACGCCCCTTTAAATCGTTTATACGATTTACACTGTTGCCTTCCGTCGCTTGCGACTTCTGCCAGGAGGCCCCATGTCCGAATCCAAGTCGGCTCCGCGCAAACCCAAGCTGGTGCGCGACAGCTTCACCATTCCCAAGACCGAATACGCGGCCATCGACGCGCTCAAGACCCGCGCCATCGCACTGGGCACGTCGGTCAAGAAGAGCGAGCTGCTGCGCGCCGGGCTGATGGCCCTGGTGGGCATGAACGACGCGGCCTTCAAGGCCGCCGTGGCGGCCGTGCCCACGCTCAAGCCCGGTCGCCCGCAGGCGGAACCGGCCCCGGCGGCCGAAGCCGAAAAGACGAGGAAGCCCGCCCGGAAAGCGGCAGCGCCGAAGGCCGCGCCGGCGACAGCATCGAAAGCCAAGGCACCGGCGCGCAAGGCGCCGGCCAAGCCCGCCGTCAAAGCAGTTCGGGCGTCTGCACAGCCAGGATCACCGTCTGGTGCTCCCCGGCGCGCTCGCGGTGGCGCAACCACCACACCGCGCCCTTCTTGACGGCACATTCGTCGCGCTGCATGCCCACCGTCTGGCTGATCACCCAGCCCAGCGTGGGCTGATGCCCCACCACCAGCACCGGCGACTTGCCCTCCGGCCAGTTCACCAGATCGAGCAAGGCGCCTGAGGAGGCCTCGGGCAGGATGGTGGCGCTGGTACGGTACTTGCGCCCCAGCGCCATCACCGTCTGCTCGCAACGCACGGCCGGACTGCACCAGATGCGGGTGCCCTCCGGCAGTTGCCGGTCCAGCCAGCTGGCCATGCGGGCGGCCTGCTTCTCGCCGCGCGGCGTGAGCCGGCGGGCCAGATCGGCCTCGTCGCCCGGCTGACCCTCCAGCGGATCGGGGTGCTCATGGGCTTCGGCGTGGCGCCACAGGATCAGGTCCATGCAAGCACTCCAGCTCAGCCCTTGGTGCCGTACAGCGCCATCAGGCTGGACTGCGCGGAATGCAGCACCGCCTTGCCGCGTCGGCTGCCACCACCCTGAGAAGCGGGCACATAGGTGCCGTCGGGCTGAAGCAGCCAGGCGTCGCGGGTGTCGTGCAGGTAGGCCAGCAGGCATTCGTCGACGATGCGGTTGCGCAGCACCGGGTCGGTGACCGGCCAGGCCAGCTCGATGCGGCGCAGCATGTTGCGGTTCATCCAGTCGGCGCTGGACAGCCAGAGTTCTTCCTGGCCATCGATGCGGAACTGGAACACCCGTGAATGCTCCAGCAGCCGGCCGATCACCGAGCGCACGCGCACGTTGTCGGTGAAGCCCGGCACCTGGGCCGGCAGCACGCAGGCGCCGCGCACGATCAGGTCGATCTTCACGCCCTGCTGCGAGGCGTGGGCCAGTGCCCGGGCCATCGGCTCGTCGGTCAGCGCGTTCATCTTGAGCACGATGCTGGCCGGCTTGCCGGCGGCCGCTGCAGCACCGGCCGCCTCCACCTTCTCCAGCATGGCCTTGTGCAGGTGGAAGGGCGCCATCAGCGCCTTGTTCATCTTCGGCAGCCGGTTCTGGCTGGCCAGGTGCAGAAAGATCTGGTCCAGGTCGGCGGTGAGCTGCGGGTCGGCGGTGAGGTAGCTCAGGTCGGTGTAGAGCCGCGCAGTGCCCGGGTTGTAGTTGCCGGTGGACATGTGCGCGTAGCGGCGCAGACCGCCCTCCTCGCGCCGGGTCACCAGCAGCATCTTGGCGTGGGTCTTGAGGCCCACCACGCCGTACACCACCTGGGCACCCACCGACTCCAGCCGCTCGGCGTAGTTGATGTTGGCCTCTTCGTCGAAGCGGGCCTTGAGCTCCACCACCGCAGTCACTTCCTTGCCGCGTCGCACCGCTTCGCGCAGCAGCTCCATCAGCTCGGACTTGGCGCCGGTGCGGTAGATGGTCTGCTTGATGGCCAGCACATCCGGGTCCTGCACCGCTTCGCGCAGGAACGACAGCACTGCATCGAAGCTCTCGTAGGGCTGGTGGATCAGCACGTCGCCCTGCTGCAGGCGTTCGAAGTACGACTGGCCCGGGTGCAGCTGCACCGGCCAGCCGGCGTTGTAGGTCTCGAAGCGCAGGGCCGGCGCGTCCACCTTGTCGATCAGCTGGTTCAGGCGCACCAGGTTCACCGGGCCGGGCACGCGGTAGAGCGCGGCCTCGGGCAGACCGAACTGTTCCAGCAGGAAGCCGGACAGGAACTCCGAGCAGCCCGCCGACACCTCCAGCCGCAGCGCCTGGCCGTAGTGGCGCTGCTGCAGGCCCTTGCGCAGGGCGGTGCGCAGGTTCTTGACCTCTTCCTCGTCCACCGCCAGATCGGAGTGGCGGGTCACGCGGAACTGCGAGAACTCGGTCACCTGGCGGCCGGGGAACAGGTCGCCCAGGTGCGAGCGGATCAGGCTGGAGATGGAGACGAACAGCGCCTGGCGCGAACCCTTGGCCTGCGGCATGCGCACGAAGCGCGGCAGGATGCGCGGCACCTTGACGATGGCGATCTCGTTCTCGCGGCCGAAGGCATCCTTGCCGGTGAGCCGCACGATGAAGTTCAGCGACTTGTTGGCCACCTGCGGGAACGGGTGGGCCGGGTCCAGGCCCACCGGCATGAGCAGCGGCTGCACCTCGGCCACAAAGAAGTCCTTGACCCAGCGCCGCTGGGACGCGGTGCGTTCACCGTGCGAGACCAGCTTGATGCCCTTCTTCTCCAGCAGTGGCAGCAGTTCGTCGTTGTAGATGGCGTACTGCTGGGCCACCAGCTGGTGCACCTTGTCGGACAGGCGTTCGTAGGTCTGGGCGGTGTAGAGGCCGCGCTGCTCGTTGGCCTTGGCGGCCGTGATGTGCGGGGCCACGCGCACCTCGAAGAACTCGTCGAGGTTGCTGGAGACGATGCTCAGGTAGCGCAGGCGTTCCAGCAGCGGGACGTCGGGACGGCGAGCCCAGTCCATCACCCGCTCGTTGAAGGCGAGGATGCTGTGGTCACGGTCGAGAAGGGAATGGCGGTGGCTCGGGGAAGGGGTGCTCATGGACCTGGGGGATGGCGGCGTTGCGTCAGGAAGCGGCGCCGGGGTTGTCGAATTCATTATTTCACCGGGAGACCATGCTGTGCAGGGTGGCCTGCGCACTGCGGCTGCGGCGGTTCGCCGGTATGGTCGGCAAGCGCTGCACGAATTCACTGGCGGCACGGGGCCAGGCAAACGACTGGGCGTGGGCATGCACCTGGTGGCGCGGCTGGCGCAGGGCGGCATGCCAGGCGGCCAGCAGGTCATCGTCCAGTGCCCCGCCCTGATCGGCCACGCGCTGCAGCGGACCGTCCACCGGGCGGGCCGCCACCGGGGTGCCGCAGGCCATGGACTCGAGCACCACCCGCCCTGCCCCGTCCTGCCGGCCCGGGTAGACCAGCACGTCGGCGGCCTGGTAGATGCGGGCCAGGTCGTGCCGGGGCAGCACGCCCAGCCAGTGCACATTGGGGTGGCGCTGGCGCAGGGCGCGGGCCTGCGGCCCGTCACCGCACACCAGCTTGCTGCCGGGCACATCCAGATCGAGAAAGGACTCCACATCGCGCTCGTGCGAGACCGGCCCCACATACAGGCTGACCGGACGGGCCAGCGGCCCCAGCGCGCGGTCGGCCAGCGGGGGATCGGCCAGACGGAACAGACGCGTGTCCACACCGGTGGACCAGTCGTGCAGCCGGTCCCAGCCCAGCGACTGCAGCCGGTTCAGCAAGGCCGGACTGCTCACCAGCACCGCGCTGGCGGGCCGGTGAAACCGACGCAGCAGCGCGTCGGCCCAACGCAGCGGCATCACGCCGCGCTGCACCAGCCAGCCGGCGACATCGCTGTGGCAGGCGCTGGAGAACGGCCAGCGCCGACGCAGGCAATGGCGGCGGGCCGCCCAACCCAGCGGACCCTGGGTCGCGATGTGCACCGCGTCCGGCCGCGCCTCGTCCATCAGACGGCGCAGGCGCTCGCCGGGCCAGGCCGCCCAGCGCGGCGCGCCGCTGCCCAGCGGCAGACAGGCAAAGGCGCCCGGCTGCACCACCGTCACCGTGTGGCCGACCTGCTGCAGCTCGCGGGTGAGCTCCACCAGCAGGTGACCCACGCCGTGATCGTGGGTCTGCCAGATGTCGGTGACGATGAGGATGCGCAAGGCCTCAGCTTCCCAGGAAGTGCCGCCGGTAGCGCGACGGCAGATCGGCGATCCGCATGAACATGGGCAGGTCGGCGGCATTGAAGTCCGGGTCCCAGGCCGGCGGGCCCAGCACCTTGGCACCCAGTCGCAGGTAGCCCTTGATCAGCGCCGGCGGCTCCACCACCAGGGTGTCGTCGAGCTGCTCCACCGGCAGCGGCAAGCGGGGCCGCACATGAAAGTCGATCGGGGCCAGATGGGTCTGGCTGACCTGGCGCCAGATGCTGGCTGCCGCGTGGCCGCCGCCCACCCGGCCGTGCGGCCCTTCGTGGTGCATGGGGATGCTGGCGCAGCCGATCATCATGTCCAGCCGGTTGTTCACCATGAAGCCGGCCAGCGCGCCCCACAGGGCCATGATCACGCCGCCATGGCGATGATCGGCGTGCACGCAGCTTCGGCCCAGCTCCACCATGCGCTCGCGCACGCTGCGCAGGCGGGTCAGGTCGAACTCGGTGTCGCTGTAGGTGCTGCCCACGCGGCGCGCCTGGGCCGGGGTGAGCACGCGGTAGGTGCCGATGACGGCCCGGCTGGCGGCGTCGCGCACCAGCAGGTGTTCGCAGAAATCGTCGAACAGGTCGATGTCGTGACCCGGCACGGTGGCCGGCAGGCGCGCGCCCATTTCCTGGGCGAACACCTGGTACCTCAGGCGCTGCGCTTCACGAACTTCGTCCAGATGGCGCGCCCAGGCCACCTCGATGCCGGCCACACCGCCCGCAGCCGGTGCCAGCGGGCGGGGATGAAGCGACCCCCGAGGCCAGGCGGCTGGCGAAAGTTCGAGCGTGGGGGTGGGCAGTTCCTTCATGGCGTGCTCCTCGGCGGGAATCGTGGTCTGGGGCATGCGCTGCAGTCTGGAGGCGGCACGTGACCTTCTTGTGGCAGTCACATGACTTTCATGTGACGCCGGGCCGGTCCGCCCGCCCGGGGCACCACGACGCTGCTGCCAGAATGGCGGGCATGACGCCGCTCGAACTGCACTGCCATCCCGCCAGCCCCTGCCCGGTGCCGCTGACATTGCGGGTCGGCCTGCAGCGCAGCCGGTCGCAGCTGGTGCTGGTGTGGCGGCTGCAGGCCGATCCGGCGGACATCGTCTGGCCGGAGCCGCGACCGGCCGGGCCGGCGGACGGCCTCTGGCAGCACACCTGCTTCGAGGCCTTCGTACGCCGCGACGACCGATTGCCGGCCTACACCGAATTCAATCTGTCGCCATCGGGCCAGTGGGCCTGCTACCGCTTTCGCGCGGAGCGGGAACGCGAGATCGATGCACCGGCCGCAGTCCCGCCGGTGCTGCAGGTGCAACCCCTGATCGACGGTGCCCAGCTCACCGCCCGCATCGAACTGCCGCAGGCGGCTGGGGCCGATGAAGACGGCATCGGCTGGCGCATCGGTCTGAGCGCCGTGATCGAGACCACCGGCGGCCACCTGAGCTACTGGGCACTGCACCACCCGGCCGATCGCCCCGACTTCCACCACCCCGCCGGCCATGTGCTGCACTGGCCGGCCGAATGAACCCCGACTTCATGCCCACTGAATCCCTGCGTTTCGGCATCGACCGCCTGATCCATGAACCCGCTCTGCGCGAGCCTTTGCGCGGCCGGCGCGTGGCGCTGCTCGCCCACCCGGCCTCGGTCACGCGCGACCTGACCCACAGCCTGGACGCCCTGGCCGCCCTGCCCGACATCCGCCTGAGTGCGGCCTTCGGCCCGCAGCACGGGCTGCGCGGGGACAAGCAGGACAACATGGTCGAGTCGCCCGACTTCACCGACCCCCGGCTGGGCATCCCGGTGTTCAGCCTGTACGGCGAAGTGCGCCGCCCCACCGACGCCATGATGGACAGCTTCGACGTGCTGCTGGTCGATCTGCAGGACCTGGGCTGCCGCATCTACACCTTCATCACCACGCTGCGGTATGTGCTGGAAGCCGCAGCCCGTCACGGCAAATCCGTCTGGGTGCTGGACCGGCCCAACCCCGCCGGCCGGCCGGTGGAAGGAACGCTGCTGCAGCCAGGCTGGGAGAGCTTTGTGGGCGCCGGCCCCATGCCCATGCGGCACGGCATGACCATGGGCGAGCTGGGACACTGGTTCATCGCCCAGCTGGGACTGGCGGTGGACTACCGGGTCATCCGCATGACCGGCTGGCAGCCGGACACCGGTCCCGGCTTCGGCTGGCCGCTGGGCGAACGCAGCTGGGTCAACCCCAGCCCGAACGCGCCCAACCTTTCCATGGCCCGGGCCTACGCCGGCACCGTCATGCTGGAAGGCACCACGCTGAGCGAAGGGCGCGGCACCACCCGGCCGCTGGAGCTGTTCGGCGCGCCCGACATCGACACCACCCGCCTGCTGGCCGACATGCGCCGCATCGCCCCGCACTGGCTGCAGGGCTGCGTGCTGCGGCCCTGCTGGTTCGAGCCCACCTTCCACAAGCATGCGGGCCAGCTGTGTGCGGGCGTGCAGATCCATGTGGAAGACCCGACCCACTACGACCATGCCGCCTTCCGCCCGTGGCGGCTGCAGGCACTGGCCTTCCGCGCCATCCGGCTGCAGCGGCCCGACTACCCGCTGTGGCGCGATTTTGCGTACGAATACGAGCACGACCGTCTGGCCATCGACCTCATCAATGGAGGACCGGCACTGCGGGAATGGGTGGACGACGTGGGCGCGTCACCCGAGGCACTGGACGCGCTGGCCGGCCCGGACGAAGTGGCCTGGATCGAAGCCCGGCGCCCGTTCCTGCTTTACTGAGCGATCCACTTCTGCATGAACCCGGCCGTGCCCATGGCCGGGTCCAGCTGGTAGCCAGCGTAGCCCAGGCGCCGGTACAGCGCCAGCGCCGAAACGTTGCCGGAGAGCACCTCCAGCGTCATCTTGACGGCGCCCCGCTCGCGGGCCATGTCCTCCGCCTTGAGCAGCATCTGGCGGGCCACGCCGCGGCCCCGGTGGCTGGCCAGCACCGCCACGTCGTGCACGTTCACCAGCGGCTTGCATTGGAAGGTGGAGAAGCCTTCGATGCAGTTGACCAGGCCCACCGGCTGGTCGCCGTCGAAGGCCAGGATGCTGAAGGCCTGAGGGCGGGCAGCGAGTTCGGCCACCAGGTGCTCGCGTGCGTAAACGCTCAGCGGCTCACCGCCGCCGGCCGGGTCGCGGGCATAGGCGTCGAGCAGATCCACCACTGCGCTGGCGTCGGATGCGCTGGCGTAGTCGGCCAGCCGCACGCTGATGTCGGTCATGCCTCGGCCCTCAGCCTGCCTGCACCGCCGCCACCAGGCGTTCGGCACAGGTACGGGCCTGGACGGCATCGCGCGCCTCCACCATCACCCGCAGCAATGGCTCGGTGCCGCTGGCGCGGATCAGCACGCGGCCGGCATCGCCCAGCTCGGTCTCGACGGCGGCGGTCTCGTCCTTCAGGCGCTGGCTGGTCTTCCAGTCCTGCCCGGGCTGCAGGCGCACATTGAGCAGGGTCTGGGGGAACAGCGTCACATCGCTCAGCAGCTCGGCCATGGTGCGACCGCTGTCCACACAGGCGTGCAGCACCTGCAGGGCCGACACCAGACCGTCGCCGGTGGTGTGGCGGTCCAGCACCAGAAGGTGCCCGGAGCCTTCGCCCCCCAGGATCCAGCCCTGGCGTTCCAGCTCTTCGAGCACATAACGGTCGCCCACCTTGGCCCGAACGAACCTGACGCCGCGCGCCTTCAGCGCCACCTCGACCGCCATGTTGGTCATGAGGGTGCCCACCACGCCAGGCACGTCCTCGTCGCGCGCGATGCGGTCGGCGGTCATCAGGTAGAGCAGTTCGTCACCGTTGAAGAGCCGACCTTCGCGATCCACCATCTGCAGCCGGTCGGCATCGCCGTCCAGAGCGACGCCGTAATCGGCGTTGTGGGCGCGCACCGCCTCGACCATGGCCTGCGGGTGCGTGGCGCCCACACCGGCATTGATGTTCAGACCGTCCGGGCTGCAGCCGATCTTCACCACCTCGGCCCCGAGTTCATGAAACACCGCCGGGGCAATGTGATAGGCCGCGCCGTGCGCGCCATCGACCACGATCTTCAGGCCCTTGAGGCTCAGGCTGTTGGGCACTGTGCTCTTGCAGAACTCGATGTAGCGGCCAGCCGCGTCGTCCAGCCGGCGCGACTTGCCCAGCTCGGCGGCCGCCACCCACACCGGGGGTTCCTGCAGGGCGGCTTCCACGTCCAGCTCCCAGGCGTCGGGCAGCTTGGTGCCCTGGGCGCTGAAGAACTTGATGCCGTTGTCGGCAAACGGGTTGTGACTGGCCGAGATCACCACGCCCAGGCTGGCGCGTTGTGCCCTGGTGAGATAGGCCACGGCCGGCGTGGGCACCGGACCCAGCAGCACCACGTCCACACCGGCCGAGTTGAAACCGGATTCGAGCGCCGCCTCCAGCATGTAGCCGGAGATGCGGGTGTCCTTGCCGATGAGCACCGTGGGATGTTTCTCGGTGCGGCGCAGCACACGGCCCACCGCATGGGCCAGCCGCAGCACGAAATCGGGCGTGATCGGGGCCTGTCCCACCGTGCCGCGAATGCCGTCGGTGCCGAAATAGGTGCGTGCCATGGGGGTGATCTCCTCGTTGTTCTGGGGTCAGCCGGGCATTATCGCGGCCTCCCACACCCGCAAGGCGTCCACCGTGGCGCGCACATCGTGCACCCGCACCACACGGGCGCCCCGGTCCACCGCCAGCACCGCCGCCGCCACGCTGGCGGCCACCCGGTCGGCCGGTACCTCCTGCCCCGTCACCGCACCCAGGGACGATTTGCGCGACCAGCCGGCCAGCACCGCAAAGCCGGCGTCCAGCAGCGGCCGCTGACCTTCGATGAGGCTGAAGTTCTGTGCCACCGTCTTGCCGAAGCCCACCCCGGGGTCCAGCACGATGCGCTCCCGTGCCACGCCCAGGGTCGTGAGCGCGGAGGCCCTCTGCCGAAGAAAGTCGGCCACGGCCGTCACCACATCGCCTTCCATGGGCGCGGTCTGCATGGTCTGCGGATCGCGGTGCATGTGCATCAGGCACGCACCGGCACGCGGGTGGGCGGCGACCACCTGCAGGGCGTCGCCCCGGCGCAGCGCCCAGACATCGTTGACGATGTCGGCCCCCGCATCGAGCACCGCGCGCATCACCTCGGGCTTGTAGGTGTCCACCGACACCGGTACACCCAGCTTCACCGCGCCCTGCACCACCGGCAGCACCCTGGCCAGCTCCTCGTCCAGCGACACCGCAGGGCTGCCAGGCCGGGTGGATTCGCCGCCGATGTCCAGGATGTCGGCCCCCTCGGACAGCAGCCGCTCGCAGTGCGCCAGCCCTGCCGAGGTGCCGGCATGAAGACCGCCGTCCGAGAACGAATCGGGCGTGACGTTCACGATGCCCATCACCCGTGGGCGGGAAAGATCGATGTCGAAACGGGCGGTGATCCAACGGTTCATGGGATTGGAGATGGAAAAAAGAAAACGGGGCCGAAGCCCCGTTGTCGTGTGCCGGCTGGCCGATCAGGCCGCCGACGGCGAAGGATCGGTGGACACCGCCGGGGTGCCGCCGTCGCCGCCACCCACCGAGGGGTTGCGCGGCGTCCAGTCCTTGGGCGGACGGGGCGGCTTGCCGGCCATGATGTCGTCGATCTGCTCGGCGTCGATGGTTTCCCACTCGAGCAGGGCCTTGGCCATGGCGTGCATCTTGTCGGCGTGCTCCTCGATCAGGTCGCGGGCCAGCTTGTACTGGGTGTCGATGATGCGGCGCACCTCGCCATCCACCTTCTGCATGGTCTGCTCGCTCATGTTGGTGGTCTTGGTGACCGAGCGGCCCAGGAACACCTCGCCTTCGTTTTCGGCGTAGACCATGGGGCCCAGGGCGTCGGTCATGCCGTAACGCATGACCATGTCGCGGGCGATGGTCGTGGCGCGCTCGAAGTCGTTGCTGGCGCCGGTGGTCATCTGGTTCATGAAGACCTCTTCAGCGATGCGACCGCCGAACAGCATGCTGATCTGGTTCAGCATGTATTCCTTGTCGTAGCTGTAGCGGTCCTGCGAAGGCAGGCTCATGGTCACGCCCAGCGCGCGACCGCGCGGGATGATGGTGACCTTGTGCACCGGATCACACTTGGGCAGCAGCTTGCCGATGAGGGCGTGACCGGCCTCGTGGTAGGCGGTGTTGCGGCGCTCTTCCTCGGGCATGACCATGCTCTTGCGCTCGGGGCCCATGAAGATCTTGTCCTTGGCCTTCTCGAAGTCCTGCATCTCCACCACGCGGGCGTTGCGGCGCGCAGCCATCAGCGCGGCCTCGTTGCAGAGGTTGGCCAGATCGGCGCCGCTCATGCCGGGCGTGCCCCGGGCGATGATGGAGGCGTTCACGTCGGTGCCCAGGGGCACCTTGCGCATGTGCACATTGAGGATCTGCTCGCGGCCGCGGATGTCCGGCAGGGTCACGTACACCTGACGGTCGAAACGGCCCGGGCGCAGCAGGGCGGCGTCCAGGATGTCGGGACGGTTGGTGGCAGCCACCACGATCACGCCCAGGTTGGTCTCGAAACCGTCCATCTCGACCAGCATCTGGTTGAGGGTCTGCTCGCGCTCGTCGTTGCCGCCGCCCAGGCCGGCGCCACGCTGACGACCCACCGCGTCGATCTCGTCGATGAAGATGATGCAGGGCGCGTTCTTCTTGGCGTTCTCGAACATGTCGCGCACGCGGGCTGCGCCGACACCGACGAACATCTCCACGAAGTCGGAGCCCGAGATGCTGAAGAACGGGACCTTGGCTTCGCCGGCGATGCCCTTGGCCAGCAGCGTCTTGCCGGTACCCGGCGGGCCGACCAGCAGCAGACCGCGCGGGATGCGGCCGCCCAGCTTCTGGAATTTCTGCGGGTCCTTCAGGAAGTCGACAACCTCCTTGACCTCTTCCTTGGCCTCGTCACAGCCAGCCACATCGGCAAAGGTCACGGTGTTGTTGTTCTCGTCCAGCATGCGGGCCTTGCTCTTGCCGAAGCTGAAGGCTCCGCCCTTGCCGCCGCCCTGCATCTGGCGCATGAAGTAGATCCACACGCCGATCAGTAGCAGCATGGGGCCCCAGCTCACCAGCAGGGTCATCAGCAGCGAGCCTTCCTCGCGAGGACGCACGTCGAACTTGACGTTGTTGTTGATCAGGTCGCCCACCAGGCCCCGGTCGAGGTAGGTGGCCGTGGTGCGAACGCGGCGGTCGTCCTGGGTGATGGCGACGATCTCGGTGCCGCCGTTGCCTTCCTGGATGGTTGCGCTCTTGATGCGCTGGGCTTTCACCTCGTCAAGAAATTCGGAATAGCCCATGTAGCCCGCGCCTGCGGTGCTGCGGCTGTCGAACTGCTTGAAGACGGTGAAAAGCACCATGGCGATGACCATCCACACGGCGATTTTCGAAAACCACTGGTTGTTCAAAGGCAGCTCCTGTTGGGCCGGAAGACCCGGGTATCACATTTGGGACTCATTCTAGGTGTTTCAAGGCCGCGTGCCTGCCACCGACCCTGAGGCTTTGTCAATCATGGGGTTAGCTTTTTTTCACGGCGGCTGCGTCAGACGGTTTTGAGACCGATGCCCACCAGAAAGGTTTCCGACGATTTGTCCCGGCTGGCCTTGGGCTTGACCGCCTTGACCACCCGGAAGGTCTGGCGAAACAGGGCCACCATGGGCTCATAGGCGCCGCCGTGGAACAGCTTGACCACCAGCGCCCCTTCGGGCCGCAGCCACTGGCGCGAGAAATCGACCGCCAGCTCGATCAGGTCTGCAATGCGGGCTGCGTCGGTGTCGCCGATGCCCGACAGATTGGGCGCCATGTCCGACACCACCACGTCCACCTTGTTCACGCCGCGTTCGGCCAGCGCGCCTTCCAGCGCCTGCAGCACCTCGGCCTCGCGGAAGTCGCCCTGGATGAAATGGACCCCCTCCACCGCCTCCATGGGCAGCATGTCCAGCGCCACGATGGTGCCCTGCAGCTCGCCCACCGCTGCGCCGTTCGGGCTGAGCCGGCGGCGCAGGTACTGGCTCCAGGCACCGGGGGCGCTGCCCAGATCCACCACCACCTGCCCGGGCCGGATCAGGCCGAACTGCTCGTCGATCTCCTTGAGCTTGTAGGCCGCGCGAGCGCGGTAGCCTTCCTTGCCGGCCAGCTTGACGTAGGGGTCGTTGACGTGCTGATTCAGCCAGGCCTTGTTGACCTTCTTGCTCTGGGTTTTGACTTTGATGCCCATGGGGATCGCACAACGGCGTGGTAAACGATAATTGTCCCATGCCCCAGATCCAGCTCACCCCCGCGCAGCGCAAGGCCCACCGGTCGGACGCCCATCACCTCGACCCCGTGGTCCACATCGGCAACGACGGCCTCACCGCCGCCGTCCGCAAGGAAACCGACGCCGCCCTCAAGGCCCACGGCCTCATCAAGATCCGGGTGCTCAACGACGACCGTGCTGCCCGCGAGGCCATGCTGGCCACGCTGGCCGACGAGCTCGACGCCGCTCCCATCCAGCACATCGGCAAGCTGCTGGTGCTCTGGCGCCCGGTGGCCGAGAAGGCCAAGGCGGTCGACGAAGACCGCATGCCCGGCCCGAAAGACGTGAAGGTGCTGAAATTCAGCAAACGCGGCGGCCAGCGGCCCGAGGTCAAGGTGGTGCGGGTGCTGGGCAACCAGCGCCTCACCCCCGGTGGCCAGATCAAGCGGGCCAAGGTCCGCAAGAAGAGCGTCAAGAAGACACAGGGGTGACGACCCGGTGAGGTCGCTTGAACTTGACGCCCCCCAGCCCATCTGAGAGTCCATGAACGATCGCACTGTCCCCCTCGCTGCCGAGCCTGCCGCCACCACCGCGGCCGGCAATCCCCTGCTCGACTTCACCGGCCTGCCGCTGTTCGATGCCATCCGGCCGGAACATGTGGCCCCGGCCATGGAGGTGCTGCTGGCCCGTGCCGATGCCGCGCTGGAACAGGTCACCGCCCCCGACTTCCCCGCCGACTGGAAGGCCATTGCCGCCACGCTGGACGTGGCCACCGAGCGCCTCTACAGCGCCTGGGGCGCCGTGAGCCACCTCAACAGCGTGGCCGACACCCCGGCCCTGCGGGCCGCCTACAACGAAAGCCTGCCCCGGGTCACAGAGTTCGGCACCCGGCTGGGGTCGGACGAGCGCCTGTACGCCAAGTACAAGGCCATGGACCCGGCCCGCCTGACCGCCGAGCAGGCCCGTGCCCGCCACAACGCGCTGCAGGGCTTCGTGCTGGGCGGCGCCGAGCTGCAGGGTGAGGCCAAGGCCCGCTTCGCCGCCATCCAGGAACGCCAGGCCGAACTGGCGCAGAGGTTCAGCGAGAACGCGCTGGACGCCACCGACGCCTTTGCCCTCTACCTGCCCACCGCCGATCTGGACGGTCTGCCCGATGACGTGCTGCAGGCCACCGCCGCCGCTGCCCAGGCCGATGGCAAGGAGGGCCACAAGCTCACGCTGAAGATGCCGGTCTACCTGCCGGTGATGCAGTTCGCCCGCCGCAGCGAGGTGCGCGAGCAGCTCTACCGCGCCTACGTCACCCGTGCCAGCGATCAGGCCCAGGGTGATGCTGCCCGGTTCGACAACTCGGCCGTCATGACCGAGCTGCTCGCCCTGCGCCAGGAAGAAGCCCGGCTGCTGGGCCACCGCCACTTCGCCGATGTGTCGCTGGTGCCCAAGATGGCACGTTCGCCGGAGCAGGTGATCGATTTCCTGCGCGACCTGGCCCGCCGCGCCCGCCCCTACGCCGAACAGGACCTGGCCGATCTGCGTGCCTTTGCCCGGGATCATCTGGGCATCACCGATCCCCAGCCCTGGGACTGGCCCTTCATCGGCGAGCGCCTGAAGGAAGCCCGCTACGCCTTCAGCGAGCAGGAGGTCAAGACCTACTTCACCGCGCCCAAGGTGCTGGCCGGCCTGTTCCAGATCGTCGAGACGCTGTTCGACGTGGCAATCCGCCCGGACCGCGCACCGGTGTGGCACCCGGGTGTGGAGTTTTTCCGCATCGAACGCCAGGGCCAGCTGGTGGGCCAGTTCTACCTGGATCCCGGCGCCCGCACCGGCAAGCGCGGTGGCGCCTGGATGGACGACGTGCGCGCCCGCTGGCTGCGGCCCGACACCGGCGCCCTCCAGACCCCGGTGGCGCACCTGGTGTGCAACTTTGCCGAGGGCGTGGGCGGCAAGCCGGCCCTGCTCACGCACGACGACGTCATCACCCTCTTCCACGAGTTCGGACACGGCCTGCACCACATGCTCACCCAGGTGAACGAGCGCGACGTCTCGGGCATCAGCGGCGTGGAATGGGATGCGGTGGAGCTGCCCAGCCAGTTCATGGAGAACTTCTGCTGGGAGTGGGATGTGCTCAAGCACATGACCGCCCATGTCGATACCGGGGCTACGTTGCCTCGAGACCTGTTCGACAAGATGCTCGCTGCCAAGAATTACCAGAGCGGTCTGCAGACCCTGCGCCAGGTCGAGTTCGCCCTGTTCGACATGCTGCTGCACAGCCAGACCACCCCGCCGCCCAGCGGTGAGGCGGTCATGGCGCTGCTCGATCAGGTCCGGGCCGAGGTGGCCGTGATGAAGGCCCCGGCCTACAGCCGCACGCCGCACACCTTCAGCCACATCTTTGCTGGCGGCTATTCGGCCGGCTACTACAGCTACAAATGGGCCGAGGTGCTGTCGGCCGACGCCTATGCTGCCTTCGAGGAGGCTGCTGCGCGCAGCGGTCGCGGCACGGTGGACGCCGAGACCGGACGCCGCTACCGTGAGGCGGTGCTGGAGGCGGGCGGCAGCCGCCCGGCCATCGAGTCGTTCAAGGCCTTCCGGGGCCGCGAGCCGCAGATCGACGCCCTGCTCAAGCACCAGGGCATGGCCGGCTGATCACCGGACGGACCAGATTTCAGGGAGAACGCATGAAACATGCACCACACCGTCGCGCCAGCGCTGCGCTGGTCGCCATCACCGCTGGCAGCCTTCTGTGCGGGCTGGCTGCTGCACAGGGCGTCTACCGCATCGTCGGGCCGGACGGCAAGGTCACCTTCTCGGATCAGCCCCCACCGGCTGCGCAAGCCAGGCCTGTGGCAGGTGCACAGGGTGCAGCGGGCGGCACCGCCGCCGGTGGCAATGCAGCCCTGCCGTTCGAGCTGCGCCGCGTGGCCGGCCAGTTCCCGGTCACGCTGTACACCGGCAAGGACTGCTCGCCGTGCAACAGCGGACGCAACCTGCTGAACGCGCGCGGCATTCCCTATGTGGAGCGCACCGTGACCACGCCCGAGGATGCCGCCGCCCTCACCCGCCTGGCCGGCGAGCCGACCGTGCCAGTGCTGACCATCGGCGCCCAGCAGATCAAGGGCTATTCGGACGTGCAGTGGGGCCAGTACCTGGACGCGGCTGGCTACCCCAAGCAGTCGCAGTTGCCGTCGAATTACCGCCGCCCGCAGCCGGAACCGCTGGTGGCCGTGCAGTCGGCGGTGCCGGGTGGCGCCGCACAGGCTTCTGCACCGGCAGCGGGCCAGGGCCCGGCAGCAGCCAGCCCGGCGGCTGCCAGCCGCCCGGCCGAGATTCCGGTCGAGCCGCCCTCCGGCATCCGCTTCTGAGGCCACCGGCCCGTGCGGCCGGTCCCGCTCAGAACGTGAGGGTGCGCACGCCTGCTGCCGTGCCCAGCAGGCAGACCGTCGCCTTCTGGTGGGCGAACACACCCACCGTCACCACGCCCGGCCACTGGTTCACCTGGCTCTCGAAACCCAGCGGATCGGCAATCTGCAGGCCGGTCACGTCCAGGATGTGCTGGCCGTTGTCGGTGACCAGCGGTGCACCATCCTTCAGTCGCACACGGGCCGTGCCGCCCATGGCTGCGAAGCGGCGCGCCACATGCGCCGCCGCCATCGGGATCACCTCCACCGGCAGCGGAAAGGCACCCAGCATGCGCACCAGTTTGGACTCGTCGGCAATGCACACGAAACGGCGCGACTGGGCCGCGACGATCTTTTCGCGGGTGAGCGCCGCGCCACCGCCCTTGACCATGTAGCCCTGGCCGTCGATCTCGTCAGCGCCGTCGATGTAGACCGACAGTTCGCCGGCGTCCTGCGCCGCGATCACCGGGATGCCCAGAGCCTGCAGACGGGCGGTGGAAGCTTCCGAACTGGACACCGCGCCGGGCACCCGGTCCTTGATGGTGGCCAGGGCCTCGATGAACTTGTTGACCGTGGAGCCGGTGCCCACGCCGACAACCTGGCCGGGTTCGACGTATTGCAGGGCGGCCTGGCCCACCAGGGCTTTGAGTTCGTCTTGGGTCATTTGAGAGAATCCGGGGTTTGTCTGAACCGGCGGATTATCCGATGTCACTCCTCCCCTACGGCGCCGCGCGCCCCTTCCTGTTCGGCATGGACCCGGAGCAGGCCCACGACCTGACACTGGGCGCCATTGCCCGGCTGCAGCATTCGCCGCTGACCTGCCTGTACAGCGAACGCCGGGTGGACGACCCCATCACCGTGGCTGGCCTGAACTTCCCCAACCGGGTGGGCCTGGCCGCCGGCCTCGACAAGAATGCCCGCTGCATCGACGGTCTGGCCGCCATGGGCTTCGGATTCGTGGAGGTGGGCACCGTCACGCCACTGGGCCAGAGCGGCAACCCCAAGCCGCGCATGTTTCGCCTGCCGGCCAAGCAGGCGCTGATCAACCGGCTGGGCTTCAACAACGAAGGGCTGGAGGCCTTCCTGCGCAACGTGCAGCAGGCACGATTTCGGCGCCAGGGCCACCATGCCGGCGTACCCATGCTGCTGGGCCTGAACATCGGCAAGAACGCGGCCACGCCCATCGAGCGGGCCACCGACGACTACCTCACCTGCCTGGACGGCGTGTACCCGCATGCCGACTATGTGACGGTGAACATCTCCAGCCCCAACACCAAGAACCTGCGCAGCCTGCAGTCCGACGAGGCGCTCGACGCGCTGATCGGTGCGGTGATGGAACGCCGAGAACATCTCGCCGCCCGCCACGGCCGCCGCATCCCGGTGTTCATCAAGATCGCACCCGATCTGGACGACACGCAGATCGGCGTGATCGCCGCCACGCTGCGCCGCCACGGCTGCGGCAGCGATGGCCTGCCCACCCAGGCACTGGGTGTGATCGCCACCAACACCACGCTCAGCCGCGAAGCCGTGGCCGGCCTGCCGCATGCCGAGGAGGCGGGTGGCCTGTCGGGCGCACCGGTGCTGCAGGCCAGCAACCGCGTGATCCGGCAGCTGCGACAGGCGCTGGGCCAGGGCTTCCCCATCATCGGGGTGGGCGGGGTGCTGAGCGGGGCTGACGCCGTGAGCAAGGTCGAGGCCGGGGCCGACGTGGTGCAGATCTACACCGGGCTGATCTACCGGGGGCCGGCGCTGGTGCGCGAGACTGCACAGGCGCTCGCTGCCCT
>CALRSR020000001.1:0-289969 GCA_943370825.1 Allobosea thiooxidans | reverse complement strand
GGGGTTTTTGACGACAGATGAGAGGCGATCAGGGCAGTTTGGCCGACTGCATGTAGCGGTCGAACTGGGCCTCGGTGAAGCGGAACCACAGGTTCTGCTCCTTGCGGAAGGCAGAGTAGTCGCCGTAGATCTTCTTCCAGTTGGGGTTGGTCTTGCCGATCTCTTCGTAGAGCGCCATGGCTTCCTTGAAGGCGGCATCCATGATGACCTTCGGGAAGGCCTGCACCTTGGCGCCACCGGCCACCAGGCGCTTGAGGGCCGCCGGGTTGCGGGCGTCGTAGATGGCCTGCATGGTGGTGTGTGCGTGGGATGCAGCAGCTTCGACGATGGCCTTGTTCTCGGGCGACAAGGCATTGAAGGCGGCCTTGTTGATGTAGAAGTCGAGCTGTGCGCCGCCTTCCCAGAAACCCGGGTAGTAGTAGTTCTTGGCGACCTTCTGGAAGCCCAGCTTCTCGTCGTCGTACGGGCCGATCCACTCGGTGGCATCGATGGTGCCCTTCTCGAGCGCCTGGTAGATCTCGCCACCGGGGATGTTCTGCGGCACCACGCCCAGGCGGGTCAGCACCTTGCCGGCAAAGCCGCCGACGCGGAACTTCAGGCCCTTGAGGTCGGCCACGGTCTTGACTTCCTTGCGGAACCAGCCGCCCATCTGGGCGCCGGTGTTGCCGCCGGGGAAGTTGACGATGTTGTACTGGTTATAGAACTCGCGGAACAGCTTGAGGCCGTTGCCTTCGTAGTACCAGGCGGTCAGCTGGCGGCTGTTCAGGCCGAAGGGGATGGCGGTGCCGATGGCGAAGGTGTCGTCCTTGCCGAAGTAGTAATAGGGAGCGGTGTGACCGGCTTCCACGGTGCCGGCCTGCACGGCATCGACCACGCCGAAGGCGGGCACCAGTTCGCCGGGAGCGTGGACCGTCACCTGGAACTTGCCGCCGGTCATTTCACCGACCTTCTTGGCAAACACGTCGGCAGCGCCGTGGATGGTGTCCAGCGCCTTGGGGAAGCTGGAGGTCAGGCGCCAGCGGATGGTAGCCTGGGCATGCACGGCCGGGGCGATGCCGGCGGCTAGCACGCCGGCGATGCCGGTGTGTTTGAGGATGGAACGACGATCCATGGGTGAGATGCTCCGTTGATGTTGTGCCCGGCGGCCGGGTAGGCGCGCGTGGGCTGTTGGGGTGAAAGGAAGATTCTAGAAAGCGCCTGCAGGGCACCCGCTCGGGTAAACCCTGGACATGATCATGTCGTTCAGGTTGGTGACAGCTTGTCCCGACTTCCGGGGATGTGCCTGCTGTTTCAGCGGACCACCTTCAGGCCGGCAGCCCCTTCGACCAGGCTGCCGAAACGCTGCCGGACGGACGCTTCGATGCCGGCGGCGTCCAGGCCGACCCCGGCCAGCAGCTTGGCCGGGTCGCCGTGCTCGATGAACTCGTCCGGCAGGCCCAGGTGCAGCACCGGCAGGGTGATGCCTTCGGCATTCAGGGCTTCGGCCACGGCGCCACCGGCACCGCCCGGCAGGCAGCCTTCTTCCAGCGTGACGATGGCGGCGTGGGTGCGGGCGATCTCGCGCAGCAGTTCTACGTCCAGCGGCTTGGCCCAGCGCATGTTGGCCACGGTGGCGCCCAGGGCGGCCCCGGCCTCGAGCGCCGGGTAGAGCAGCGTGCCGAAGGCCAGGATGGCAATACCGCGGCCCTGGCGGCGGATCTCGCCCTTGCCGAACGGCAGGCCCTCCAGATCGGCCTTGGGCGTCACGCCGGCACCGGCACCACGCGGGTAGCGAACGGCCACTGGATGGTCCTGCTGGAAGGCGGTGGTCAGAAGCTGGCGGCACTCGGCCTCGTCGGCCGGACAAGCCATGCTCATGTTCGGGATGCAGCGGACGTAGGCGATGTCGTAGTTGCCGGCGTGGGTGGCGCCGTCGGCACCCACCAGACCGGCGCGGTCGAGCGCGAACACCACCGGCAGCTTCTGCAGGGCCACGTCGTGGATGAGCTGGTCGTAGCCGCGCTGCAGGAAGGTGGAATAGATGGCCACCACCGGCTTGAGGCCCTCGCAGGCCATGCCGGCGGCGAAGGTGACTGCGTGCTGCTCGGCAATGCCCACATCGTGGTAGCGACCGGGGAAGCGGCGCTCGAACTCGACCATGCCCGAGCCCTCGCGCATGGCCGGGGTGATGCCGATCAGGCGCTCGTCGGCCGCCGCCATGTCGCACAGCCACTGGCCGAAGACCTGGGTGAAGGTCTGCTTCGGGGGCGTGGCCGGCTTGACCAGGCCCACGGCCGGATCGAACTTGCCCGGGCCGTGGTACGCGATGGGGTCGGCCTCGGCCAGCTTGTAGCCATGGCCCTTGCGGGTGACCACGTGCAGGAACTGCGGTCCGCTGTCGGTGTCGAGCAGGTGGCGGATGTTCTCCAGCGTGGGCACCAGGGAATCGAGGTCGTGGCCGTCGATGGGGCCGATGTAGTTGAAGCCGAACTTCTCGAACAGGGTGGCCGGCACCACCATGCCCTTGGCCTGCTGCTCCAGCCGCTTGGCCAGCTCGAACAGGGGTGGCGCGCCCTTGAGCACCTGCTTGCCCACGTTCTTGGCGGCCGCATAGAACTGGCCGCTCATGAGCTGGGCCAGGTAGCGGTTGAGCGCGCCCACCGGCGGCGAGATCGACATGTCGTTGTCGTTGAGCACCACCAGCAGCCGGCCGTTGGACACGCCGGCGTTGTTGAGCGCCTCGAAGGCCATGCCGGCGGTCATGGCGCCATCGCCGATGATGGCCACGGCACGCCGGTCCTCGCCCTTCACACGGGCTGCCAGCGCCATGCCGAGCGCAGCCGAGATGCTGGTGGACGAGTGCGCGGTGCCGAAGGTGTCGTACTCGCTCTCGTCGCGGCGCGGGAAGCCGCTGATGCCGCCCTGCTGGCGCAGGGTGTGCATGCGGTCGCGCCGGCCGGTGAGGATCTTGTGCGGGTAGGTCTGATGGCCCACGTCCCACACCAGCCGGTCTTCCGGCGTGTTGAAGACGTAGTGCAGCGCGATGGTGAGCTCCACCGTGCCCAGGTTCGAGCTGAGGTGGCCGCCGGTGCGCGACACGCTGTCCAGCAGGTAGCCACGCAGCTCCTGCGCGAGCTGCGGCAGCTGCGGGCGCGCCAGACGGCGCAGGTCGGCCGGGGAATCGATGTGGGTCAGCAGAGAACTCATGATCGGATCGCTCGGTTGACGGTGGTGGGAAGAATGGGGCCGGGCCTCAGGAGGCCCGTCTCCCCACCCAGTCGGCCAGGGCACGCAGGTGGTCGGCCTGAGCAAGGGCACAGCGCTGCAGGGCCTGGTGGGCCCGGTCCAGCACGGCATCGGCATAGGCCTGCGCCGGCGCCAGCCCCAAGAGGGACACGAAGGTGGGCTTGTCGGCCGCCGCGTCCTTGCCGGCGGTCTTGCCCAGTGTGGCGGAGTCGGCGGTCACGTCCAGGATGTCGTCGACCACCTGGAAGGCCAGGCCGATGCACTCGCCGTACTCGGCCAGGTCGGCCTGCTGCTGCGGCGTGGCCTCGGCCGTGGCCGCACCCATGGTGACGCTGGCCTTCAGCAGGGCGCCGGTCTTGCGGCGGTGCATGGCTTCCAGGGCCGGTTGATCGAGCGCGAGGCCCACGCTGGCCAGATCGACCGCCTGGCCACCGGCCATGCCGTCGGCACCGGCGGCCAATGCCAGCAGGCGGCACAGGCGTGCACAGAGTTCGGGCGGCAGGCTGCCGTCGCCCGGCACCAGCAGTTCGAAGGCCAGGGCCTGCAGGGCATCGCCCGCCAGCAAGGCCTGGGCCTCGCCGAACTGCACATGCACCGTGGGTTTGCCCCGGCGCAGCACGTCGTTGTCCATGCAGGGCATGTCGTCGTGCACCAGGGAGTACGCGTGGATCAGTTCGACCGCGCAAGCCGCCCGCAGTGCGGCCTCGGCATGGCCACCCAGGGCTTCGGCGGTGGCCAGCACCAGCAGCGGGCGCAGGCGCTTGCCGCCATCGAGCACCGCATAGCGCATGGCCTCGCCGAGCCGGGCCGGCGCATCGGCCGGCACCCAGCGCGAGAGCGCCTGCTCGACCACGGCCTGCTGGTGGCTGCGCCAGCCGGCAAAGTCGGCGGCGGGAGAGAAGTGGGTGGGTCCGTTCACGCGCCGTCCCAGGGTTTGAGCTGCTGGCCTTCGAGCACCTGGATCTGGTTTTCCACGGCACTCAGCCGGTCGCGGCAGAAGGCCAGCAGGGCCGCACCTCGCTGGTAACGCACCAGCAGCTGATCGAGCGGGAGCTGGCCGGCATCCAGCTGGGCCACCAGCTGCTCCAGCTCCTCCAGCGCTGCCTCGTAGGTGGCGGGCAGGTCCGGGGCGGCAGCGGCGGGAGGGACGGTTCTCGGCATGGAGGGTCTGGTGAGCAGGAAATGACGCCAGGGCAGCGGGCGCTGCAACCGGGGCAGAAGGCCAATTTTAGCGAGCATACCCCCCACAGGACCGGGGGGTACAATCCGCCCTCTTTTTTCTCTGCTGACGGGTGCCTCGCACCCGGAGGGACGCACCACTTCACCCACCCCGCGCGAATTCGTCTGACGAGCACAGCGCTTACCTGCCCCTTCATAGGGGGAGTCTTTAGGTCAGGACCACGATGTCTGATTTGAGTCTTCAACTGCAGCAGGCCGCAAGCCAACTACCAGTTCACAGTTATTTCGACGAGGCGCTGTTCCGGCGCGAACTGGAGACGATCTTTCAGCGCGGGCCCCGCTATGTGGGGCACGCTCTTTCCGTCCCCGAAGTGGGCGACTACCACGCATTGCCGCAGGAGAACGGCGGCAGGGCTCTCATGCGCACACCCTCGGGCATCGAGCTGGTGTCCAACGTCTGCCGGCACCGCCAGGCCGTCATGCTCAAGGGACGCGGCAACCTCAACCAGACCCAGCCCGGCCACGCCGGCGGCCACATCGTGTGCCCGCTGCACCGCTGGACCTACAGCGGTTCGGCCACGCCGGCCGGCAACGGCCCGGCGGGCCAGCTGCTGGGCGCACCGCACTTCCAGCACGACCCCTGCCTGAACCTGGACAACTACCGGCTGCGCGAGTGGAACGGCCTGCTGTTCGAGGACAACGGCCGCGACATCGCCGCCGACCTGGCCGACCTCGGTCCGCGCCAGGCGCTCAGCTTCGAGGGCATGGTGCTCGACCATGTGGAGCTGCACGAGTGCAACTACAACTGGAAGACCTTCATCGAGGTCTATCTGGAGGACTACCACGTCGCGCCCTTCCACCCGGGCCTGGGCAACTTCGTGACCTGCGAGGACCTGCGCTGGGAGTTCCGGCCCGAGTACTCGGTGCAGACCGTGGGTGCCCAGAACCTCATGGGCCAGGCCGGCAGCCCCGTGTACCAGCGCTGGCACGAACAGCTCATGCAGTACCGCCAGGGGCAGCTGCCCGAGCACGGCGCCATCTGGCTGACCTACTACCCGCACATCATGATCGAGTGGTATCCGCATGTGCTGACCGTGTCCACGCTGCATCCGATCAGCCCGACGAAGACGCTCAACATGGTGGAGTTCTACTACCCGGAAGAGATCGCCGCCTTCGAGCGCGATTTCGTCGAGGCGCAGCGGGCCGCCTACATGGAGACCTGCGTGGAAGACGACGAGATCGCCGAGCGCATGGACGCCGGCCGCGCGGCCCTCATGAAACGCGGCACCAGCGAGGTCGGTCCCTACCAGAGCCCCATGGAAGACGGCATGCAGCACTTCCATGAGTGGTACCGGCGCCAGATGGGACCGGCGGTGCCCGCTTGACCACCGTGGCCGCCGCAGCCCCTGCCGGCGTGGGCCGGCAGGCCCTGTGGATGGTGCTGGCTTCCCTCTTCTTCGCCACCATGGGGGTGTGCATCAAGTTCGCCTCCGTCCACTTCAACAGCTTCGAGATCGTCTGTTACCGGGGTGTGGTGGGGGTGTTCTTCCTGGTCGGCCTGGCCCGCGCCCAGGGCGTGTCGCTGGCCACACGGGTGCCTTCCATGCACCTGTGGCGCAGCATCGTGGGCACCATCTCGCTGACCGCCTGGTTCTATGCCATTGCGGTGCTTCCGCTGGCCACGGCCATGACGCTCAATTACATGAGCAGCGTCTGGATAGCGACCTTCCTGCTGGGCGGGGCACTGCTGCTGCAGAAACAGGGCACGGCGGTGCGGGCACAGGGGCCCTTGTTCGTCACGGTGCTGGCCGGTTTTGCCGGTGTGGCCATGCTGCTGCGACCCACCTTCAGCGGCGACCAGGCCATGGGCTCGCTGGTGGGCCTGATGTCCGGACTGTTCGCTGCGCTGGCCTACCTGCAGGTGGCCGCCCTGGCCCGGGCCGGCGAGCCCGAGAGCCGCACCGTCTTCTACTTCTCGCTGGGCGCGGTGGTGGTGGGCGCGGTGGGCATGCTGTTCACCGGGGCGAGTGCCTGGCACTGGCCGTCGGCCCTGTGGCTGCTGCCCATCGGCGTGCTGGCCGCGCTGGGACAGCTCTGCATGACCCGGGCCTACTCCAGCGGCGCCACGCTGCTGGTGGCCAACCTGCAATATGCCGGCATCGTGTTTGCGGCGCTCTACAGCCTGGTCATCTTCGGCGACCAGCTGCCCCTGATCGGCTGGCTCGGCATGGCCCTGATCGTGGCCAGCGGCATCACCGCCACCGTGCTGCGCAACCGCGCTGTGCCTCAGGCACCGGCAGAAGAGCATTGAGGCACCCAGGCTGTCGCACAATCTGCCGATCGCATTTCTGCCCAGCCCCATGTTCACCACCCTGATCTCCGCCAACGAACTGCAGCTGCTGCTGAACGCCGGGACCGATGTGCGCGTGCTCGACTGCAGCGCCGACCTGATGGACCCCACCGCCGGCCGCCGGCTGTTCGAACAGTCGCACATCGCCGGCTCGCTGCACGCCGATCTGGACACCGACCTGAGCGACAAGTCGCACCCGCCCAGTGCCGGCCGCCATCCCCTGCCCTCGCGCGAGGCCTTCGCCGCCACGCTGCGCCGGCTGGGGGTCAACGGCGGCTCGCAGGTGGTGGTGCTGGACCGCGCCGGCATCATGTTCAGCGGCCGTCTGTGGTGGATGCTCAAGTGGTGCGGCCATGAGGCGGTGGCCGTGCTCGACGGCGGTCTGGCCGCCTGGCAGGCCGCCGGTGGTGCGGTGGACAGCGGCCCGGCACCGGCCATGCCCGAAGGCGACTTCGCCTTGCGCCCGTCGGCCACCACCGTGCTGGAGACGGCCGACGTGCAGGCCCTGCTGGGCCGGCCCGACCGCACCCTGATCGACGCCCGCGCCGCCGCCCGCTTCCGGGGCGAGACCGAACCGCTGGACCCGGTGGCCGGCCACATTCCGGGCGCGCTCAACCGGCCGTTCGGCGACAACCTGCTGCCCGATGGCCGCTTCAAGCCGGCCGAGGTGCTGCGTGCCGAGTTCGAGCGGCTGCTGGCCGGCCGCGACGCCGCCGGCGTGGTGCACCAGTGCGGCAGCGGTGTGAGCGCCGTGCCCAATCTGCTGGCCATGGAAATCGCCGGGCTCGGTCGGGCCGCCCTGTACCCGGGCAGCTGGAGCGCCTGGTGCAACACGCCGGGGACCGCCCGTGCCCAAGGCTGACAACACGCGTCCGGCGGTGATCGCCCCCGGGGTGGAGGCGCTGGCCGTGCGCAACACCTTGCTCACGCTCACGCTCATGGTGGCGGTGACCGCCAGCTTCGTGATGGTGCTGGAACAGGTGCTGGCCACCAGCGAGACCCGCGAGACCGTGGTGGCGGCATTCATTGCCGCCATCAGCGGCGCAGCCCACTACATGCTGCGCACCCGGCGCTGGTCCAACGACACGGTGGCGGTGATGATGGTGGTTGCCGTGCTGCTGACCGCCCTGCTGTCGGTTCTGTCGTTCGGCTCGGTCCGCACCGCCGTCAATTTCCTGTTCGTGGGCGCAGTGGCCGGTGCCGGTGTGCTGCTGGGGCGGCGGGCGCTGGTGGTGGTGTCGCTGTGCGGGATCATGGCGCTGGGCGTCCTCACCGCCGCCGAGATGCGGGGCATGCTGGGGCCGGTGCCGGATTTCGATGTCGGCCTTCGCACGTGGATCGCCCAGTCGGCTGCCCTGTTGGTCGTGGCCATGCTGGTCACGCACAGCCGTCAGGCCACGCAGCAGGCGCTGGCACGGCAGCTGCAGGAGCTGGAGCGCCGCCGCCAGACCGAAGCCGAGCGTGACCGCCACCTCGACCGCTTCGCCCGCATCTTCCGGCTCAGCCCCAGCCCCATGGTGGCGCAGTCGGCCACCACGGGCATCATCCTGGACGTGAACGCCGCCTTCGAGCGCTGCTACGGCTGGCAGCGCGATCAGGTGCTGGGCCACACCGACCACTTCCTGTGGGTGGATCCGCTCGACCGCGAGCGCCATGTGCACCACCTCTTCAGCGACCGCCGGGTCGATGCCATGCAGTGCCTGGGCAAACGCAGCGACGGCAGCACCTTCGAGGTGCTGGTGTCGTCGGTGCTGGGCGACAACCCCGACGACACGCTGATCATCAGCACCGTGACCGACATCAGCGCCGAGCTGCACCACCGCCAGCAGCTCACCGACGTGGCACGGGGCGTGGCCTCGGCCACCGGTGAAGCCTTCTTCCATGCGCTGACCGAGCAGCTGGGCCGCGTGGTGCAGGCCGACTCGGTGGTGGTCTGCGAGCGCCAGCCCGACGGCAGCATGCAGACCCTGGCCGTTTGGCGCGACGGCCGCCAGTCCGCCAACTTCCGGTTCGATCTGCCCGACACCCCCTGTGCCGACACGATGCTGCAGTCCGGTCTGATGGTCTACCCCGAGGCCGTCACCACGCGCTATCCGCTGGCCAGGGGTCTGGTGGCCGGCCACTACGAAGCCTATGCCGGCCAGGCCCTGCGCGATGGCGACAGCCAGCCGGTGGGTGTGCTGTTCGTGCTGTGGCGCCAGCCCACCACCCTGACCGACGACGTGCGCGCCCTGCTGTCCATCTTTGTCAGCCGGGCCGAGGCCGAACTGCAACGCCTGCAACGCGACCGGGACATCGAGCGGCTGCAGGCCACGCTGGAGCAGCGGGTGCGCGACCGCACCGCCGAGCTGGAGCGGCTCAATGCCGAGCTGGACGCCTTCGCCTACTCGGTGTCGCACGACCTGAAGGCACCGCTGCGCAGCATCGACGGCTTCACCCAGCTGCTCATCGAGCAGGCCGGTGACCGGCTGGAGCCCGATGACCGCGATCTGCTCAACCGCGTGGTGGGCTCCACCCAGCGCATGGGCAGCATCATCAACGACCTGCTGTCCCTGGCCCGGGTCAGCCAGGGCATGCTGCAGCGCGATCCGCTGGACCTGAGCGAACTGGCCCGCCATGTGGCGTCGGAAGAACTGCGCAAGTACCCCGACCGGCAGGTCACCATCGACATCGAGCCGGGCATGCAGGTGTCGTGCGATGCCCGGCTGGTGCGGGTGGCGATGGAGAACCTGATCGGCAACGCGCTGAAGTACACCCGCAAACGCAGCGATGCGGTCATCCAGATCGGCCGGCTGCCCGCTGCCGAAGGGGCCGACCGCACGCGCTTCTTCATCCGCGACAACGGCGCCGGCTTCGACATGGCCCATGCCGGACTGCTGTTCAAACCGTTCCAGCGACTGCACCGCCCCAGCGAATTCGAAGGTACCGGCATCGGGCTGGCCACGGTGCGGCGCGTGGTGGAACGCCATGGCGGCACCATCGAAGGCCAGGGCGTGCGTGGAGAAGGCGCCGAGTTCCGCTTCGACCTCGGCCCCGATCCCGTCCAGGGCTGAAAGCCCCGGGGCCGGTCAGGCCACGCCGTGCTGGCGGAACCAGGCCAGCGCCCGGTTCCAGCCGTCCTGCGCCGGCTCGGCACGGAAGGTGGGCCGGTAGTCGGCATGGAAGGCGTGGGGCGCCTCCGGGTACACCACGAAGCTCGACTGCCGCGCTGCCTGGCTGCCGGTGGCCAGGGCCTTCTTCATGGCCTCCACCGTGTCCAGCGGAATGCCGGTGTCGGCCGCACCGTACAGGCCCAGCACCGGCGCCTTGAGCGAGCCGGCCACATCCACCGGATGGCGCGGGTTGAGCGCGCTGGTCGGGCCGACCAGCCGGCCGTACCAGGCCACTGCCGCCTTGACCTGCGGGTTGTGCGCGGCGTACAGCCAGGTCTGGCGACCACCCCAGCAAAAGCCGGTCACAGCCAGCCTGGACACGTCGCCGCCGTTGGCAGCGGCCCAGCGCACGGCGGCGTCCAGATCGCCCATGACCTGCGCATCCGGCACCTGGCTGATGACCTCGGCGATCAGCCGCGCCATCTCGCCGTAGGACTGCGGGTCACCCTGGCGGATGAAGAGCTCCGGCGCGATCGCCAGGTAGCCGGCGCGGGCGAAACGGCGCGCGGTGTCGGCGATGTATTCGTGCACGCCGAAGATCTCCGACAACACCAGCACCACCGGCAGCCCGGTGCGCCCGGCCGGCGCGGCACGGTAGGCGGGCATGGAGAACCCGGCCACATCGATCATCACCTCACCCACCGTCAGCCCGTCGGCCGGCGTGCGGATGGCCGTCTGCGCCATGAGCGGCGCCGCCGCTGCGGCATAGCCTACGCCCAGCGCGGCCTTGAGCGCCGTGCGCCGGCTGGTGCCTTCGGCACCGGACTGGCCGGGCAGCAGGGCGGCGAGGTCCTGGGCTTGGTGGTCGTGCAGATGGCGCTGGTTCATGTTGTGTCTCCCAGTCGTTGAAGGTCGGGCACAGAGCCGACAGGCTCAGTGCGCCTGGTCCCAGTTAGGCCCCACGCCCACTTCGGCCAGCAGCGGCACCTTGAGTGCGGCCACGCCGGCCATGAGGCGCGGCACTTCGGTGCGCAGCCAGTCCACCTCGGCCTGCGGCACCTCGAACACCAGTTCGTCATGCACCTGCATGATCATCTTCGTGCCCCGGCCCTGCTCGTCCAGGGCCTTCTGCACCGCCACCATGCTGAGCTTGATGAGATCGGCCGCCGTGCCCTGCATGGGCGCGTTGATGGCGGCCCGTTCGGCGCCGCTGCGGCGCGGGCCGTTGGGGCTGTTGATCTCGGGCAGGTAGAGCCGGCGGCCAAAGACGGTCTCGACATAGCCCTGCGCCTTGGCCTGGGCCCGGGTGTCGTCCATGTACTGGCGCACGCCGGCGAAGCGCTCGAAGTAGCGCTGGATGTAGTTCTTGGCCGCCGTGTTGTCGATGCCCAGGGCCTTGGCCAGGCCGAAGGCGCTCATGCCGTAGATGAGGCCGAAGTTGATGACCTTGGCATAGCGACGCTGCTCGCTGCTGACCTGGTCCACCGCCACACCGAACACCTCGGCGGCGGTCGCACGGTGCACGTCCAGACCTTCGTGGAAGGCGCGCAGCAGGGCCTCGTCGCCACTGATGTGGGCCATGATGCGCAGCTCGATCTGCGAATAGTCGGCACTCGCGATCACATGGCCGGGGGGGGCCACGAAGGCCTCGCGCACGCGCCGGCCTTCGGGCGTGCGGATAGGGATGTTCTGCAGGTTGGGGTCGTTGCTGGACAGGCGCCCGGTCACCGCCACGGCCTGCGCGTAATGGGTGTGCACGCGGCCGGTGCGCGGCAGCGCCATCTGGGCCAGCTTGTCGGTGTAGGTGCCCTTGAGCTTGGACAGGCTGCGGTGCTCCAGGATCTTGGCCGGCAGGGGGTAGTCCTCGGCCAGCTTTTCCAGCACTTCCTCGTCGGTGCTGCGGGCACCGGTGGCGGTCTTCTTGATGACCGGCAGACCCAGCTTGTCGAAGAAGATCTCGCCCAGCTGCTTGGGGCTGCCCAGGTTGAAGGGCTGGCCCGCGATCTCGTAGGCCTCCTGCTCCAGCGCCACGATGCGCTGGCCCAGCTCGTGGCTCTGCGCGGCCAGGGTGGGCGCGTCGATCAGCACGCCGTTGCGCTCGATGCGGAACAGCGCCTCGCTGCTGGCGATCTCCAGCTCGTAGACGAAGCGCAGGCGCTCGTCGGCCTGCAGGCGCGGCCACAGCACGCGGTGCACATCGAGTGTCTGGTCGCTGTCTTCGCAGGAGTATTCGGCGGCCTTGGCCACATCCACCTGCGCGAACGGGATCTGGTGCGCGCCCTTGCCGCACAGCGCCTCGTAGCTGATGCCCTTGCGGCCCACATGCCGCTCGGCCAGGCTCTCAAGGCCGTGCGGCTTGTGCACCTCCAGCACATAGCTCTGCAGCATGGTGTCGTGCACATAACCGCGCACCTCGATGCCGTGGTTGGCGAACACATGGCGGTCGTACTTGACGTGCTGGCCCAGCTTGTGGCGCGTGGGGTCTTCCAGCCAGGGCTTCATGCGCTGCAGCACCTCGTCCAGCGGCAGCTGCTCGGGCGCATCGGGCCCCTCGTGGGCCAGCGGCACATAGGCCGCCTCGCCCGGCTCCACGCTGAACGAGATGCCCACGATGGTGGCACGCATCTCGTCCAGGGACGTGGTCTCGGTGTCCAGCGCCACCAGTTCGGCCGCCTGCAGGCGGGCCAGCCAGGCGTCCAGCGCCTCCCAGGTGAGGATGGTGTCGTAACGCAGCTTGCGCGCCGGGGCGGGCGGCGCTGCGGGTTCGTCGAACAGGCCGGGTTCGGCCGCCGGGCTGGCAGCAGCCAGCTTCTCGCCGGTGCGGGCGGCAAGGCCCTTGAAGCCGTAGCGTTCGTAGAAGTCCTTCAGGGCCGCCGTGTCGGGCTGGCCGACGCGGATGGCCTCGAGCGAGGGCAGGCCGGGCACGAAACCGTTGAGGTCGCAGTCGGTCTTGATGGTCAGCAGCTGTCGGCCGGTGGGCAGCCAGTCGAGTGCCTTGCGCAGGTTCTCGCCGGCCACGCCCTTGATCTCGCCGGCCCGGGCCACCAGGGCCTCGAGCGAGCCGTATTCGTTGAGCCATTTCGCGGCCGTCTTGGGGCCGACCTTCTCCACCCCGGGCACGTTGTCCACCGCATCACCCACCAGCGTCTGGAAGTCGATCATCAGGCGGGCCGGCACACCGAACTCAGCCTGCACCCCGGCCAGATCGCGCTTCTTGCCGTTCATGGTGTCGATGATGGTGATGCGCTCGTCCACCAGCTGGGCCAGGTCCTTGTCGCCGCTGCTGATGACCACGTTCACGCCTTGCCGCGACGCGGTCACCGCCAGGGTGCCGATCACGTCGTCGGCCTCCACGCCGGGCACGTCCAGCACGGTGAAGCCCAGCAGGCGAACCACCTCGTGGATCGGCGGGATCTGGGCCCGCAGGTCGTCCGGCATGGGGCTGCGGTGGCCCTTGTAGTCGGGGTAGATCTCGTCGCGGAAGGTGGGGCCGGAAGCGTCGAACACGCAGGCCACATAGGCTGCGGGCACCTCTTTCTGCAGGCTCTGCATCATGTTGACCATGCCCCGGATGGCCCCGGTGGCCGGGCTGGACGGGTCGCCCGGCACCGCCCGCAGGTCGGGCATGGCGTGGAAGGCGCGGTAGAGGTAGCTGGAGCCGTCGATCAGCAGCAGGGTGGCGTTTTCAGACATCCGTGCATTGTCGGCCAACTCACCCGGCCGTCGGCGCAGAAAGCCCCCGCCTGCCTACAATGCGGCATGCGCCCCAACCTCCCCGCCCAACGCCCGTCCGCCGTTCTCCTGCCGGTCCTGCTCGGCACCCTGCTGGCCCTGCCGGTCCATGCCCAGACGACTCCGGTCGCTCCGGCCGCCGACGCGCCCCGCGCCCCGGCCACCAGCGCCCCGGGCGACCGCATCGAGCGCATCACCAACGAAGACGCCCTCACCAAGATCCAGGAGCTGCGGGTCGGCGGCCAGACGCAGACCATCGACATCACACCCAAGAACGGGGCCCCGGCCTACCAGATTGCTCCCCAGCCGGCCGGCGCCCTGCCGGGCGAGACCGGCGGCAAACCCACCGGCAATGCCGGCCGCAGCAGCTGGCGCTTGCTGAATTTCTGAAGGCGGCAGCACCATGGCTGTCTACACCGAAGTCGCCTTCGACGAAGCCGCTGCGCTGGTCCAGCAGCTGAACCTGGGCGTGCTGACCGAGCTCAAGGGCATCCAGGGCGGCATCGAGAACACCAACTATTTCGTCACCAGCGAGCGCGACGGGCAGACCCTGCAGCATGTGCTGACCGTCTTCGAACGCCTGGGCTTCGAGCAGCTGCCCTTCTACCTGCACCTCATGAAGCACCTGGCCTCGCGCGGCATCCCGGTGCCCGACCCGGCGGCCGACGCCAAGGGCGAAATCCTGCACACGGTGCGGGGCAAGCCGGCGGCCGTGGTGGACAAGCTGGCCGGCCGCAGCGAACTCGCCCCCCAAGCCTCCCACTGCGCCGCCGTGGGCGCCATGCTGGCCCGCATGCACCTGGCCGGCCGCGACTTCGACCGCCAGCAGCCCAACCTGCGCGGCCTGCCCTGGTGGAACGAGACGGTGCCGGTGGTGCTGCCCTTCCTCACGCCCGAGCAGAGCGCACTGATCCGCTCCGAGCTGGCCTACCAGAACCATGTGGCCGCCCAGCCAGCCTGGCAGGCGCTGCCGCGCGGCCCCATCCATGCCGACCTGTTCCGCGACAACGTGATGTTCGACGGAGAACAGCTCTGCGGCTTTTTCGACTTCTACTTCGCCGGCTGCGACACCTTCCTGTTCGACATCGCCGTGTGCCTGAACGACTGGTGCGTCTCGCACGACGCCGACCCGTCACGCGACGGCATCCACGATGCCACCCGCGCCGCCGCGCTGCTGTCGGCCTACCAGTCGGTGCGGCCCCTGACCGCTGCCGAACGGCAGCTGCTGCCGGCACTGCTGCGCGCCGGTGCGCTGCGTTTCTGGCTCTCGCGCCTGTGGGACCTGCACCTGCCGCGCGAAGCTGCCCTGCTCAAGCCCCACGATCCCGGGCATTTCGAGCGCGTGCTGCGGGGCCGTCTGGACGGCACACTGACCGAGGCCGCCGCCCTGCTCGACCCGGCCTGCGAGACCGCATGAAACTCAACATCGTTCCTGCCAGCACCGGACTGACCTGGGTCCGCCAGGGCATCCGCACTTTCTTCCGCCAGCCCCTGGCCATGGGCGGGCTGTTCTTCATGTTCATGGCCGCCGTCTCGGTGCTGTCGCTGGTGCCGCTGGTGGGCACCGCGCTGTCGGTGGGTCTGGTGCCGGCGGCCACGCTGGGCCTGATGGCCGCCACCCGCGAGGCAGAACAGGGCCGCTTTCCCATGCCGTCCACGCTGATCCTGGCGTTCCGGGGCGGGCCGCAACGCACGCGCGCCATGGTGATGCTGGGCGGCCTGTACGCCATCGGCCTGCTGATCGTGCTGGTGGCGGCAGCCCTGCTGGCCGGCACTGCCGACACCATGCCCGATGCCGGCGGCGAGGTCACGCCCGAGATGGTGCAGGCCATGATGAACGAGCCCGGCCTGTGGCTGGCGATGCTGGTGTACCTGCCGGTGATGCTGGCGTTCTGGCATGCCCCGGCCCTGGTCTACTGGCGCGGCGTGAGCCCGGGCAAGAGCCTGTTCTTCAGCCTCATGGCCTGCTGGGCTAACAAGGGCGCGCTGTTCTTCTATGCCATCGGCTGGGGGGCCTTCTTCATGCTCGCGGGCCTGCTGGTCGGGCTGGTGGGTGGGGCCCTGGGCGGCAGCCTGTCGGCAGTGCTCTACCCGCTGGTGCTGCTCATGGCGGCCATGTTCCACACCTCCATCTGGTTCTCGGTGCGCGACAGCTTCCAGGCCGATGAACCCGCCCCGTCCCCATCAACCTCCCCCTGAATCCGGAGACTGCCCATGACCCAGCATGTCCTGCAAGGCCGCGATGAGAATGAGATCACCTGGTTCCGCCGACGTCAGACCTTGCAGGCCGCAGCGGCCTGGGTCGCCCTGGGCGGCTGGGGTGCGGCGGCCGCGCAGCAGCGGTCCAATGTGGTGGAACTGGTGGGAGACGTGCTGCTCAACGGCGCGCGCCTGATCACCGGGCAGTCGGTGCAGACCGGCGACGAGATCGTCAGCGGGCCGGCCTCGCGCCTGACCTTCGTGCTCGGCAACGCCGCCTTCCATGTGCGGCAGAACTCCCGTCTGCGGGTGGAGCGCGGCAATTCGCTGAGCACGGTGAGCGGTGTGCGGCTGCTGGCCGGCGCCGTGGGCAGCGCCTTCGGCAGCGGTGTGTCCCGCCAGATCGTCACGCCCACCCTCACCGTGGGCATCCGGGGCACCGGCGTCTACACCGAGGTGATGGCCAACGAGGCCAACCGCACCTACTTCTGCAACTGCTACGGCACGGTCGATCTGGCCACGCGCGGCCAGCAGGTGGAGTCGATCAGCAGTTACCACCAGTCGTTCTGGGGCGAAGTGCAGCCGCGAGATGGCCGCTTCATCACGCCGGCACCGGCACTCAACCACACCGACGAGGAGCTCGAATTCCTCGCCAGCCTGATCGGCCAGCGCACCGCCTGGCAGATCGCCGGACGCACCGGCGTCAAGGACGGTCGGGGCTACATGGAGCAGCGTGGCCCCGAGGCCCACCCGGCCGCCATGCCCCGCTGAACCCACCAGAAACGGGAAAGCCCGGACCGCGAAAGCGCTCCGGGCTTTTTCATGGCCGGCCCCAGGCGGGGCCGGCGGTTCATCACACGCCGATCGGCTTGCCGTCCTTGCGGCGGATGGCGATGGTGGCCGAGCGCGGACGCTTGCCCGGGCCGTAGCCGGCGTTCGAGGGCCAGGTGCTCTCGAAGGTGTATTCGGCATTGGTGCCGATGGCCGGGGTGTTCTCGCCCGGGTGCTGGATGTTGACGAAGATGGTCTTGCCATCGTCGGCTTCGGTCAGACCGGTGATCTCGCAACCCTTCGGGCCGACCAGGAAGCGGCGCAGGCGGGCCTCGCCCAGGGTGGCACCCAGGAAGGTCTTCTGCGGCACGGTACCGCCGACGTTGCTGATGCTCACCTCGCCGCCGTCACCCACTTCACCCGGAATCGCGGCCAGCAGCATGCAGTTGGTCTCGTCGGTGAAGGAACCGTCGTCGGTCTGGATCCAGCAGATGCCGGTGGTGGGGCTGAACCACAGGCCGTCGGGCGACGAGAAGTCGTTGGCGGCGGTCAGCTTGGACAGGTTGACGTTGGTGCCATCGGAGTTGTCCTCGGCGCCGAACAGGAAGATGTCCCAGGTGAACTCGGTGGCGGTCGATGCACCGGCGGCCTCGCGGAACCGGATGATGTGACCGTTCGGGTTGCCACGGCCCGGGGTGCGGCCGTCCAGGCGGCCGTCACCGTCGGTGTAGGCGCGCGGGTTGGCGGCATCCACGCCAGCGGCGGTGCGGGTGCTGTTGTTGGTCAGGGTGAAGTACACCTCGCCGTTGACCGGGTTCACCGCGCCCCATTCCGGGCGGTCCATGCGGGTGGCACCGGCAGCGCTGGCGGCGATGCGGGTGTTCACCAGCACGTCGGCCTGGTTGGCGAAGGTGTAGGTGCGGGTGCCGACCGGGAAGGATGCCGGCAGCTTGGCGATGTCCAGCTCCAGCCACTGTCCGCTGCCGTCGGCGTTGAACTTGGCGGCGTACAGCTTGCCTTCGTTCAGGTACTTGTCGCCGGCGGCCATGCCACCGCCCACGTCGCGCGGGTCCCACTTGGCCTTGGACACGAACTTGTAGATGTACTCGTTGTTCGAGTCGCAGCCCATGTAGAAGGCCAGCGGCTGGCCTTTCTCGGGCAGGCCGCAGACGGCGGCTTCGTGGGCGAAACGGCCCATGGCCACGCGCTTGGCCGGCACGGCCTTGCGGTCCAGCGGATCGATCTCGACGTTGTAGCCGAAGGTGTTGGGTTCGTTGCGGAAGTCGCCGGCCGGGGTGGCGGCCGGGGCCGACACATTGAAGCGGGCGAAGCGGTCGTCGGTGTCGGACACCGAGGCCCAGCCCTGCGAACCCACGGCAGCACCGGCGGCCACGGGAGCGCCGATCACGCCGTACCGGGCGCGCGAGGCCTTGGTGCGCTCGTCCACGTCGGCCGAGCCGGGCGGCATGTACCAGTAGGCGGCCCAGTTCTCTTCACAGGCCAGGTAGGTACCCCAGGGGGTCTTGCCGCTGCCGCAGTTGTTCAGGGTGCCGCGCGAGAACTTGCCGTCCGGCGCGTACTTGGTGACCATGAACTGCTGGATGTCGCGCAGGTGGGCAGCCGGGCCGGTGATGCGCATGCGGGTCTGGCCGTTGATGCGGCGGTTGTAGGCCGAGCTGACCTTGTAGGCCCAGCGGCCGTCCTTGCCGCGCTCGATCTCGGCCACCGACACGCCATGGTGGTTGATTTCCTTGAGCACCTCGAGCATCTCGCGCTTGCCCTGGTCCCAGCCACCGAACTGGTTGAACTTCTTGCCGTTCACGCCGTTGGTGGTCTGGCCACGCGGGTGGAAGAAATGGGCGTCGGCCGAGCTTTCGTGGTTGACGGCCAGCACGGCGCGGTCGGTGCTCTTCTCGCTGTAACGGCCATTGCGACCGATGAAGAAGATGTCCATGCCGTCGTGGTGATCGCCCACGCGCAGGGACCAGTCGTCGGTCTCGCGACCTTCGTTGGAATAGGCCGGGATGTCGGTGGACAGGCGGTCACCGGTGGCGTGCACCACGGTGTAGGTGTAGCCATCGGGCAGGATCACGCCGTCGGCCAGCGACTTGCCCACGGCATTGAAGCCCAGGGACGGCAGTTCGGCTTCGCCCATGCCGCCGCAGGCGGCCAGCATCGGCACGGTGGACAGGGCAGCCAGGCCGAAACCGCCGCGGATGATGTCGCGGCGGTTCAGGCGGGCTTTCTCCAGCACGTCCTGGAAGTGTTCGTTGGGAGCGTCGTTGCAGTCGTCGACGGGATGGTGGGCCATGGTGTGTCCTCGTGGGTTGGAGTGGAAACACCGGGAGCATCGTCACCCGCCGTGAAAGTTCCGTGACGCAAATCACAGTCTGTAAATGCCGGGGGATTTGGGCCGGCTGTCATGCCGGCGTCACGGTTCAGGTGATGGGGGTGAGCTTTGCCACGCTGAGAGCGAGCCACTTGGTGCCATGGCGGTTGAAGTTCACCTGGGCACGGGCATCGGCCCCGGCGCCTTCCACCGACAGCACCTGACCCTCACCGAACTTGTTGTGGAACACCGCCATGCCGGCGCGGATGTCGGTGCCCCGGTCGGGTTCGGGCTCGCGCGCGGCCGGCGCGCGGGTGAAGCCTTCGGACCACGCGGGCTGCGGCGAACGACCACCCTGCCCCATGGCACGGTGACCGCCCCAGCCGGCGCTGCCGGCACCGGTCCAGCCGGTGGGTGCGGGCGGGGTGAGCCATTTCAGGCAGGCCTCGGGCAGCTCGTCGAAGAAGCGGCTGCGCAGGTTGTAGCGGGTCTGGCCGTGCAGCATGCGGGTCTGCGAATGGCTCAGGTACAGGCGCTGGCGTGCACGGGTGATGGCCACGTACATCAGTCGCCGCTCTTCCTCCAGGCCATCGCGGTCGCTCATGGAGTTCTCGTGCGGGAACAGGCCTTCTTCGAGCCCGGTGATGAACACCGCGTCGAACTCCAGGCCCTTGGCGGCGTGCACCGTCATGAGCTGCACCGCGTCCTGCCCGGCCTGGGCCTGGTTGTCGCCGGACTCCAGCGCGGCATGCGACAGGAATGCCGCCAGCGGGCTCAGCGTCTCGCCGGTGTCGGCGTCCACGCCGGGTACAGCCTCGGCGGGAGCCAGCGGTTCGTCCAGCACCGGAAGCGTCGGGTCCAGACCCTGGCTCGCCGGGCTCTGGGTGAGGGCCACCGCCTCGCGCCCGAAGCCTTCCTGCATGACGAAGCTGTCGGCCGCAGCCACCAGTTCCTGCAGGTTCTCCACCCGGTCCTGGCCTTCCCGCTCGGTCTTGAAGTGCTCGACCAGTCCACTGTGCTCCAGCACCAGCTCGATGGTCTCGCGCAGGCTGCGGCCTTCGCTCTGCTCTCGCATCACGTCCATCAGTGCCACGAAGCCGCCGATGGCGGCACCCGCCCGGCCGGTGACGGCGCTCACTGCGTCGTGCAGCGAGCAGCCGCTGGCCCGGGCCACATCCTGCAGCTGCTCTATGCTGCGCGCCCCGATGCCGCGCGGCGGGAAGTTGACCACCCGCAGGAAGCTGGTGTCGTCGTGCGGGTTCTCGATCAGGCGCAGGTAGGCCAGCGCATGCTTGATCTCGGCGCGTTCGAAAAAGCGCAGGCCGCCGTACACACGGTAGGGCATGCCGGCATTGAAGAGCGCGGTCTCGACCACCCGGCTCTGGGCATTGCTGCGGTAGAGCACCGCCACCTCGTGGCGGGCCATGCCGTCGGCCACCAGCTGGCGGATCTCGTCCACCATCCATTGCGCCTCGGCCAGGTCGCTGGTGGCTTCATGCACCCGCACCGGCTCGCCGGCACCGGCCTCGGTGCGCAGGTTCTTGCCCAGGCGACCGGTGTTGTGGCCGATGAGGTGGTTGGCGGAGTCCAGGATGTTGCTCACGCTGCGGTAGTTCTGCTCCAGCTTGATCTGGTGCCGCACCCGGAACTCGCGCACGAAGTCGGCCATGTTGCCCACGCGGGCGCCGCGGAAGGCATAGATGCTCTGGTCGTCGTCGCCCACCGCGAACACCGCATTGCCGGCAGCCGGCAGCCCCTCGACGGGCGGGCTGGAGAACATCTTGATCCAGGCGTACTGCAGCCGGTTGGTGTCCTGGAACTCGTCGATCAGGATGTGACGGAAGCGGCGCTGGTAGTGGGCGCGGATGGCGTCGTTGTCGCGCATGACCTCGTAGGAGCGCAGCATCAGCTCGCCGAAGTCGACCACGCCCTCGCGCTGGCACTGCTCTTCGTACAGCGCATACAGCTCGACCTTGCGGCGGGTGTCTTCATCGCGGGCCACCACGTCGCGCGGGCGTTGGCCGTCTTCCTTGCAGCCGGCGATGAACCACTGCAGCTGCTTGGGCGGAAAGCGCTCGTCGTCCACATTGAACTGCTTGCACAGCCGCTTGATGGCCGAGAGCTGGTCCTGCGTGTCCAGGATCTGGAAGGTGGCCGGCAGGCCGGCGGTGGCATGGTGGGCGCGCAGGAAACGGTTGCACAGGCCATGGAAGGTGCCGATCCACATGCCCCGCACATTCACCGGCAGCATGGCCGAGAGGCGGGTCATCATTTCCTTGGCGGCCTTGTTGGTGAAGGTCACCGCCATCACGCCGCCGGGGGTGATCTGGCCGGTCTGCAGCAGCCAGGCGATGCGGGTGGTGAGCACCCGGGTCTTGCCGGAACCGGCACCGGCCAGGATGAGCGCGTGCTCGGACGGCAGGGTGACGGCGGCGGCCTGTTCGGCGTTGAGGCCGGCCACCAGCGAGGCGGGTGCGGAAGCGTGTTCGGGAAACATCGGTCGATTGTAGAAAGGGCGCCCCAGACCCACCGTCGACATCGGACTAGAATCGCGCACCGGGCCCAAGATTCTTGCGCCCGGTTTTTTGTGCCCGCTGCCTGCCAGCGCTGCGCATCGGAACCGGCCAGACCAAGCGCTCACACGTTCAGTCAATCACAGGAGCCGGGTTCCATGGAAATCTTCGATTACGACAACATCCTGCTGCTGCCGCGCCAGTGCCGCGTGGACAGCCGCTCGCAGTGCGACACCAGCGTGGAGCTGGGCGCACGGCGCTTCCGCCTGCCGGTGGTGCCGGCCAACATGAAGACGGTGGTGGACGAGAGCATCTGCACCTGGATGGCGCAGAACGGCTACTTCTACGTCATGCACCGCTTCGACATCGACAACCTGCAGTTCGTGCGCGACATGCACCAGCGCGGGCTGTATGCCTCGATCTCGCTGGGCGTGAAGGACCACGACAAGGCCACGGTGGACCAGCTGGCCGCCGAGGGCCTGGTGCCCGAATACATCACCATCGACATCGCCCACGGTCATGCCACCAGCGTGCGGGACATGATCGCCCACATCAAGCAGAAGCTGCCGGCCAGCTTCGTGATTGCGGGCAACGTGGCCACGCCCGAAGCGGTGATCGACCTGGAAAACTGGGGAGCGGACGCCACCAAGGTCGGCGTGGGCCCGGGCAAGGTCTGCATCACGCGCCTGAAGACCGGTTTCGGCACCGGCGGCTGGCAGCTCTCGGCCCTGAAGTGGTGTGCCCGCGTGGCCACCAAGCCCATCGTGGCCGACGGCGGCATCCGCTGCCATGGCGACATCGCCAAGAGCATCCGCTTCGGTGCCACCATGGTCATGATCGGCTCGCTGTTTGCCGGCCACGAAGAGTCGCCGGGCCGCACGGTGGAGGTGGACGGGGAGCTGTTCAAGGAATACTTCGGCTCGGCCAGCGACTTCAACAAGGGCGAGTACCGCCACGTCGAAGGCAAGCGCATCCTCGAGCCCATCAAGGGCCAGCTGGCCGACACGCTCACCGAGATGGAGCAGGACCTGCAGAGCTCCATCAGCTATGCCGGCGGCACCCGGCTCATGGACATCCGCCGGGTCAACTACGTCATTCTGGGCGGCGACAACGCCGGCGAGCACCTGCTCATGTAAGGCCGTCGCCGGCCTGCGCTCAGAGGCCCAGCAGGGCCAGGGCGCGGACGTGCAGCCGGTGCGCCGGGTCGGCCAGCGCATCGACCACGGTGAAGTGGTTCAGGCCGGGCAGCTCCTCGCACACCGGCACCACCTTCCTGCCCCAGGCCTCCTGCAGGATGCGGGTCTGGCGGCGGAACTCGCTGCTCTCGATGCCGCCGGCAAAGGCCTCGATACGGCCACGACCCTGGCGCAGGCGCGGCGCCGGCAGCCGGGCCGGGCTGGCCTGGGCCACCTGCTGCGGCGTGATGCCCAGCGAGGGCTGCACGAAAGGCGTGTGCATGACCGGCTCCAGGTCGTGCACGCCGGAGATGGTCATGCCGTTCTTCGGCAGGTCGGCCGGCAGGTCGGCGCCCACCCGGGGCCACTCGCAGTTCATCATCATGCTGGCCAGGTGCCCGCCGGCCGAATGGCCCACCACGGTGATGCGGCGCGGGTCGCCACCGTGGGCGGCGATGTGGCGGAAGGTCCAGGCCAGGGCCTGCACCATCTGCAGCGTGATTTGGGGAATGGTCACCGCCGGGCACAGCGCGTAGTTGGGCATGACCACACAGGCACCCTGGCGGGTGAAGGGCGGTGCGATGAAGGAATGGTCGGCCTTGTCCAGGCTGCGCCACCAGCCGCCGTGGATGAAGAACAGCACCGGCGCTGGAGCGGCCCCGCCGCCCTCGGCCGGGAAGATGTCCAGCTTCTCGCCGGCACCGCTGCCGTAGTCCACATCGATCAGCGCACCGGGGGCCTGGCGGGCCAGGGCCGAGTCGCGCGCCCAGCGGGCGAAGATGTCGCCATGCTCCGGCACCAGGGCGCGGTTGTTGTACTCGCGGTCGAGCCAGGCGGGGTCGAAGGAGGGGGTGGCGGGCATGGTCCGTCCTCGTGCTGGGGTGGGTTTGAACGGTGGGGAAGTGGCGGGCATTGTGGCACCCGGGGGCTGCCAGGGCTGTCAGTCCGGCAACAGTACGGGGTGGTGCATCACTCCTACAATCCGCCGACCTCTGAAAGCCCACTGCCGTGACCCAGCCTTCCACCACCCCCGCCTCCGCTGCATCGCAGCCTGTTCATGTTGCCGTGCTGGGCATCGGCATGATGGGTTTCCCCATGGCCCGCCGCCTGTGCGAGGCCGGCCTGGCGGTGTCGGTCTGGAACCGCTCGCGCACCAAGGCCGAGCGCCTGCTGCCCTTCGGCGCCCGGGTGGCCGACACCCCGGGCGAGGCCGTGGCCGAGGCCGATGTGGTGATCACCCTGCTGGAGGACGGCAGCATCGTCGAGGACGTGCTGTTCCGCCAGGGCGCGGCCCAGGCCATGCGGCCGGGCAGCATCGTGATGGACATGTCCTCCATCCAGCCGGCGCAGGCGCGTGACCATGCGGCCCGACTGGGCGCACTGGGTGTTCACCACATCGACGCGCCGGTGTCCGGCGGCACGCTGGGCGCGGAGCAAGGCACGCTGGCCATCATGGCCGGCGGCAAGGCGGCGGACGTGGAACGGGTGCAGTCCATCATCGCGGTGCTGGGCCGCGCCACCCATGTGGGGCCGCACGGCGCGGGGCAGCTGGCCAAGCTGGCCAACCAGATGATCGTGGGCATCACCATCGGCGCAGTGGCCGAGGCCCTGCTGCTGTGCGAGAAGGGCGGCGCCGACATGGCCCGCGTCAAGCAGGCCATCACCGGCGGCTTTGCCGACAGCCGCATCCTGCAGGTGCACGGCCAGCGCATGATCGAGCGCGACTTCGCCAAGCGCGGCGCCGTGTCGGTGCAGCTCAAGGACATGCGCAATGCCCTGGCCACAGCCCAGGAGGTGGGCTTCACCGCCCCCATCACCACGCTGTTCGAGCAGCTGTTCGCCGAGGCCGCCGAACATGGCCTGGCCGACCTCGATCACTCCGCACTGTTCGTGGAGCTGGCCAGCCGCAATGGCATGGCCTGAAGACAGCTGACCGTCAGGCCGGCGTCTTGAGCGAGAAGCCGGCCACCTGCTTGTAGTGCTCCGATATGGCGCGCAGCTCGTCCTGACTGATGAGCCGGTCCAGATCGTCAAAGGGCTGACCACCGCTGAGTTCATCGACCTTCATGATGATGAAGTCCGGCGGCAGCGTGCGGTTGGTCTCCACCACCCGGGCCGTGGCCGGACGGCGCAGGGCGTCGTAGCGCTGCAGCGCACCGGCCGGATCGCCCGGCGTGGCGGCCAGCTCGTCGGCCAGGGTGCGCGCATCGATCAGCGCCTGGGCCGAGCCGTTGGAGCCGCGCGGGTACATCGGGTGGGCGGCATCGCCCATCAGCGTGATCTCGCCGAAGCTCCAGCGCGGCAGCGGGTCCTTGTCGACCATGGGGTATTCAAAGATGGTCGGCGCCCCGGTGATGAGCGCCGGCACATCCAGCCAGTCGTACTGCCAGGCCGCGAAGGTGGGCAGGAAGTCTTCCAGCCGGCCGGGCCGGTTCCAGTCGTTCATGCGGGCCTGGGGGTCGCGGATCTCGGCCACCCAGTTGATGAGCTGGTTGCCCTGCCCATCCACATTGTCGGCAATGGGGTAGATGACCATCTTGCCGGTGTCGATGGAGCCCACACGCATGTAGCTGCGCCCGTCCAGGATGGGCTTGTGCACCGTGGTGCCGCGCCAGGTGTTGATGCCGCCGTAGCAGACCTGGTCTTCGGGGAAGAAGTGGCGGCGCACGGCGGAGTTGACGCCGTCGCAGGCCACCACCACATCGGCCTGAACCGGTGCGGGCCGATGGCCTTCCACTTCGTCGAAGTGCAGCACGGCACCCCGATCCAGCGGCTCGATGCGCACACAACGGTGCCCGGTGTGCAGGCGTTCGCGGCCGATGCGTTCCAGCGCGGCCTGCCACAGCACACCGTGCAGGCGGCCCCGGTGGATGCCCAGCTCCGGCAGCTCGTAGCCGGCATGGCGCCCGCGCGGCTCGCCGTAGACGCGCTGGCCCCAGCGGTTGAAGAACACGCTCTCGCGGTTCTCGATGGCGCAGGCCTGCAGCGCATCCAGCAGCCCCAGGGCCGTGAGTTCGCGCACCCCATGCGGCAACAGCGTGATGCCCACGCCCAGCTCGCGCACCTCGCTCACGCCCTCGTACACATCGCAGGCCAGTCCGCGCTGGTGCAAGGCCAGGGCGAACGCCAGACCGGCGATGCCTCCTCCGACAACGGCAATCCGCATGCTCATTCCGCCTTGATGCCCTGGGTCTTGATGAGGGCGGCCCAGCGTTCGGCATCGCGCGCCACCAGCTGGCCGAAGGATTCGGGTGTGCCGGTGGCCGGGTCCATGCCCTGCGCGCTGAAGGCCTTGCGCACCTCCTCGCTGCCCAGGATGTCGTTGATCTCGCGGTTGAGCTGCGCCACCTGCGCGGCCGGCATGCTGCGCGGCGCGAAGATGCCGTACCACATGTCCACGTTCACATTGCCCGCCTTGGCCTCGGCCAGCGTGGGCACATCGGGCAGCAGCGGATGGCGCTTGTCCGAGCCGATGCCCAGGGCCACCAGCTTGCCGGCCCGCACCTGCGGCAGTGCCACATGGATGGGCAGGAACATGGCGTCCACCTGGCCGCCGAGCAGATCGGTCATGGCCGGGCCGGTGCCCCGGTACGGAATGTGGGTGAGGAACACCTGGGCGGTGGTCTTGAAGAGTTCCATCGACAGGTGGTGCGGCGTGCCCACACCGGGCGACGCGTAGTTCAGCTTGCCGGGTGCCTTGCGGGCTGCAGCCACCAGATCGGTGGCGCTGGCCATGCCGCTGCGCGGGTGCGTCACCAGAATGAGCTGGCCCCAGCTGGTCAGGGCGATGGGGGCCAGGTCCTTCACCGGATCGAAGCCCAGCTGAGGATAGAGGCTGCGGTTCATCACCAGCGTGTTCACGCTGACCAGCAGGGTGCTGCCGTCGGCCGGCGCCCGCACCACCGCCTCGGTGCCGATGTTGCCGGACGCGCCGGCGCGGTTCTCCACCACCACCGGGCGCTTCAGGCGCTCCGACAGGCGCGGCCCGACGGTGCGGGCGATCAGGTCGATGCCGGTGCCGGGCGTGAAGGGCACGATCAGCTTGATCGGTCCTTCCGCCGCCGACTGCGCCAGCGCCATGGGACTGGTCAGTCCGGCGCCCAGGGCACAGGCCAGGGCCAGCGTGGCGCGGCGGCGACTCAGGGTATTAACGGGGTTCATCGCTTGTCTCCTGATTGTTAGCATGCCAACCATTATCAGGAGACACCTGTTCATCCGGGCATCCGTGAATTCCCGGGGGCGGGCCGCCCACCATGACACCGCACGAGCTTTACCAGCGTCCCGGTTTTCTGCTGCGCCGCATGTACCAGATCGCGGCCGCCGTGTTCGAGAACGCCTGCGCCGACCTGGGCCTCACCACCGCCCAGTACGGTGTGCTGATCATCGTGCACAGCGAGCCCGGCATCGACCAGACCCGGCTGGCCCGGGCACTGGCCTTCGACAAGGTCACCGTGATGCGGGTTCTGCGCGGGCTGGAGGAGCGGGGCCTGGTGCAGCGCGTGTCCAGCGGACGGCAGAAGACGCTCGCGCTGACCGAGGCCGGGCAGCACCTGCTCGCCCAGGCACGGGAACGCGCCGAGGCGGCGTCGAAGCGGCTGATGTCGCCGCTGGACAGCGCCGAGCAGGCGCAGCTGCTGCGCCTGCTCAAGACCCTGGTGGACGGCCTGGCCGACGAAGCCCGTGCGCCCTTCGTACCACTGGAGCGCTGAGGCGCGCCCCTCCCGGCATCAGGACTGCGGCGCCTTGCAGGTGTTCCAGCCCAGCAGGCTGTACGGCGGGCACCAGCCCATCAGGCCGGTGGCCAGAGGCAGCAGCCCCAGATACGCCCAGGGGCCGAGCAGGCCGGTGGCGGCAGACGCCACGAGGGCCACGCCGGCCGTGATGCGCAGGGCGCGGTCGATGCCGCCAACGTTCTTTTTCATGGGAGTCTCCTTGACAGGTTGATGGGACTACAGGGGAAATGCCGACCACCGCCTCAGAGGGCGTTGACCGGGATCTTGAGGTAGGTGGTGCCGTTGGATTCCGGCGGCGGCATCTGCCCCGCCCGTATGTTCACCTGCACCGAGGGCAGGATCAAGACCGGCATCTCCAGCGTGGCGTCGCGACGCTGCCGCATCTCCACGAACGTGTCTTCGCCGATGCCGTCGTGCACATGGATGTTGTGGGCCCGCTGCTCGGCCACGGTGGACTCGAAGCGCACCTCGCGCCCGGCCGGCGGGTAGTCGTGACACATGAACAGGCGCGTCTCGGGCGGCAGGGCCAGCAGCCGGCGGATCGACGCATAAAGCGCATGGGCGTTGCCACCCGGAAAGTCGCAACGCGCGGTGCCCACGTCGGGCATGAACAGGGTGTCGCCCACGAACACGGCATCACCCACCCGGTAGGCCACACAGGCGGGCGTGTGGCCGGGCACATGCATCACCTCCACCGACAGCTCGCCCACCGCGAAGGTCTCGCCGTCACGGAACAGGTGATCGAACTGCGAGCCGTCGGTGCGGAACCCGGGTTCCAGGTGGAACACGCCCGCAAACACCTTCTGCACGTCGGTGATGCGCTCGCCGATGCCGATGCGCCCGCCCAGCTGCGCCCGCAGCCAGGGTGCGGCCGACAGGTGATCGGCATGGGCATGGGTTTCCAGGATCCATTGCACCCGCAGACCGAGCCGGCGCACATGGGCAGCCACCCGCTCCGCCGACGCCGTGGTCGTGCGGCCGGACTTGGGGTCGTAGTCGAGCACCGGGTCGATCACCACCGCCGCCGTGTCCGGACCGGCGTGCACCACGTAGGTCGCGGTCCAGGTGTGGGGATCGAAGAATGGATCCACCACGGGACGCATCAGGGGAGACAGGGTGTTCATGGGGGCAGCCCTTGAATATCAGTGAACACGAATATATTGAATAACAATATATCTGTCAATAAATTGTTTGGGTGCTGAAAGCCCGACCCGGTACCGCATCGGGCAGCCGGTACGATGACCGTTTTTCGCAAGGAGTCTCACCATGGCAAGCAAGAAAACCGGCATTCCTCCCATCGACATCGGCATCCCGGAAAAGGACCGCAAGAAGATCGCGGTCGGGCTCTCCCGGCTGCTGGCCGACAGCTACACCCTGTACCTGATGACGCACAACTTCCACTGGAACGTCAAAGGTCCGCAGTTCAACAGCCTGCATGCCATGTTCATGGGCCAGTACACCGAGCAGTGGACGGCGCTGGACATCATTGCCGAGCGCATCCGCGCACTGGGTTACCCGGCCCCCGGCACCTACAAGGAATTCGTCAAGCTGGCCTCCATCCCGGAGGTCGAGGGCGTGCCCAAGGCCGACGACATGGTCCGCCACCTAGTGGCCGCGCAGGAAGCCACCGCCCGCACCGCCCGCTCGCTGTTCCCGGTGGTGGACGCCGCCAACGACCAGCCCACCGCCGACGTGCTGACCCAGCGCATCGACGTGCACGAGAAGACTGCCTGGATGCTGCGCAGCCTGCTCGAAGACTGATCAGGCCTCACCCACGGAGCACCCATGGACAAACGTCGTTTCCTGCAGGCCGCCGCCGGCGCCACCCTGCTGCCGGCCGCTGCGGGTGCGGCCAGCCCCGCGCGGTCGGCGGCACCTGCGCTGCTGACCGTCTCGGGCGCCATCCGCCGCGCCAACCGCCCGCCCCTGGACAAGGCCCTGGACCAGATGATGTCCAAGCACGGCGTGGCCTTCGACAAGGCATTCGCCTTCGGCTTTGCCGACATCGCGGCACTGCCGGCCATCGACATCCGGCCCACGCTGGAGTACGACGGCCTGAAACACACCCTGCGCGGCCCCACGGTGGCGCGCGTGCTGGAGGCGGCCGGCGCGGTGGTCACCGACAGCACCACCATCGGCATGCGGGCAGTGGACGGCTACAACGCCGAACTCACGCTGGGCGAGCTCAATCGTCTGGGCTTCATCGTGGCCACCCACATCGACGGCCAGCCCATGGCCCTCGGCGGCCTGGGCCCGATGTGGGCGGTCTATGAACCGGACCGCTTCCGTGACCTGACGCGCCTGAGCCTGCCGGAGCGCTTCGTGAAGTGTCCCTGGGGCGTGTACTCCATCCACGTCGGGGCTTGAAGCCCCGGTGATCAGGCGGGCAAGGGGTCGAACCGGTAGCCCGATCCCTGCACCGCCATGCGCCCGACGGCCGGGAACGGGAAGTGAAAGCCTCCCACCAGGGCCTGGCGCGAGACGATCCGCTCGAAGGCCTGTCGCCGGGTGCGGCGGGCGGCTTCGGCGTCCATGTCGAAGCTCACCGCCCAGTCCGGGTTGCGGGCGAACAGCGAGGGAATGTTGGTCAGGTCGGCCAGGAAGATGAAGGTCTGCCCCTCCGATGTGGCCTCGAACATCGCCATGCCCGGCGTGTGCCCGTAGGCCGCCACCGCACGGATGCCCGGTGCCAGCTCTGCCCCCGGCTCGAACAGCTGCAGCATGCCGCCGGGCATGCCGCCGAAGGTGCGCCGCGCATTCTCGAACAGGCCCTTCATGCGGCCGGCAGGCGCCTGCGCGGCCCGGGCTTCGTCCATCCAGTACGCGTGCTCGGCGGCGGGCGCCATCACCTTGGCGCGGCGGAACACGAATTCGCCGGCCTTGTTGCGCAGTCCGTTGATGTGATCGCCGTGGTAGTGGCTGACCAGCACGGTGTCGATGTCGTCGGGCGCAAAACCTGCAGCCCGCAGGTTGGCCAGCAGGCGGCCGGTGGTGGGGCCGCCCCAGTCGCCCAGGCCGGTGTCCATCAGGATGCGCCGGTTGCCGGTCACCACCAGGAACGGGGTGTAAGGCACGTCGATGTGCTCGGTGGACAGACCCTGGGAGGCCAGCAGCGCCTTCACCTCGGCCAGCGGCGCATTGGCCACGAATTCCTCGCCCAGGGGCCGGCGGGTCACGCCATCCAGCAGGGCAATGACCTCCATCTGACCGACCTTCACCCGCCGGAAACCGGGTTCGGCCAGCACAGGAGTGCCCAGATCGGGCGCGTTTTGCGCCCAGGCCGGCAGCCAGGCCGAGGCGGTTGCGGCGGTCAGGCCGGCAAGACCGGTGGTGATGAACTGGCGGCGATGGATCATGAAGGCTCTCCTGGAATGTGAGGGGCGCAGGCCCGGGTGGGTGTGTGACAGACGGACCCGGACCAGACCCGCCAGATCGCCATCAGTTCCTCGCCTGCTCGCCCGGCGCATGACAGGCACAGGCCTCGCCGTGCGCCGCCGCCACCAGTTCGTCCAGGATGCCGCAGTGCCCGGCATGGGCATCGGTGCAGCGGGCCCGCAGCTGCAGCAGCTGCTTCTCCAGGGCACGCATGCTCTTGAGACGGGCCCTCACCCGAGAAAGCTGTTCATCGACCAGGTGGTTGATGTCGCTGCAATCGTCCGGCGGGGCATCCAGAAACTGCAGCAGCTGCACCACCTCGGCCAGCGGCATGTCGAGCGCGCGGCAATGCCGGATGAACGACAGCCGCTCCAGGTGGCTGTCGCCGTAGTCCCGGTAGCCGTTGTCACGCCGGGCCGGCGCCGGCAGCAGACCGGCTTTTTCGTAGTAGCGGATGGTCTCGACGTCCACGCCGGTGGCCTGGGCCAGTGCCTTGATCTGCATGAGGATCTCCCGGATCGAAAGGATGCTTGACACTGTAGTGGCTCCAGGGTTTTCAATGACGGCATCGAAAGGAAAGACCATGTCCGCCCATTGCTGCCACCACGACACGCCATCGGCCGAATCCATCGCCAACCTGGCGCGCTACCGCCGCATCCTGTGGATCGCTCTGATCATCAATTCCGCCATGTTCCTGGTCGAGATCGGCGCCGGACTGCAGTCCGGGTCTCTGTCCCTGCTGGCCGATGCAGTGGACTTTGCCGGCGACGCCCTGAATTACGGGGTGTCGCTGGCGGTGCTGGCTTCGGCGCTGGCCTGGCGCGCCCGGGCAGCGGTGCTGAAGGCCTTCAGCATGATGGGCTTCGGCCTGTATGTGCTGGGTGCCGCGCTGTGGTCGCTGTGGCACGGCGGCGTGCCGCTGCACATGACCATGGGCGTGGTGGCGGTGGTGGCACTGGTGGCGAATGTGGCCGTGGCCTGGATGCTGTATGCCTTCCGCGAGGGCGACGCCAACATGCGCAGTGTCTGGCTGTGCTCCCGCAACGACGCCATCGGCAACCTGGCCGTGCTGACGGCCGCCGTGGGCGTGTTCGGCACCGGATCGGCCTGGCCGGATCTGCTGGTGGCCAGCCTGATGGCCGGTCTGGCCTTGCAAGGTGGCTGGAGCGTGCTGCAGCAGGCGCGGCGGGAGCTGGCCGGCGAGCCAGCCGAGGAGGCCCACGACCACCATCACCATGCGCACTGAGACGGTCCAGGGCCGGGAACTTCCCCCTTTAGCACTCACTCCGAGAGAGTGCTAACATTTCGGCTTGTTTGAGGAGGTTCCATGTCTGCAACGCTCGTTCCCGTGGCATCCCCCGCCTCCATGGCCGTGGCCAGCCCGTGGAGCCGTTCGCTCACGCTGCCGCCGCTGGGCAACCTCGACGCCTACATCTCGGCGGTCAACCGCCTGCCCCTGCTCACCCTGGAAGAAGAGCAGGACGCCGCCCGCCGCCTGCGCGACCACAATGACCTGGAAGCCGCCGGCCGGCTGGTCATGTCGCACCTGCGTCTGGTGGTGTCCATCTCGCGCCAGTACCTGGGCTACGGCCTGCCCCACGGCGACCTGATCCAGGAAGGCAACGTCGGCCTGATGAAGGCCGTCAAGCGTTTTGACCCCGATCAGGGCGTGCGGCTGGTGAGCTACGCCATGCACTGGATCAAGGCCGAGATCCACGAATACATCCTGAAGAACTGGCGCATGGTCAAGCTGGCCACCACCAAGGCCCAGCGCAAGCTGTTCTTCAACCTGCGCTCCATGAAGCAGGGCTTTCGGGCCGGCGCTGCCGATGGCGACACCCACCGCGAGGCTCTGTCGGACAGCGAGATCGACGTGGTCGCCCGCGACCTCAACGTCAAGCCGGAGGAAGTGCGCGAAATGGAAACCCGCCTGGCCGGCGGCGACGTGGTCCTCGACCCGTCACCGACCGACGACGGCGAGGACACCTACGGCCCGATCGCCTGGCTGGCCGACGCCCACCACGAACCCACCGCCATGATCGAGTCGGCCCAGCGCGACGTGCTGGCCACCGAAGGCATTGCCCGCGCCATGGGCGAGCTCGATGACCGTTCCCGCCGCATCGTCACCGAGCGCTGGCTCAAGGTGAACGACGACGGCTCGGGCGGCATGACCCTGCACGAACTGGCCGCCGAGTACGGCGTGAGCGCCGAGCGCATCCGCCAGATCGAAGTGGCGGCCATGAAGAAGATGCGCAAAGCCCTGGCCGAATTCGCCTGAAACCGGACTGAGCCAACCAGGGATGCCGCGGAACCGGCTCCGCCGGGCCGCTGGCATCGCCCCCTTGAGGGGGTGACGCCGCAGGCGGCGCGGGGGTGATCAGTGCTCCCGGCGCAGCGCGGGGAACAGGATCACGTCGCGGATGCTGGGGCTGTCGGTCAGCAGCATCATCAGGCGGTCGATGCCGATGCCGCAGCCACCGGCCGGCGGCATGCCGTATTCCAGGGCGCGGATGTAGTCGGCGTCGAAGTGCATGGCTTCGTCGTCGCCACCGTCCTTGGCGGCCACCTGGGCCTGGAAGCGGGCCGCCTGGTCTTCGGCGTCGTTCAGCTCGGAGAAGGCATTGCCGAACTCGCGACCGGTGATGTAGAGCTCGAAACGCTCGGTGACTTCGGGTTTCGCGTCGTTGGCGCGGGCCAGCGGCGAGATCTCGGTCGGGTGGTCCATGATGAAGGTCGGGTTCCACAGCTGGGACTCCACCTTCTCCTCGAAGTACAGCACCTGCAGGCTGGCCAGGCTGCGGGTCGAGAGCTGGTGCTTCTCTTCGTTCATGCCGAGCTTGCGCAGCTGCGGGATGAGCCATTCGCGGTCGTCCACGCCGGCACCCGCTTCGGTGTACTTGACGATGGCATCGCGGATGGTGAGACGTTCGAACGGGCTGTCCACATCCACCGCGCGGCCCTGGTAGGTCAGCTCGCCCTCACCGCGCACCACCTTCACCAGGTGGCGGATCAGCTGCTCGTTGAAATCCATGAGGTCGCGGTAGTTCCAGTAGGCCGCGTAGAACTCCATCATGGTGAATTCCGGGTTGTGCCGCACGCTGATGCCTTCGTTGCGGAAGTTCCGGTTGATCTCGAACACGCGCTCGAAGCCGCCCACCAGCAGGCGCTTGAGGTAGAGCTCGGGCGCGATGCGCAGGAACATCTCCTGGTCGAGCGCGTTGTGGTGCGTGCTGAACGGCCGCGCGTTGGCACCACCGGGAATGGGGTGCAGCATGGGCGTTTCCACTTCCAGGAAGCCGTGCTCGACCATGAAATTGCGCAGCGCCGAGATGGCCTTGCTGCGGGCCACGAAGCGGGCGCGCGCGCTCTCGTCGGTCATGAGGTCGACGTAGCGCTGGCGGTACTTGATCTCCTGGTCGTGCACGCCATGGAACTTGTCGGGCAAGGGGCGCAGGCTCTTGGTGATCAGGCGGATGCGGTCGGCGTGGATGGTGAGCTCCCCGGTGCGGGTGCGGAACAGCACGCCCTCGGCCGCCACGATGTCGCCCATGTCCCAGTGCTTGAAGGCGTTGTGCACCGCCTCGCCCACGCTGTCGTTGTTCAGGTAGATCTGGATGCGGCCGCCGCTCGGGCCGAACGAGGCGTCCTGCAGCGTGGCGAAGCTGGCTTTGCCCATGACCCGCTTGAGCATCATGCGGCCGGCCACACTGGCACGCACCGGGTTCGCCTCCAGGTCTTCCTTGCTGGTCTCGCCGTGGGCGGCGAACAGGTCTTCGGCGCGATCGGACGGCTTGTGGTCGTTGGGGAAGGCCACCCCCTCCCCGCGCTGCTGCGCTTCCCGCAGGGCACGCAGCTTCTCGCGGCGTTCGGCGATCAGCTGGTTCTCATCGTGCGCCACGGGGGCGGCGGACTCGGCGGCGGGAGTGGAAGGTGCTTGGCTCATGAATGAAAAATGGGTTGGGCACCAGCGGTGCGCAACCCAACATTGTAAGGAGACCCCCCGCCGCGCTGACGCGCGCGCGCCCTCGAAGGGGGGCGCACCCTACGGCCCGGCGGAGCCGGTTCCGTGGGTGCCCTGGACTTGGGAACTCACTCTCCGAGGTATGCGGCGCGGACCTTGGGGTCGTCCAGCATGTCGCGGCCGTTGCCGGTCATGATGATCTCGCCGGAGTCCATCACATAGCCACGGTCGGCGATCTGCAGCGCGCGGCGGGCGTTCTGCTCCACCAGCACGATGGTCACGCCTTGCTGGGACACATCACGCACCACCTCGAAGATCTTGTCGACCATGATGGGCGACAGACCCATGGAGGGCTCGTCGAGCAGCAGCACCTTGGGCTGGCTCATCAGGGCGCGTGCCATGGCCAGCATCTGCTGCTCGCCACCCGACATGGTGCCAGCCAGCTGGTCCTTGCGCTCCCGCAGGCGCGGGAAGATGCCGAACATGCGTTCGATGTCGTCGGCGATGCCGGCCTTGTCCTTGCGGATGTAGGCGCCCATCTGCAGGTTCTCGGTGATGGACATGCGGGTGAACACGCCACGGCCTTCCGGCACCATGGCCAGGCCTTGCTTGACCAGATCCCAGGCGCCCTTGCCCTTGATGCTCTGACCCAGGTATTCGACGTCGCCGGCCTCGAAGGGCAGCGAGCCGGTGACGGCCTTCATGGTGGTGGTCTTGCCCGCGCCGTTGGAGCCGATCAGTGAGATCAGCTCGCCTTCGCGCACTTCCATGTCGATGCCCTTGACGGCCTTGATGCCGCCATACGAGACCTTCAGACCCTTGATTTTCAGGAGGGTGTTTGCCATGTTGTCTGCTTCCTCGATCAATGGCCGCCGGTGCCCAGATAGGCCTCGATGACTTTCGGGTCCTTCTGCACTTCGGCCGGCGTGCCGGACGAGAGCTGCTTGCCGTAGTCCAGCACGGTGACGCGGTCGCACAGACCCATCACCAGCTTGACGTCGTGCTCGATGAGCAGGATGGTGCGGTTGTCGTTGCGGATGCGGTCGATGAGCTCGCGCAGCTGCACCTTTTCGGTGGCGTTCATGCCGGCGGCCGGCTCGTCGAGTGCGATCAGCTGGGGATCGGTGGCCAGGGCCCGAGCAATCTCCAGGCGGCGCTGGTCACCGTAGCTCAGCGTGCGCGACTTGTAGTCGGCAAACTTCTCGATGCCCACGTAAGCCAGCAGCTCGCGGGCGCGGTCGGTGATGGCCTTTTCCTCGCGCTTGAACCCCGGGGTGCGCAGCACGGCACCGATCAGCCCGGACGAAGTGCGCACATGGCGGCCCACCATCACGTTTTCCAGGGCAGTCATCTCGGCGAACAGACGGATGTTCTGGAAAGTGCGGGCAATGCCGGCCTTGGCCACTTCGTGCACGGCGGTCGGCTGGTAGGGCTTGCCGGCCAGCTCGAAGCTGCCGCTGTCGGGCGTGTAGAGACCGGTCAGCACGTTGAAGAAGGTGGTCTTGCCGGCGCCGTTGGGGCCGATCAGGCCGTAGACCTGACCACGCTCGATGGTGATGCCCACATCGCTCAGGGCCTGCAGGCCGCCGAAGCGCTTGGACACGTTGGCGACTTTGAGAATCGTCTCGCTCATGAAGTTGCTCCGCTCACTTGTTCAGGGACTTGCCGTGCTCAGGGGCCGGCCACAAGCCCTTCGGGCGGATCAGCATCACCACCACCATGGCCAGCGCGATCAGCAGCTGGCGCAGGATCTCGGGTGCCAGGCGGCCGTCGGTCATGGCGGTGAGCGGATGCGCCACGTGGCGCAGCAGCTCCGGCAGACCGGCCAGCAGCAGCGCACCCAGCACCACACCGGGGATGTGCCCGATGCCGCCCAGCACCACCATGGCCACCACCATCACCGACTCCATCAGCGAGAAGGACTCGGGCGACACGAAACGCTGGAACGAGGCAAACAGCACGCCGGAGATGCCTCCGAAGGTGGCACCCATGCCGAAGGCCAGCAGCTTGAGGTTGCGGGTGTTCAGGCCCATGGCCTTGGCAGCGATCTCGTCTTCACGGATGGCCATCCAGGCGCGGCCGATGCGCGAGTCCTGCAGGCGGTACGACAGCACGATGGCCAGCACCACGAAGAACAGGAACAGGTAGTAGTACAGCGTGACCGGCTGGAAGGTGTAGCTGAAGCCGAACAGGTCGATCTCCAGCCGCTTGCCGAGGTCAATGCCGAACACGGTGATGGTGTCGATCTGGCTGATGCCCTTGGGGCCGTTGGTGATGTTGACCGGACGGTCCATGTTGAGCAGGAAGATCCGGATGATCTCGCCGAAACCCAGGGTGATGATGGCCAGGTAGTCACCGCGCAGCTTGAGCGTGGGAGCACCCAGGATCATGCCGACGATGCCCGCCACCACCGCCGCCACGATCATCACCAGCCAGATGTTGTAGTGGATGCCGTCGGGGAAGGCGGCCTTGATGGCCGGGAAGGTGTCGCTCAGGTGGGGCGAGCCCAGCAGCGCGAAGATGTAGGCCCCCACCGCGAAGAAGGCGATGTAACCCAGGTCGAGCAGGCCGGCGTAGCCCACCACGATGTTCAGGCCCAGGGCCAGCAGCACGTACAGCAGCGCGATGTCCAGGATGCGGACCCAGGAGTTGCTGCCGGTGGCCTGCAGCACCAGCGGCAGGGCCAGCAGTGCCAGGGCGGCGAGGAAGAAGACGACCAGCTTGCCGGTTTGGTTGTTCATCATGATCAGGTCCTCCGGATCAGGCGCGGTCGGCCACACGCTCGCCCAGCAGGCCCGAGGGGCGCAGGGTCAGCACGATGGCCAGCACGATGAAGGCAAAGATGTCGGTGTACTGGCTGCCCAGCACACCGCCGGTGAGCTTGCCGAGGTAACCGGCACCCAGCGATTCGATCAGGCCCAGGGCCACACCGCCCACCACGGCACCGGCCAGGTTGCCGATGCCGCCCATGACGGCGGCCACGAAGGCCTTGAGACCGGGCATGAAGCCCATGGCGTGCTGCACGCTGCCGTAGTTGGAGGCCCACATCACGCCGGCAATCGCCGCCAGCATGGCGCCGATGATGAAGGTGGCCGAGATCACCGTGTCGGGCTTGATGCCCATCAGGGCCGCCACGCGCGGGTTTTCGGCCGTGGCCCGCATGGCGCGACCCAGGTTGGTGCGGTTGACCAGCCACATCAGGAAGGCCAGCGTGATCACGGTGGTGGCCAGGATGGCGATCTGGGTCACCGAAATCACCGCGCCACCGATGGCCACCGGATCGGTGGACAGCAGGTTGGGGTAGGACTTGGGGTTGGGCTTCCAGATGATCATGGCGAATGTCTGCAACAGCAGGGACATGCCGATGGCCGTGATCAGTGGCGCCAGCCGGGCCGCGCTGCGCAGCGGCCGGTAGGCCAGCTTCTCGATGGTGTAGTTGAGCGCCGCGCAGACCACCATGGCGATGATGGTGGCCATGACCAGGACCATCCAGCCCGGCATGCCCGGGGAGGCGTCACGCATGATGCCGATGATGGTCCAGCTGGTGAGCGCGCCCACCATGAGCACGTCGCCGTGCGCGAAGTTGATGAGCCCGATGATGCCGTACACCATGGTGTAACCCAGGGCGACCAGCGCGTACATGCTGCCCAGCACCAGACCATTGATGATCTGCTGAAGCAAAACTTCCATGAAGGTTCTCCGTGTTTGTGACCGGCAGGGCCGCAAAGATGCGCAGCCCCCTGATTCAACCTAGCAAAAAACCCGCCATGGGCGTCCTGGGTACAGGCCGTGGGCGGGTTGGTGCGCGATTGTAGCGACCCATTTTTGGGGGACCTGAGCGGGTTTGCCCTGAGGAATCAAGGGTTTACCCTATGCCCTCCTCGGCATCAGAAGAGGGATTGGATATGGATTAGTTTTTCTGATGGTTCAACCGCTGGAGTTCTCGCAGCTTATCGGCAATGCGGATCTCCAGACCGCGCTCCACCGGCTGGTAGAAGCCGGGCGGCGCCATGCCCTCGGGCAGGTAGTTCTCGCCAGCGGCGAATCCGCCCTCCTCATCGTGGGCATAACGGTAGCCGCGCCCGTAATCGAGGTCCTTCATGAGCTGGGTGGGTGCATTGCGAAGGTGCATGGGCACCGGACGGGTGCCATCCTTCTTCACGAAGGCCCGCGCCGCGTTGTAGGCCTTGTAGACCGCGTTCGACTTCGGTGCCACGGCCAGATAGACCACGCACTCGGCCAGCGCCAGCTCGCCCTCGGGGCTGCCCAGGCGCTCGTACACCTCGGCGGCGTCCAGGGCCAGGCGCAGGGCGCGCGGGTCCGCCAGGCCGATGTCCTCGGCCGCCATGCGGACGAGCCGCCGCGCCATGTAGCGAGGATCGGCCCCACCGTCGAGCATGCGCACCAGCCAGTACAGGGCAGCATCGGGGTCAGAGCCGCGCACGCTCTTGTGCAGCGCGCTGATGGTGTCGTAGAACTGCTCGCCGCCCTTGTCATAGCGGCGCATGCGCTCGCCCAGCACCTTGAGCAGCCAGGCGTCGGTCACCTCGGCCAGCTGCTCGCGCCCGGCCGCCACGGCCAGCGTTTCCAGCGTGTTGAGCAGACGGCGTGCATCACCGTCGGCATAGGCGATCAGCCTGTCCACAGCGGCGGCCTCGGCTGCCGGCACCGCTCCGATGGCCTGGGCGCGCTGCACGATCTGGCGCAGATCGTCTTCCGACAGCGGCTGCAGCACATACACCGCCGCCCGCGACAGCAGAGCCGAATTCACCTCGAAGGACGGGTTCTCGGTGGTGGCGCCGATGAAGGTGAACAGACCCGACTCCACATGGGGCAGAAAAGCGTCCTGCTGGCTCTTGTTGAAGCGGTGAACCTCGTCCACGAAGACGATGGTGCGGCGCTGCTCCAGCCCGTCGCGCGCGAGCTGGGCCTGCTCCACGGCCTCACGGATGTCCTTCACACCGCCCAGCACCGCGCTGATGGTGATGAACTGGGCGTCGAAGGCATCGGCCATCAGGCGCGCGATGGTGGTCTTGCCCACACCGGGCGGCCCCCAGAGGATGCAGCTGTGGGGCTGACCCGATTCGAACGCCAGCCTCAGCGCCATGCCCTCGCCCAGCAGGTGCTGCTGACCGATCACCTCGCCCAGGCTGCGGGGCCGCAGGCGTTCGGCCAGCGGAACGTGGGGCTGGGCAGGTCTCATGCGATCAAGGGCGGATCACGTCGGCCCCGGGCGGCGGCACAAAGCGGAAGTCGGCCGCGCTCAGGCCGGGACCGGACTGCCAGTCGGCGAAGGTGATGACCGAGCGCTGGCCCAGACCATCCTCGATGTCCAGCACCGCCAGCTGCTTGCCCCGCAGCCCCACGCGCACCAGGCGCAGCTGGCCATCGGTGGCCTTGGGACGGGCTTCGACCCATTGCAGGCCGTCGGCGTCGGGCGCGGCCTTCAGGTCGAAAGCCGCCGACAGCGACTGCAGGTTGCCGCCGGCCGCCACCAGCGCGGCCGGGGTGCTGCCCAGCGTGGCCTTCTGGTTGCGCGCGGTCACCTGGTTCAGATCGACATCGTGCAGCCACAGCGTCTGGCCATCGGCCACGATGGTCTGGGGAAACGGCTTGGCGTATTCAAAGCGGAAGCGGTCGGGCCGCAGGAATTCGAAACGGCCACTGGAGGTGCGGGTGCGCGGCTTCGCTTCGCCACTGCGCGGCGGCGACGTGACCACCTGGGTGAAGCCGGCACGACCGCTGGACACCTCCTTGAGGAAGGCATCCAGCGTCTGCAGGCTGTCGGCATGGGCGGTGGCGGCCAGCAGCGTTGCCAGCAGGAAGGTCAGGAGGGTTTTCATGGGACGTCAGACCCGCGCGCTGCGCATTGGTTGCAGGAGGTTCACTCGCTGCGCGAGGGCACCAGGATGTCGCGCTGGCCGCTGCTGGTCAGGGCGCTGACCAGGCCGGCGTTCTCCATGTCTTCCAGCAGGCGGGCTGCGCGGTTGTAGCCGATCTTGAGCTTGCGCTGCACGTACGAGATGCTGGCCTTGCGGTCCTTGAGCACGATCTCCACCGCCTGGTCGTAGAGCGCATCCTTCTCGCCGGACGAACCCCCGCCGCCTTCACCGAAGACATCACCGCCCTCGCCGTCGGCCGCACCGCCATCGAGCACACCCTCGATGTAGTCGGGCTCGCCACCCTGCTCCTTCAGGTAGGCCACCACGCGGTGCACCTCGTCGTCGCTCACGAAGGCACCGTGCACCCGCACCGGGAAGCCCGTGCCTGAAGGCATGTAGAGCATGTCGCCCATGCCCAGCAGGCTCTCGGCGCCCATCTGGTCCAGGATGGTGCGGCTGTCGATCTTGCTGCTCACCTGGAACGAGATGCGGGTAGGAATGTTGGCCTTGATCAGGCCGGTGATCACGTCCACGCTGGGGCGCTGCGTGGCCAGGATGAGGTGGATGCCGGCCGCCCGGGCCTTCTGGGCGAGCCGGGCGATGAGTTCCTCGATCTTCTTGCCCACCACCATCATCAGGTCGGCCAGTTCGTCGATGACCACCACGATGTAGGGCAGGCGCTCCAGCGGCTCGGGCTGCTCGGGCGTGAGGCTGAACGGGTTGCCGATGATCTCGCCCCGGGCCTTGGCCTCGTCGATCTTGGTGTTGAAGCCGGCCAGATTGCGCACGCCCATCTTGCTCATGAGCTTGTAGCGCTTCTCCATTTCGGCCACGCACCAGTTCAGGCCGTTGGCCGCGTGCTTCATGTCGGTCACCACCGGCGCCAGCAGATGCGGGATGCCCTCGTAGACGCTCATCTCCAGCATCTTGGGGTCGATCAGCAGCAGGCGCACATCCTTGGGGTCGGCCTTGTACAGCAGCGACAGGATCATGGCGTTGATGCCCACCGACTTGCCCGAACCAGTGGTGCCGGCCACCAGGCAGTGCGGCATCTTGGCCAGATCGGCCACGACCGGCTGACCGCCGATGTCCTTGCCCAGGCCCATGGTGAGCAGGCTCTTGGCATCGTTGTAGACCGACGAGCCCAGGATCTCGGAGAGGCGGATGGTCTGGCGCTTGGCATTGGGCAGCTCCAGCGCCATCAGGTTCTTGCCGGGGATGGTCTCGATCACGCGGATGGACACCAGCGAGAGCGAACGCGCCAGGTCACGGCCCAGGTTCACGATCTGCGAACCCTTCACGCCGGTGGCCGGCTCGATCTCATAGCGGGTGATCACCGGGCCGGGGGCAGCGGCCACCACCCTCACCTCCACGCCGAAGTCCTTGAGCTTCTTCTCGATCAGCCGGCTGGTCATCTCCAGCGTCTGCGGATCGACACTGGCCTGCTGGCCCGGTGCGGCGTCCAGCAGGTCCACCTGCGGCAGCTTGCTGTCGGGCAGCTCGGTGAACAGCGGCTTCTGCCGCTCCTTGGCCACCCGGTCGCTCTGGGGCACCTCCACCGGCATCGGCTCGATCACCACCGGCACCGGATGGTGCTCCTCGATCTCGACCCGTTCGACCTTGACCACCTCTTCCCGCTCGCGCGCCGCCTTCTCGCCGATGCGCTGGTCTTCCACCGCCTCGCGCTTCTCGCGGCGGGCCTGGAACCAGCCCTCCAGCGTGGCGCCGACCAGCTCGGCCCAGTGGCCCCACGAGAAGCGGAACACCACCGGCAGGCAGATCACCACCAGCGCCAGCATGGCCAGCGCCGAACCGGTGAACCCGAGCCAGCGCAGGGCCGGCTGGCCCAGGAGCATGCCGATCACACCGCCGGCATGGTCCGGCAGAGAAGCCTCCCAGCGGTGCAGGCGGCTCCATTCCAGCACCGCACAGGCGCACATCAGCAGCACCAGCGCCGCCCAGTCACCGGCCCGGCGGGCTGCAGGACGCTGCCACCAGCGGGCCGGCTCCGGCTCGCGCGGTGCAGGTTCCTCGCGGCTGCTGCGCAACCAGCCCGCCAGCGACGACAGCCAGGCCCGCACGCCGGCGGCGAACAGCACCCACACCGAGAAGCCGAACAGGTAATAGCTGGCGTCGGACAGGATGGCACCGGCGCGGCCGGCCCAGTTGCTCACCTCGGCGTGCTGGCCGGTGGTGCTCCAGGCCGGGTCGGCCAGCGAGTGGCTCAACAGCGCGAGCAACCAGAACAGCAATCCCGCCGCACCGAGCACCAGACCGATTTCCTGGGTGAACCGGGACAGGCCGGACGGCGCACGTCGGGCCCGGTCGGCATTGAGGGTGTTGAGTGAGTACGTCATTCGCAATATCGGAGGCGGGCGACGAGCTTACCCCAGCGAGGAAGCGTCGCCGGCCCGGGAACGACTCTCACGGCGCTGTCAACCCAGCGCGGTGAGGCGTTCCTTGACGATGGTCGCCCCGGTCTCGGTGACCTCGATGAAGCCGCGATCTTCCAGGTCCTTCATGACGCGGCTGACCATCTCGCGCGATGCGCCGATCATCTTGGCCACGTCCTGGCGCGACACCCGGTCCTTGATGACCAGCTGGCCGTCCTTGTCCGGCTGGGCAAACTCCAGCAGCGCGCGGGCCACGCGGCCATACACATCCATCAGCGCCAGCGACTCGATCTTGCGATCGGCATGGCGCAGGCGCTGGACCAGACCCTTCATGACGGCATAGGCCATCGACGAGTTCTCCGGCAGGCAGCGCGCAAACTCGGCCCGCCCCAGGATCAGCGCATCGGTCTGCACCTCGCAGCGCACCGTGGCCGAATGCGGCTGGTTGTCGATCAGGCTCATCTCGCCCACATAGTCGCCCGGGTTCATGGTGGCCAGGATCACTTCGCGTCCGCGGCTGTCGGTGGTCACCACCCGTGCACGCCCGGTCAGCACGATGGCCAGACAGTTCGATTTCTTGCCCTGCTCCACGATGCATTCCCCACGCTTGAAGCGGCGCTTGACCACCGCATCGGCAATGGCCTCGGCCTGTGCGGGCGTCAATGACGAGAACAGGGGCACGCGGCGGATGAGGTCGAGATTGGACAGGATGGACATGCGTGTATTCCGGCTGACGACCCGAGGCCCGGGACAGCTTCCCTACAATTCCGCAGGGGTGGCGCAGCGCAAGCAGTGCGCGCGCAGCGCCAGCAATCGACTCCCCGCCAACTCTAAACCAAATGCCCCGTCATCCAGTTGGGGCTTGTGCCATATGAAACACGCCAAAGTCCTGATCCTGGGTTCCGGCCCTGCCGGCTACACCGCCGCCGTGTACGCCGCCCGCGCCAACCTCAACCCGGTGCTGATCACCGGCATCGCGCAGGGTGGCCAGCTCATGACCACCACCGACGTGGACAACTGGCCGGCCGACGCCCAGGGCGTGCAGGGCCCGGATCTGATGCAGCGCTTCCAGGCCCATGCCGAGCGCTTCAAGACCGAGATGGTGTTCGACCACATCAATGCGGTCGACTTCTCACGCCGCCCCTTCGTCCTCAAGGGCGACAGCGGTGAATACAGCTGCGACGCCCTGATCATCGCCACCGGCGCCTCGGCCAAGTACCTGGGCCTGCCGTCGGAAGCCGCCTTCATGGGCAAGGGTGTGTCCGGCTGCGCCACCTGCGACGGCTTCTTCTACCGCAACGAGGTCTGCAGCGTGGTGGGCGGCGGCAACACCGCCGTGGAAGAGGCGCTGTACCTCTCCAACATCGCCAGCAAGGTGTACCTGGTGCACCGCCGCGACACCTTCAAGGCCGAGGCCATCATGGTCGACAAGCTGATGGAGAAGGTGAAGGCCGGCAAGATCGAGCTCAAGCTGCACAGCACGCTGGACGAGGTGCTGGGCGACCAGACCGGCGTGACCGGCATGCGCCTGCGCAACGTGCAGACCGGCACGACCGAAGAGGTGGCAGTCAAAGGCTGCTTCATCGCCATCGGCCACCAGCCCAACACCGACATCTTCCAGGGCCAGCTGGAGATGAAGGACGGCTACATCGTCACCCGTTCCGGCCTGCAGGGCATGGCCACCATGACCAGCGTGCCTGGGGTGTTCGCTGCCGGCGACGTGCAGGACCACGTCTACCGCCAGGCCATCACCAGCGCCGGCACCGGCTGCATGGCCGCTCTGGACGCCCAGCGTTACCTGGAGCAACAGGCCGGCTGATCCGGCCCTCGCACCCACCCGGTTGGGCGGGCGGGAAGTGCATGGTTATAATCGCAGGCTTTGCTGAAGTTTCCGGCCTGCCGGGAACTCGCGATCGAGGGCCACCAAGGCCCAGGGGCCCCGGCTCCTGGATCCAGCCGATGGCCTTCATGGGTTACCGCCACCCATCCATGGCGAGGTGAGGCCGGCGCTGCACAGATGCGTCATGCACCCTGTGTGCCGGCTGTTTGATCGATCGGAGTGTCCACATGGCACGCGTCTGCGACGTAACGGGCAAGAAGCCCATGGTGGGAAACAACGTTTCCCACGCCAACAACAAAACCAAGCGCCGGTTCCTGCCGAACCTGCAATACCGCCGTTTCTGGGTCGAGAGCGAGAACCGCTGGGTTCGTCTGCGGGTGTCGGGCGCTGCCCTGCGCCTGATCGACAAGAACGGTATCGATGCTGTGCTCGCCGACCTGCGCGCGCGCGGCCAGGCCTGATCGCTGAAGGAGAACCAACATGGCAGCCAAAGGCGGACGCGAAAAGATCAAGCTGGAATCCACTGCGGGTACCGGCCACTTCTACACCACCGACAAGAACAAGAAGACCACGCCCGAGAAGATGCTGATCAAGAAATTTGATCCGGTCGCTCGCAAGCATGTCGACTACAAGGAAGTCAAGCTGAAGTGATTCGGCAGACCCCAACAAAAAACCCGCTGTGATCCAGCGGGTTTTTTGTTGCCTGCCCGGGCTGCACGCCCGGGAGTGGCGGCGCGTCAGGCGTGGGCCGAGCGCAGACGGATGGAGAAGTCACGCAGGGCAGCAATGCCGCTCTCCTCGGCCCGTCGGCACCAGGCCTGCAGGTCGATGGCCAGCTGTTCGCGGGTCGAGGTGGTGCTGGACCACAGCGCACGCAGCTCCTCTCGCATGGTGACCATCTTGTCGAGCACCGGGTGCTCGGCCCGAACCTGGGCCAGTTGCGGCTTGATCTCGGCCGGCACCTTGTCATCGTCGCGGTGCAGCCAGCGGCGGGCGGCCTGCATCAGGGATGCATCGCTGCTGCGGGCCTGAAGCGATTCCAGTTCGCGCTGGCAGGCAGCGCGCATCTCGCGGGCGTAGCCGGCCATCACCTCATAACGGTTGGCGATGATGGCTTCCAGCGTCTTCTCGTCGGCCACCGGCTTCACCTCGCCGAAGGCCATGCGCGGGGCCACCTTCTTGACCGAGGCCAGACCCATGGACTTGAGGATGCTGATGTACATCCAGCCGATGTCGAACTCGTAGGGCTTGACCGAGAGCTTGGCCGAGGTCGGGTAGGTGTGGTGGTTGTTGTGCAGCTCCTCGCCGCCGATGATGATGCCCCAGGGCGAGATGTTGGTGCTGGCGTCGGCCGCCTCGAAGTTGCGGTAGCCCCACCAGTGGCCGATGCCGTTGATGATGCCGGCAGCCGTGATCGGAATCCAGGCCATCTGGAGCGCCCACACGCTCAGGCCCAGGGAGCCGAACAGCGACACGTTGATGATGAGCATCAGGCTCACGCCCAGACGCGAACGGCCGGTGTAGATGTGGCGCTCGACCCAGTCGTTGGGGGTGTTGTGGCCGTAGCGGTCCAGGGTTTCCTGGTTCTTGGCCTCGGCGCGGTAGAGCTCCGCGCCTTCGAAGAAGACCTTCTTGATGCCGAACACCACCGGGCTGTGCGGATCGCCTTCGTGCTCGCACTTGGCGTGGTGCTTGCGGTGGATGGCGGTCCACTCCTTGGTGACCATGCCGGTGGTCAGCCAGAGCCAGAAGCGGAAGAAATGCGAAGGAATGGGGTGCAGGTCCAGCGAACGGTGCGCCGAATGGCGGTGCAGGTAGATGGTGACGCTGGCGATGGTGATGTGGGTGAACACCAGTGCCACGATCAGCACCTGCCACCAGCTCGCGCCGGTGATGCCGTTGCTGAGGAAGTTCACCAGACCATCGTGGAGGGTGGTGAACAAGCCGGAATCGGAAGCAATCATTGAAGTCCTAAGAGACTGTCCAGGGAACAAGGCGTGCGCCGGGAGCGCCGGACAGGGGCGCTCGCATGGGACCCGATTTTAGGTGCGGGGGTTCAAATCACCAACCGAAAAGAGGCAAGAACCCGGCCCCTTCCCGCCATGTGGGATCAAAGCCGGGTTTTCAAGGCTTTTTCTGCCAGACGGCAGCGAAGAAGCCGTCGGTTGCATGCCGATGAGGCCACAAACGCAGCCATTGACCACTTTCTCCTGCACAGAGCGTTTCCGGGCTCGGTACCTGGGCCGAGGCCAGGCACTGGGCCGCCGGCAGCACCGAGAAGTCCGGATGGGCCTGGGCGAAGGCCTCGGCCACCGCCTCGTTTTCCTCCAGCAGCAGGCTGCAGGTGGCATAGACCAGCCGGCCGCCCGGCTTGAGCAGGCGCGCGGCACTGGTCAGGATGGCCAGCTGCAGCCGGGCCTGGGCGGCCACCGTTTCAGGCGTCTGTCGCCATTTCAGGTCAGGGCTGCGGCGCAGGGTGCCCAGACCGGAGCACGGCGCGTCGACCAGCACCCGGTCGATCTTGCCGGCCAGCCGCTTGACCCGGTCGTCCCGCTCGTGGGCAATGGCCACCGGGTGCACGTTGGACAGGCCGCTGCGGGCCAGCCGGGGCTTGAGCGCGTCCAGCCGGTGGGCCGAGGTGTCGAAGGCATAGAGCCGGCCGCTGTTGCGCATGGCGGCACCCAGCGCCAGCGTCTTGCCGCCGGCACCGGCACAGAAGTCCACCACCATCTCGCCGCGCTTGGGCGCCACCAGCAGCGACAGCAGCTGCGAGCCTTCGTCCTGCACCTCCACCTCGCCCTGGGTGAAGGCGTCCCAGCGGGCCAGCGAGGGCTTGCCCTGCAGCCGGATGCCCATGGGGGAGAACGGAGTGGCCTGGCCCTGCAGGCCGGCCTGCTCCAGCGAGGCCAGCACGGCCTCGCGTCGCGCCTTCTGGCTGTTGACCCGCAGGTCCAGCGGGGCCGGCTGCAGAAGACTGGCGACCAGGGCATCGAATTCGGTGCCGAGCTGGGCTTGCAGCGCCTGTGCCAGCCAATCGGGCAGGTTGTGGCGGTGCTGGGGGAGGAAATCATCGTCGGTGGCACGGGCGCACTGATCGAGCCAGACCTTTTCGGGCTCGGACAAGGCGCTCTTGAGGAAGTCGCGATCGCCCGGAAAGCCCAGGATGGCCAGTCGGCGCCACTTGGAGCCGCTGCCTGAGCGGGCCAGCCACTCGAACTTCAGGCGCTCGCGCAGGGCGGCATACACGGTGTCGGACAGGGTGGCCCGCTCGCGCGAACCCAGCGAACGGTTCTCGCGGAAGAAACGGGCCAGCACGGCGTCGGCCGGGTGGTCGAAGCGGAATACCTGCTCCATCAGGGCGGAGCATTCGTCAATCAGGGCTTTGGGATGCATCCCCTTATTGTCGCGCTGCGGGAGCGGCCGGCCGGTGGCATCGGGGGCCGGGACCGATAATCGCGGGCTATGCCTGACATTTCCGATCAGGTGCGCCGCCGCCGCACCTTCGCCATCATCTCCCACCCCGACGCCGGCAAGACCACGCTGACCGAGAAGCTGCTGCTGTTCTCCGGCGCCATCAACATCGCCGGCTCGGTCAAGGCCCGCAAGGCCGCACGCCATGCCACCTCCGACTGGATGGAGATCGAGAAGCAGCGCGGCATCTCGGTGGCCAGCTCGGTGATGCAGATGGAGTACCGCGACTGCGTCATCAACCTGCTCGACACCCCGGGCCACCAGGACTTCTCCGAGGACACCTACCGCGTGCTGACCGCGGTGGACGCCGCGCTCATGGTGATCGACGCCGGCAACGGCGTGGAGCCGCAGACCCGGCGTCTGCTGCAGGTCTGCCGGGCGCGCAATACGCCCATCCTGACCTTCATCAACAAGATGGACCGCGAGGTCAAGGCCCCGCTGGACCTGATGGACGAGATCGAGCGCGAGCTCGGCATGACGGTGGTGCCCTTCACCTGGCCGGTGGGCATGGGCAAGATGTTCCGCGGCGTGTACGACCGGCGCGAGGACCGCATGCGCGTGTTCTCGGCCGGCGAGGACCGGCGCGGTGGCGACGAGGAGGTGCTGGTCGGGCTCGACAATGCCGAAAGCGCCCAGCGCTTCGGCATGGAATGGAGCACCGCCAAGGACGAGCTGGAGCTGGTCGAAGGCGCCTCACCGGCCTTCGACAAGGAGGCCTTCCTGTCCGGCACCCAGACGCCCATGCTGTTCGGCTCGGCGGTCAACAACTTCGGTGTGCGCGAGGTGCTGGACGCGCTGGTGGATCTGGCCCCGCCGCCGGCCGAGCGCCCGGCCATCCAGCGCGTGGTGGAACCGGTGGAGCCCAAGTTCACCGGTGTGGTGTTCAAGATCCAGGCCAACATGGACCCGGCGCACCGCGACCGCATCGCCTTCGTGCGGGTGGCCAGCGGTCACTTCGAGCGCGGCATGCGCCTGAAGGTGGTGCGCAGCGGCAAGGAACTGCGCCCCAACACCGTGGTGAGCTTCCTGAGCCAGCGCCGCGAGCTGCTGGACGAAGCCTTTGCCGGCGACATCATCGGCATCCCCAACCACGGCGTGCTGCAGCTGGGCGACACCCTCACCGAGGGCGAGAGCCTGCAGTTCACCGGCTTGCCCTTCTTTGCGCCCGAGATCATCCGCAGCGTGGAAGTGGCCGACCCGCTGCGCACCAAGCAGCTGCGCGCCGGCCTGACCCAGCTGGGTGAGGAAGGCGCGATCCAGGTGTTCCGCCCGGTGGCCGGCAGCGTGCTGCTGCTGGGGGCTGTGGGTCAGCTGCAGTTCGAGGTGGTGGCCCACCGGCTGGAGCATGAATACGGCGTCAAGGCCCGCATCACCGGCAGTTCGTACAACGTGGCGCGCTGGGTGACCTGCGCCCCGGAAGACGGCGGCGAGCAGGAACTCAAACGCTTCATCGACGCCAACGCCCACCGGGTGGCGCTGGACGCGGTGGACGCCCCCACCGTGCTGCTGGACCACATGGCCACGCTGCGCGCGGTCGAAGGCAACTGGCCCAAGATCAAGTTCCACGCCATGCGGGAACACGCCGGTCTGGTCTTTGCGAAATCGATGTGACCGCCATCAGGCGCTGAGCAGCCGCTCCACCGCCTCCGGGTAGATGCGGTGCTCCTGGCTGAGCACGCGCTCGGCCAGCCGCTCGGGCGTGTCGTCCGGCAGCACCGGCACCACGGCCTGGGCCAGGATCTCGCCGTGGTCGAGTTCGGCGGTGACGCGGTGCACCGTGGCGCCGGCAAAGCGGCAGCCCATCTCGATGGCGCGCTGGTGGGTCTTGAGGCCCGGAAACGCCGGCAGCAGGCTGGGGTGGATGTTGACCAGCCGTCCCTCGTAATGCGCCACGAAGCCGGGCGTGAGGATGCGCATGAAACCGGCCAGCAGCACCAGGGCCGGGCGGTGGGCGTCGATGGCCTGCATCAGCGCGGCATCGAAGGCCTCCCGGCCGTCGTGCTGGCGGTGGTCCACCACCGCCGTGGCCAGTCCCTGCTCCCGGGCCCAGGTCAGGCCGGGGGCGTCCGGCCGGTTGCTGATGACCGCCACCACACGCCCTCCCCAGCGCTGCGCCCAGCAGCGCTGCTTCGAGGCTTCGACCAGGGCGGCCATGTTCGAGCCGCTGCCCGAGATGAGGATGACGATGGGTTGGTCGACGGCAGACATGGGCCGGGAGTGTAATAAGCCGGCCCGGGGGGTCGGTTTTGTCGCAGCCCGGACAGGACGGAATCGAACGCCCGTGCGAAACTGTCCCCGGTATCACATCGCCCCACCTTGCGGGGCCTGAACAGGAGACATCCGATGGATTTGGCCTTCACGCCGGAAGAGCAGGCGTTTCGCGAAGAGATCCGTGGCTGGGTCAGGGACAACCTGCCGGCCGACATCGCCCACAAGGTGCACAACGCCCTGCGCCTGTCGCGCGACGACATGCAGCGCTGGGCGAAGATCCTGGGCAAGAAAGGCTGGCTGGGCTGGAACTGGCCGAAGCAGTTCGGCGGTCCGGGCTGGAACGCGGTGCAGCGCCACCTGTTCGAAGAGGAATGTGCCTTGGCCGGCGCCCCCCGCGTGGTGCCCTTCGGCCCGGTGATGGTGGCTCCGGTCATCATGGCGTTCGGCAACAAGGAACAGCAGGAACGCCACCTGCCGGGCATCGCCAGCGGCGAGGTGTGGTGGAGCCAGGGCTACAGCGAACCGGGTTCGGGCTCCGACCTGGCCTCGCTCAAGTGCCGTGCCGAACGCAAGGGCGACAAGTACATCGTCAACGGCCAGAAGACCTGGACCACCCTGGGCCAGTACGGCGAATGGATTTTCTGCCTGGTGCGCACCAGCACCGAAGGCAAGCCACAGACCGGCATCAGCTTCCTGCTGATCGACATGAAGTCGCCCGGCGTGACCGTGCGCCCGATCAAGTTGCTGGACGGCGAGTGCGAGGTCAACGAGGTCTGGTTCGACAACGTCGAAGTGCCGGCCGAAAACCTGGTGGGTGAGGAGAACCAGGGCTGGACCTACGCCAAATACCTGCTGGGTCACGAGCGCACCAACATCGCCGACGTGAACCGGGCCAAGCGCGAACTGGAGCGCCTCAAGCGCATCGCCAAGGCCGAGGGCGTGTGGGAAGACAGCCGCTTCCGCGACCAGATCGCCCTGCTCGAGGTCGACGTGGTGGCGCTGGAGATGATGGTGCTGCGCGTGCTGTCGGCCGAGAAGGCCGGAAAGAGCTCGCTGGACATCGCCGGCCTGCTCAAGATCCGCGGCAGCGAGATCCAGCAGCGCTACACCGAACTCATGATGCTGGCCGCCGGCCCCTACAGCCTGCCCTTCATCTTCGAGGCCATGGAAGCCGGCTGGCAGGGCGACTTCCCTGGCGGCACGCTGGCCAACGCACCGCTGGCCTCCACCTACTTCAACATGCGCAAGACCACGATCTACGGCGGATCGAACGAGGTGCAGCGCAACATCGTCGCGCAGACCGTGCTCGGCTGATCAGGAGACATCCATGGATTTCGATTTTTCCGAAGACCAGGTCGCGCTGCGCGACGCGGTGCAGAAATGGGTCGAGAAGGGTTATGACTTCGAACGCCGCCGTGCCATCGTGGACGGTGGTGGTTACTCGGCCGAAGCCTACGGCGAGCTCGCCGGGCTGGGCCTGGCGGGCCTGTATGTGAGCGACGATCATGGTGGTCTGGGCATGGGCCCGGTCGAGGCCATGGTGGTCATGGAAGAGCTGGGCCGCGGCATGGTGCTCGAACCCTTGGGCCAGACATTGATCGCCAGCGCCGTTCTGCAGGGCTATGCCGGCACCGATCTGCAATCCGCCTGGCTGCCCCGCATCGCCGGTGGCGAAGCCCTGGTGGTGCTGGCCCAGCAGGAACGCGGTGCCCGCTACCGCCTGGACCGCTGCGGCACCACCGCCACCGCGGCCGGCAGCGCATTCACCCTGCGCGGCACCAAGAACCTGGTGCCGGTGGCCGACCAGGCCAGCGCCTTCATCGTGCCGGCGCAACTGGACGGGCAGATCGCCCTGTTCCTGGTGGAAGCCGGCGCCAATGGTGTGCGCACCACCGGCCACCACACCCAGGACGGCAGCCGTGCGGGTGACCTGCACCTCGACGGCGCCACCGGCCATCTGATCACCCGCGACGGGCTGACCGCGCTGGAGCATGCGGTCGACGTGGGCACCGCCGCCGTCTGCGCCGAGGCCGTGGGCGTGATGGACAAGACCCTGGCCATCACGGTGGACTATATGAACGCGCGCAAGCAGTTCAACACCACCATCGCCTCCTTCCAGGCCCTGCGCCACCGGGTGGCCGACATGAAGATGCAGCTGGAGCTGGCGCGCTCCATGAGCTACTACGCCAGCCTCAAGCTCAACACCCCCACCGCCGAGCGCCGCTCGGCCATCGCACGCGCCAAGGTGCAGCTGGGCCAGTCGATGCGCTTCGTGGGCCAGCAGGCGGTGCAGCTGCACGGCGGCATCGGCGTGACCGACGAGTACATCGTCAGCCACTGCTTCAAGAAGCTCACCCAGCTGGAGATGACCTTCGGCGACACCCTGCACCATCTGGGCGAGGTGTCCGGCCGGATGACCGAAACCGCCGGCGTGTTTGCCTGATCGGGCAATGCCCTTGACCCGCCCCGTCCGTGCGTCCTAGGCGTGCAGACGGGAGGTCTTGGGCAGGTGGGACATCAGAAACTCCATCTGGTCCGCCAGGATGCGGCGGTTGCGCAGGATGAAGTCCTCCCACAGGCTGGGCACATACGGCGCGTACAGCAGCGGCATGTGGGCCTGTTCGGGCGTGCGGTTGCCCTTGCGGTGGTTGCACGACTTGCAGGCCGTGACCACGTTCATCCAGGAGTCCCTGCCCTTCTGGCCCAGCGGCTGGATGTGCTCGCGGGTGAGCTCGTCTTCGTGGAAATGGTCGCCGCAGTAGGCACACACGTTGCGGTCCCGGGCAAACAGCTTGCTGTTGGTCAGCGTGGGTCGCAGGTCGAAGGGATTGATGCGGGGCACGCCCTGGGTGCCGATGATGGAGTTGACCGTGATGATCGACTGCCGGCCGGTGATAGCGTTATGCCCGCCGTGGAAGACCGCGATCTCGGCCCCCATTTCCCAGCGCACTTCATCCGCCGCGTAATGCAGCACTGCCTCTTCCAGGCTGATCCAGGACTGGGGCAGACCTTGGGCGGAGAGCTTCAAGACCTTCAAAACGGGCTCCTTCGTGCAACGAGTCACCGAACCGCTCCGGAGGCACTTCCCCCGGGGGCATGCGTTTTCCTGTGCCAATATAGCAAGCTTTGATGACGGCCAGCCGTTGTCCCCAGAACCTACCAGCCCCACTGCATGAAGATCATCCGCGGCCTCTGGAACCGCCCGAACGGCGCTCCCGCCCTGCCCGGTGCCTGTGCCCTGACCATCGGCAACTTCGATGGTGTCCACCGCGGGCACCAGGCCATGCTGGCCCTGCTGCAGAGCGAGGCCCGGCACCGGGGCGTGCCCACCTGCGTCATGACCTTCGAGCCGCACCCGCGCGACTTCTTTGCCGCCGAGCAGCGCAAGCCCGAACTGGCACCGGCCCGCATCGCTACCCTGCGCGACAAGCTGGAAGAGCTGGGGCGCTGCGGCGTTGACCAATGCGTGGTGCTGCCCTTCAACGAACGGCTGGCGTCGCAGAGCCCGGAAGCCTTCATCCAAGACACGCTGGTGGGCGCGCTGGGCGTGCGTTATGTGCTGGTGGGAGACGACTTCCGCTTCGGCGCCCGGCGTGCCGGCGACTACGCCATGCTGGACGCCGCCGGCTCGCGCCTGGGCTTCGATGTGGCCCGCATGCAGAGCTACGAGGTGCACGGCCTGCGGGTGTCCAGTTCGGCGGTGCGAGAGGCGCTGGCCCAGGGCCGGATGCAGGACGCCGCCGCCCTGCTGGGTCGGCCCTACGCCATCAGCGGCCATGTGGTGCACGGCCGCAAGCTGGGCCGCGAGCTGGGGGAAAGCAGCCCCGGCGCCCGCGACGGCTTCCGCACCCTCAACCTGCGCTTCTCGCACTGGAAGCCGGCCGCCAGCGGCATCTTTGCGGTCCATGTGCACGGCCTGTGGGACACACCGCTGCCCGGCGTGGCCAACCTGGGCGTGCGACCGTCGCTCGACCCGGACGACGTCAATGGCGGGCGCGTGCTGCTCGAAACCCATTGCCTGGAGTGGCCGGCGGAGCTGGCCAGCCGCCTGCCCGGCGGGGAGGCCTACGGTAAAATTGTCCGCGTGGAACTGCTGCACAAACTGCACGACGAGCTCAAGTACGACAGTCTGGATGCCCTCACCCGGGGCATCGCTCGCGACTGCGACGACGCACGTGCGTTCTTTGCTTCGCTGCACACGCAGACCCACCGGCAGACCACCCGCGACCGAATTTGAGGCTGTCCGCCTCACCGGTCGCCGCCCTTCGACAGGCCCAGGGCGAACGGAGCCCTTCCCCATCCCCCCTACCCGACACCTGTTCGGGCTGAGCCTGTCGAAGCCACCACCGAGCCGCCCGCCATGTCCGACACGACCCCCAACGCCTACCCCGTCAACCTGCTGGAGACGCCCTTTCCCATGCGGGGCGACCTGCCCAAGCGCGAACCCGGCTGGGTGAAGGACTGGAACGAGAGCGGCCTCTACCGCCGCCTGCGCGACGCCCGGCAAGGAGCGCCCCTGTTCGTGCTGCACGACGGCCCGCCGTATGCCAACGGCAAGCTGCACATCGGGCACGCGCTGAACAAGGTGCTCAAGGACATGATCGTCAAGAGCAAGCAGCTGGCCGGCTTCGATGCCCAGTACATCCCCGGCTGGGACTGCCACGGGCTGCCGATCGAGAACGCCATCGAGAAGCTGCATGGCCGCAACCTGGGCCGCGACGACATGCAGGCCAAAAGCCGCGCCTACGCCACCGAGCAGATCGCCCAGCAGCGCGAGGACTTCAAGCGCCTGGGCGTGCTGGGCGACTGGGAGCGCCCCTACCGCACCATGGACCCGGCCAACGAAGCGGGTCAAATCCGCGCGTTCAAGCGGGTCATCGAACGCGGCTTCGTGTACCGGGGCCTCAAGCCGGTGTACTGGTGCTTCGACTGCGGCAGCTCACTGGCCGAATTCGAGATCGAATACGCCGACAAGAAGAGCGACACGCTGGACGTGGCCTTCGAGTCGAACGATGCAGCCGGACTGGCCCGCGCCTTCGGACTGAGCGCGCTGCCCGCCGGCAAGCCGGCTTTCGCCGTGATCTGGACCACCACCGCATGGACCATTCCGGCCAACCAGGCGCTCAACGCCCACCCCGAGCTGGAATACGCGCTGGTGGACTCGCCACGCGGCGTGCTGCTGCTGGGTGCCAGCCTGGTCGAGAAATGCCTGGAGCGTTACGGCCTGGAAGGCACCGTGCTGGCCACCGCCAAAGGCGAGGCCCTGCGCGGCCAGGTGTTCCGCCATCCGCTGCACGACATGGAGAGCGGCAGCGGCAAGTACAGCTACCGGCGCATGTCGCCGCTGTTCCTGGCCGAATATGTGAGCGACAGCGACGGCACCGGCATCGTGCACTCGTCCCCTGCCTACGGCGTGGACGACTTCAACAGCTGCGTGGCCCACGGCATGGCCATCGACGACATCCTCAACCCGGTGCAGGGCAACGGCGTCTACACCGACGAGCTGCCCCTGTTCGGCGGCCAGCACATCTGGAAGGCCTGTCCGGTCATCATCGAGACGCTGCGCGAGCACGGACGCCTGATGGCCACCCAGGCCATCACCCACAGCTATCCGCATTGCTGGCGCCACAAGACGCCGGTGATCTACCGCGCCGCGGCGCAGTGGTTCATCCGCATGGACGAGGGCCAGGGCGTCTTCACGAAAGACAAGGCACCGCGCACCCTGCGCCAGCTGGCCCTGGACGCCATCGACCAGACAGCCTTCTACCCCGAGAACGGCCGCGCCCGCCTGCGCGACATGATCGCCAACCGGCCCGACTGGTGCATCTCGCGCCAGCGCAGCTGGGGCGTGCCGGTGCCCTTCTTCCTGCACAAGGACAGCGGCGAGCTGCACCCGCGCACCATGGAGATCCTCGACCAGGCCGCCGACATCGTCGAGAAAGGCGGCATCGAGGCCTGGAGCCGCGTGACCACCGAAGAGATCCTGGGCGCTGCCGACGCACCCCACTACACCAAGAGCACCGACATCCTGGAGGTCTGGTTCGACTCCGGGTCCACCTTCTGGCATGTGCTGCGCGGCTCGCATGCGCAGGCCTACCCCAACGGCGCGGCCCATGCCCAGGGCCCCGAGGCCGACCTGTACCTGGAAGGCCACGACCAGCACCGGGGCTGGTTCCACAGCTCGCTGCTGCTGGGCTGCGCCCTGTTCGACCGCGCGCCCTACAAGGGCCTGCTCACCCACGGCTTTGCCACCGACGGCCAGGGCCGCAAGATGAGCAAGAGCCTGGGCAACACGGTGGAGCCGCAGTCGGTCACCAGCAAGCTGGGCGCCGAGATCGTCCGGCTGTGGGTGGCATCGACCGACTACTCAGGCGACCTCAATATCGATGACAAGATCCTGGCCCGCGTGGTGGACGCCTACCGCCGCATCCGCAACACGCTGCGCTTCCTGCTGGCCAACCTGTCCGACTTCGACGCCGCCACCCACGCCGTGCCGCTGGATCAGCTGCTGGAGATCGACCGCTACGCCCTGGCCCGCGCCGCGCAGATGCAGGCCGAGGTGCGCTCGCACTTCGACTGCTACGAATTCCACCCGGTGGTGGCCAAGCTGCAGGTGTACTGCTCGGAAGACCTGGGCGCCTTCTACCTCGACGTGCTCAAGGACCGGCTCTACACCACCGCGCCCGGCAGCCATGCCCGCCGCAGCGCCCAGACCGCCCTGCACCAGATCACCCACGCCATGCTGCGCTGGATGGCGCCCTTCCTGAGCTTCACCGCCGAGGAAGCCTGGCCGGTGCTGGCGGGCGCGAAGAACCAGGGCTCGATCTTCTTCGAGACCTTTGCCGAACTGCCTGCCCCCGATGAAGCCCTGCTGGCCAAATGGGGCGAGGTGCTGCAGGTGCGCGAGCTGGTCAACAAGAAGATCGAGGAGCGCCGGGTGGCCGGCGAGGTGGGCTCGTCGCTGCAGGCCGAAATCGTGATCAAGACCTCGGGCGCCGTGTTCGATGCGCTGCACAGCCTGGGCGGCGACCTGAAGTTCGTGCTCATCACCTCGCAGGCGCTGCTGGTGCGCGAGGAAGGCTCGGGCGTGGTGATCGAGGTCACGCCGTCGGCCGCCACCAAGTGCGAGCGCTGCTGGCACTACCGCGATGACGTAGGCCACGACCCGGCGCACCCCGGCATCTGCGGCCGCTGCACCAGCAACCTGTTCGGCGCGGGCGAAACCCGCACGGTGGCCTGATGGCGCGCGGTGCAGCCAAGGGATCGAGCGCCGGGCTGTGGCCCTGGCTGGGCCTGGCCCTGGCCATCTTCCTGGCCGACCAGTTCACCAAGGTGCTGATCCTGGGCTACTACCAGCTGGGCGACAGCACCCGCATCACCTCGTTCTTCAATGTGGTGAGGGTGCACAACCACGGAGCGGCCTTCTCCTTCCTGGCGGGCGCCGGGGGCTGGCAGCGCTGGTTCTTCACCGCCATCGGCATCGCGGCCACCATCTTCATCGTCTGGATGCTGCGCTCGCACCCGGGCCAGAAACTGTTTGCGTTTGCGCTGTCGTGCATCCTGGGCGGTGCGGTGGGCAACGTGATCGACCGGCTGATCCACGGTTATGTGGTGGACTGGCTGGACTTCCACTTCGACTTCCTCTCGCCGCTGTTCCGGGGTGGTCATTTCCCGTCGTTCAACATCGCGGATGTGGCCATCACCATCGGGGCCATCGCGCTGATCCTGGACGAGATCCTGCGGGTTCGGCGCGGGCGCTGACATGGCGCCGGCAGGGTGGCTGTGCTACCCTGCCCCTCCCGCCGCGCGGCCAACGCAGCCGCACGGGGCCACCACCCCGATTGACCCCAGCCAGGAGACACGCCATGCCCGGCCTGCTGCCCGACGTCGACCCCGACGGCCTGTACGAGTTCTCGGTGGTCTACACCGACCGCGCCCTCAACCACATGTCCCAGCGCTTCCAGCGCGTGATGACCGACATCGGCCGCATGCTGAAGTCGGTGTACGGCGCGCACTCGGCGGTGCTGGTGCCCGGCAGCGGCACCTTCGGCATGGAATCGGTGGCCCGGCAGTTCGCCACCGGCCGCCATGCGCTGGTGCTGCGCAACGGCTGGTTCAGTTACCGCTGGACCCAGATCTTCGACATGGGCGCCATTCCCGCGAGCCACACGGTGCTCAAGGCCCGGCGTGCCGATGGCCGCACCGATGCCCAGGCCCCCTGGGTGCCGGCACCGATCGACGAGGTGGTGGCCACCATCGCGCGCGAGAAGCCGGCCGTGGTGTTTGCGCCGCATGTGGAAACCTCGGCCGGCATGATCCTGCCCGACGACTACCTGCGGGCCGTGGCCGACGCCACCCATGCGGCTGGCGGCCTGTTCGTGCTGGATTGCATCGCCTCCGGCGCCATGTGGGTGGACATGCGTGCCACCGGGGTGGACGTGCTCATCAGCGCGCCCCAGAAAGGCTGGAGCAGCTCGCCCTGCTGCGCCATGGTCATGCTGAGCGAACGTGCGCGGGCGGCCATCGACGCCACCCAGAGCACCACCTTCGCCATGGACCTGAAGAAGTGGCTGCAGATCATGGAGACCTACGAAGGCGGCGGCCACGCGTACCACACCACCCTGCCCACCGATGCGCTGACCCGCCTGCAGCAGACCATGGCCGAGACCGAGGTCTATGGCTTCGAGCGGGTACGGCAGGAGCAGATTGCCCTGGGGCGTGCGGTGCGGGCGCTGACCGAGCGCCACGGCTTTGCCAGCGTGGCGGCGCCGGGCTTCCAGGCGCCGGGCGTGGTGGTGAGCCACACCACCGACGCCGACATCCAGTCCAGCAGGAAGTTTCTGGCGGTGGGCCTGCAGACCGCTGCCGGCGTGCCGCTGCAATGCGACGAAGGCCCGGATTTCCGGACCTTCCGCCTGGGCCTGTTCGGCCTGGACAAGTGGCACGACGTGCCGGCCACGGTGCAGCGCCTGGAGCGGGCGCTGCAGCAGGTGGCGCCGGTGGCCGCACCGGCCCAGCCCCAGCCGGCCTGAGCCGGCGCTGTCTTCAGGGCAGCAGCACGGTGCAGCCGGTGGTGCTGCGCGCTTCCAGCGATTCGTGGGCCTTGCGCACATCGGTCAGTGCAAAGCGCTGGTCGATACGGATGTTCACCGCGCCGCTGGTCACGGCCTGGAAAAGGTCGTCGGCCATGGCCTGGGTGCGCTCGCGCGTGGTGATGTGCGAGAACAGCGTCTGGCGGGTGAGGTAGAGCGAGCCCTTCGGGCCCAGGGCGCCGGGCGCAAAGGGCGCCACCGGGCCGCTGGCATTGCCGAAGCTCACCATCAGGCCGAACGGCATGAGGCAGTCGAGCGACTTGTCGAAGGTGTCCTTGCCCACCGAGTCGTACACCACCTTCACGCCCTTGCCGCCGGTGATCTCCTTGACGCGGGCAGCGAAGTCTTCGGTGCGGTAGTTGATGGCGTGGCTGGCGCCGTGCTCCAGGGCCAGCTTGCACTTGTCGTCGCTGCCGGCGGTGCCGATGAGCTTCAGGCCCAGGGCACGGGCCCACTGGCAGGCGATCAGGCCGACGCCGCCGGCGGCGGCATGGAACAGCACGAAGTCGCCGGCCTGCAGGCCTTCCACCGGCTTGCAGTGCTTGAGCAGGTACTGCGCGGTCAGGCCCTTGAGCATCATGGCGGCGCCGGTCTCGAAGCTGATGGCATCGGGCAGGCGGCACACGTTCATGGCCGGCATGACGCGCACATCGCAATAGCTGCCGGGCGGGTTGGCGGCATAGGCTGCGCGGTCGCCCACCTTCAGATGGGTCACGCCCTCACCCACCGCCTCGATCACGCCGGCGCCCTCCATGCCCAGGGCCAGCGGCATGGTGTTGGGATACAGGCCGGTGCGCTGGTACACATCGATGAAGTTCAGGCCGATGGCATGGTGGCGGATGCGCACTTGGCCGGGGCCGGGCTCGCCGACGCTGACGTTGTCGATGACGAGCTGCTCGGGGCCGCCCGTGGCGTGGATGCGCACGGCGCGGCTGGTGATGTCGGACATGGGGATCTCCTCGTGTTGTGGGTGGCAGATGCATGTGGACGGACCGGCCATGCCGGAACGCTGCACGGCAGCGATGCTGCCATGAATCGACCGCTGCGCCTGGGCGACAGCGTCCCGCCCATGACGCCCGCCGGGGCATGACCCGGTTGCTACAGTGCAGGCCATGTCGAATGTGCCTGCTGCCCGCCTCTCCACCACCACCGTGCTGTTGCTGCTCATGCCGCCCCTGATGTGGGCCGGCAACGCCGTGGTGGGTCGCATGGTGAATGGCCTGGTGCCGCCGATCCTGCTGAACACGCTGCGCTGGTCGCTGGCCATCGTCATCCTGCTGCCGCTGGCGGGCTGGGTGCTGCGGCGTGGCAGCGGCATGTGGCCCCACTGGCGGAGGTTCGCCCTGCTGGGTATGCTGGGCGTGGGCAGCTACAACGCGCTGCAATACCTGGCCCTCAAGACCTCGACGCCAGTCAACGTGACCCTGGTGGCGGCCAGCACGCCGGTGTGGATGCTGCTGCTGGGCCGGCTGTTCTACGGAGTGCCGGTGAGCGGCCGTGCTGCGATGGGTGCGGCCTTCTCGCTGGCCGGTGTCATGGCGGTGCTCTCGCGCGGCGACATCCATGGCCTGCTGGCGGTGCGGCTGGTGCCCGGCGATGCACTCATGCTGCTGGCTGCCATCCTGTGGGCCTGGTACAGCTGGCTGCTGGCCCGACCGGCGCCGGGCAGCGAGCCGACCGCCATCAAGGCCGACTGGGCCGCCTTCCTGATGGCGCAGATGGTGATGGGTGTGGCCTGGTCAGGCCTGCTGTCGGCGGTGGAATGGCAGTTGCTGCCCCCGCTGCCCGAAGGGCAGTCGCATGTGCAGTGGGGCTGGCCGCTGGCCGCTGCCTTGCTGTTCGTGACCCTGGGTCCCTCGCTGCTGGCCTACCGCTGCTGGGGCGCTGGCGTGGCGCGGGTGGGGCCGGCGGTGGCCGGTTTCTTTGCCAACCTCACGCCGCTGTTCGCGGCGCTGATGTCGGCCACGCTGCTGGGGGAGCACCCCCAGCCGTACCACGCGCTGGGGTTTGCGCTCATCGTGGGCGGCATCGTGGTCAGCTCGCGGCGCTGACCACCCGCGCCGCATTCCCGGTCAGTAGGTGCCGGGATACAGACCACCATCGGGCAGGATGTTCTGGCCGTTGATGTAGCCCGCATGGCGGCTGCACAGGAAGGCGCAGATGGCACCGAACTCGTCGGGCGTGCCGAAGCGGCGGGCCGGCACCTGGGCCATCTGGGCCGCTCGGACCTCATCCACCGACTTGCCGGTCTTGGCGGCCGCGCCGGCCAGCGTGCCCTGCAGGCGGTCGGTGTCGAACTTGCCGGGCAGCAGGTTGTTGATGGTCACGCCCTGGGCCGCAATGCCGCTGCGCGCCACCCCGGCCACGAAGCCGGTGAGACCACTGCGCGCGCCGTTGCTCAGGCTCAGGATGTCGATGGGCGCCTTCACCGCGCTGCTGGTGATGTTGATGATGCGGCCGAAGCCGCGCGCGGCCATGCCGTCCACCGTGGCCTTGATCAGCTCGATGGGGGTCAGCATGTTGGCGTCCACCGCCCGGATCCAGGCGTCACGGTCCCAGGTGCGGAAGTCGCCCGGCGGCGGTCCACCTGCGTTCGTGACCACGATGTCGAAGTCGGTGCCCGGACCGCCCGCCACCGCGAAGGCTGCGGCCCGACCTTCGGCGGTGGTGATGTCGGCGGCCACCGGCAGCACCTTCACCGCCGGACATTCGGCCTGCAGGGCAGCTGCAGCCGCGTTCAGCGCCTCGGCGCCGCGCGCCACCATGACCACGTTCACGCCTTCGGCGGCCAGCGCACGCGCGCAGCCCAGGCCCAGCCCCTTGCTGGCACCACCCACCAGGGCCCAGCGGCCCGCAATACCCAGATCCATGAAAGTCTCCTGAAATGAAAAGCGTCGGCCTCAGCGCCCCTGCGGGCTGCCGAAGCGGGTGACCAGAAACACGCCCGCCACCACCAGCACCGTGCCGGCAATGATCCAGGCGTTGAAGGGTTCGTCGAGGATGAGCACACCCATGGCAATCGTCGACATGGGGCCGATCATGCCGGTCTGCGCGGCCAGACCCGAGCCGATGCGTTCAATGGCCATCATGACCATGATCACCGGGGCAAAGGTGCACAGCGTGGCATTGAGCACCGACAGCCAGATGACCTCGGGCGCCACGTCAGCCGCCGACAAGGGCCGCAGCAGCGCGAACTGTGCAATGCACAGCAGGCAGGCCACGCTGGTGGCCAGGCCCACCAGGCGCATGGAACCCAGGCGCTGCACCAGCTCGCCGCTGTAGAGCAGGTAGATGGCGTAGCTCACCGCACTGCCGAACACCAGCGCCGTGCCCAGCACCGCATCCGGCCCCTGAAAGCCGGCTTCGTGGCCGAACACCAGCAGCACGCCGGCATAACTCACCGCCATGGCCACGGCCTGCAGCCGCGAGACACGGCGGCGGTAGATGAGCCAGCCCAGCAGCAGCACCAAGGTGGGATTGAGGTAGAGGATCAGCCGCTCCAGGCTGGCGCTGATGTACTGCAGCCCCCAGAAATCCAGAAAGCTGGCCAGGTAGTAGCCGGTCACCCCCAGGCCCAGGATGCCCAGCCAGTCGCGCCGGGTCAGCGGCACCGGCTTCACGCCATTGCGCGGCCGGCTGGCCCACCAGGCCAGGGCCAGGAACAGCGGCAACGCGAACAGCATGCGGTACATGATCAGCGTGACCGCATCCACGCCATGGCGGTAGGCCAGCTTGACAATGATGGCCTTGCCCGAGAAAGCCATGCTGCCGGCCGCCGCCAGGATCAGGCCCGAGATGAGGTGCGGCGGGCGGTGGGAAGAAGAAGCCGGGGCGCCCGGCGCGGGGGAAGACATCCCCCGATTATCGGTACCTGCCGGATACCCCTCACTGGATCGGCGGCGTGGTCGCGAGCACCTCGTCGATGGTGGTCAGGCCCTCGGCGATGCGGGCCGCACCCGCCAGGCGCAGCGGGCGCATGCCGTCCTTCACCGCCTGCAGGCGCAGACTCTCCATGTGGGGTTCGCGGCTGACCTTGTCCTTGAAGGCTTCGGTCATGGTGAGCAGCTCGTACAGGCCCATGCGGCCCTTGAAGCCGGTCATGCGGCAGTCCACGCAGCCCACCGGCTGGTAAGGGCGGTAGCCGCCGCTGATCTGCCAGGGTTTGACCAGATCGGCCAGGGCCTGGCGCGAGCGGGCGATGGTCTCGTCGTCTTCCTTCACCCGGCAGGCCGGGCACAGGGTGCGCACCAGGCGCTGGGCCAGCACGCCCAGCACCGTGGCATTGATGAGGTAGGGCGGGATGCCCAGTTCCATGAGCCGCATGATGGCCGAGGGCGCATCGTTGGTGTGCAGCGTGGTGAACACCAGGTGGCCGGTGAGCGCGGCCTGCACCGCCATTTCGGCGGTGGCCAGGTCGCGCACCTCGCCCACCATGATGATGTCCGGGTCCTGCCGCATGAGGGCGCGCAGGCCCTGGGCAAAGTCCAGGTCGAGGTGGGCCTGCACCTGGGTCTGGTTGAAGGCCGGCTCGATCATCTCGATCGGGTCCTCCACCGTGCTCACGTTGACCTCTTCGGTGGCCAGGCGCTTGAGCGTGGCGTACAGCGTGGTGGTCTTGCCCGAACCGGTGGGGCCGGTCACCAGGACGATGCCGTGCGGCCGGCGGGTGAGCGACTCCCAGCGCTGTGCATCGTGCGGTGCGAAGCCCAGCGCGGCCAGATCCTTGACGGTGGACTCGGGGTCGAAGATGCGCATGACCAGCTTCTCGCCGAAGGCGGTGGGCAGGGTGGACAGGCGCATCTCCACCTCGTCGCCCTTGGCCCCGTTGGCGGCGGCGGGCTTGAGCGTCTTGATGCGGCCGTCCTGCGGGCGGCGTCGCTCCACCACGTCCATGCGGCCCAGCAGCTTGATGCGCGCCACCATGGCGTTCATCACGCCCAGCGGCAGCTGGTAGACCGGGTGCAGCACGCCGTCGATGCGGAACCGGATCACGCCCTGGTCGCGGCGCGGCTCCATGTGGATGTCGCTGGCGCGCTGGTCGAAGGCGTACTGCCACAGCCAGTCCACCACCTGCACCACGCCCTGGTCGTTGGCATCGAGCTGCTTGTTGCCCTTGCCCAGCTCCACCAGCTGCTCGAAGCTGCTGATGGCGCTGCCGTTGCCGCCGCTCTTGCTGGCCGCACGCACCGAGCGCGCCAGAGCAAAGAACTCTGCCGTGTAGCGCGCAATGTCCTGCGGGCTGGAGAGCACCATGCGCACGCTCTTGCGGGTCTGGCGCTCCACCTCGGGCATCCAGTCGCGCACGAAAGGTTCGGCGGTAGCCACCACCACTTCGGTCGGCGTCACCTGCACCGGCAACACCTTGTGGCGCTCGGCATAGGCCGCGCTCATGACCTCGGCCACCTTGCCCACGTCCACCTTGAGCGGGTCGATCCGCTGGTAGCTCAGGCCGCAGCGCTGGGCCAGCCATTCGATGAGCATCTGGTCGTCCAGCACATGGCCGTCGGCCGCGCGGGCCATGCCCACCACGGACAGGCGCTGCACCGGATGCTGGGCGCTGTGGGCCGATGCACAGCGGGCCACGGTGCGGTCGGCTTCCTGGTCGGAGATCACACCGTCATCGCGCAGCCATTCCACCAGCGTGCGCCAGTCCAGCAACTGGCCGGACGGCAGCGAAGCCACCGAGGTCGATGCTCCTGCTGCGGATGGCGCTGCCACTGCTTCAGCCGATTTCCTGGGACCCATGGCGCTTCACCCTTCCACAGCCTTGAACATCTTGAGCCATTTCACCGCCGGCAGACCCCAGCGCGACTGCACTGCCTCGGCCCGGGCCAGCAGCTCCATGCGGCTGGGGCGAGACGGCGTGCGCTGGGCCAGCACCACGGTGTTGCCCTCGCGCGTGGGCCGGAACGCCCAGACGGCATCTGCACCGAAGGCATTGCAGAGACTGGCCAGCGAGCGATCGTAGCTGGCGTCGCGACCGAACAGGTTGACGGTCAGGCAGCCCTCGTCGGTGAGCAGCTGGCGGCAGTCGGCGTAGAAGTCGGCACTGTCGAGCACCGGGGCGGCGGCTTCGTGGTCGTACAGATCGACCTGCACCGCATCAAACCGGCCCAGGTGCTCGGGCCGCCGGATCTCGGCGCCGGCGTCGGCCAGCAGCACCCGCAGCCGGGCGCTGTCGGCCGGCAGCTTGAACCACTGCCGGCACACCGCCACCACCTGCGCATTGATCTCGATGGCCGTGGTGGCCATGCGCAGCTTCTTGAAGCAGAACTTGGTGAGTGCTGCCGACCCCAGCCCCAGCTGCAGGGCCTGGCGCCTGGACACCGAGTCGGGATCGACGAACAGCAGCCAGGCCATCATGCGCTGGACGTAATCCAGCTCGATGTCGAACGGCGCATCCAGCAGCATGGAGCCCTGGATCCACTCGGTACCCAGGTGCAGGAAACGCACCTCGCCGTCTTCGGAGATGGTGACTTCGGGGAGGGGGGAAACAGGACCAAGGCGTGTCATCAGCCGATTATGAACATGACCAATGACCCCAAGCCCCCACTAATGCACACCGGTCGCCGCAAACGCGTGCAACCGAATGTACCGCTGGTGCACAACCCAGGAGTTGGCTTTCTCAGTCTTCAAAAAACGCAAGACGCTGCTCTATCGCGGTGCAATGCCCTTCGACGGCAGAAGCCAGGTATTCATTCCGCAGATGCTGTTTCAGCTGAACATACAAATCCTTGACCTCCGAAAGGCACTTGTAAGCCAAGGCTGAATCACCTATTTTGACTGCTGCATTAGCATTGCCCAGATTGGCCTCAATACGATCCACAATTTCTTGAACGTCTTCATCGCGAATGAGATCGTGGAGAAATCCAAGATCCCTGATGTCGATGCTTTGCATGTAGGCATCAGAAATCTTGGGCGCGGCGCACATGGCTTTGCCGGCAGTCTCGTTGAGGAGGTATCCAGAGAGATCATTGAAGTCACAGATCAACCCGCCCACCTCTTTAGGCAGGGTGGCACAACCATCCATAACTTGAATGGCAGCCCAGAGCTGGGACAGTTCGTTATTTGCGATTTGCTTGCCATTATTCACATCGATGATGTACTCCTCGTTCTTCGGCACGATGTCATGCAATTTTTTCAGCAGCAAATCTGCAGCCACATCGACCTTATCGGCAAGCGTGGAGAGAGTTGAATTTTGATCGCCCGCAGCACTCCTCACATTCCTGGAAATTGCAAACGCTATCTGAGCCACTTTGCTGAAACTGTTCCAGCGTTCCGCCGGATTCATGAACTCCGCAGTCTGTGCGGAACCTTGATGGGGCGCCGTCACGGGAACCGGCTGCTGCAAGAAGTGTCGGCGAACAGATCGGCCAGCACGCTGAAGGGCCTGCTTGGCCAGGCGCAGCTCGCCACGCATGCCGGAGGCGGAGGGCAATGAAGGCAGTTGTTTGATGGATGGCAGATGAAGCTGGCTGAGTAATTTCACGGCAAGTCCTTGAGGATTGTTTCAGACCCAGCTTGGTAACGAATCCGATAGGAAAAATCACCAACGGCCTCACCTTCTGTCAGTCAACCCCAGGAAGGACGCCGATTGGTATCAGCCCATCGACAGCACCCGCCCCGTGTTCGCCATGGTGGCCTCGGCCAGAGCCTCGGGCGCCATGCCCCGCAGCCCCGCCACCACCGCCCCGATCCGCGGCAGTTCCGCCGGCGTGTTGAGCCCCTGCGCCGCCCCCGCTGCCCGCTCGGCAGCGGTGCGGTAGAGCCACTGGGGCGGGATGTCGGGCGAGTCGGTCTCCAGCACCAGGGCCTCCAGCGGCAGCTCGGTGACCAGGCGGCGCATCTGATTGGCGGACTCGGGGGTGGCTGCGCCGCCTAAGCCCAGGCAGACACACGGGAGGCACCGCGAAGACGGGTCAGGGCTTCGGGCAGGCAAGGCAAGTAGATGCCCAGAGCGCCTGGCCTTTGGGCACCGACCGTTCTGGTCGCAGTCATCAATGAGGTTTGAGGCGCGCGCCGCCCCCATGCCACCGTGATTTCGATAGGAGCGGCGTGCGGCTCCGGGGTTGCTGGAACGCTTCCCCCGGACGCCTACCCTCCCCTTGCGAGTACGCCCGCAAGGGCAGAAACTTGCTTGTAAACGTCTCAGTTGAAATAAGCCGTCGCCAGATACTTCTCGAGCTTTTCAGCGTCTTTCCTCAGAAGTGCAACAGAGGGATGCCCAGAGAGTTCCTTTTCGATATCACCTGCGATGAGCCTGATTGCCTTGCAAATGTCATCTGCCTTGTTAAAGACTTCCTCGTGCATAGCCTTCTCGAACTTCACCCTGGGATTGTCATCCGCCTCGTTAGAGTTTTCATTGTGCAAACTCTCGTTGTACTTTATGCTGAGTCGGTCATTCAGAAGCTTGATACGGTGAGTCAAACGTGCAGCATCGTCACGAAACCACTTGGGCTCAAAACCAAAGACTTTGGCCATAGGACCCAAACCTGTGGTCTTCGCAACAGCTTTCTTGAGTGCGGCACCAGCCTCCGCAGAAATAGGCTGCATGAAGGCGGCTCGGGCATCCTCATCGACGTTCAAGATCGTCCAGAGGGGCGGCACTACGGGCTGAGCGGGAGCCTTCGGACCCTTCTTTGATTTAGCGGATCCGACCGAATCCGTTCCATGCTGCGAGGATCCTTTTTGGGCGGGCTTTTCTTGCTTGGGTACACGCACCAACGCCTGCAGTTGGTTGAAGGTACGAACCGCTTGCCTCACTGGGACTTTCCGATTGGACACCGTATTTTTCCGCCCGCTGCCTTCAACCGGGCCTTGTTGTACAGGCTCGGCTGGTTGGGGGTTGATGCCGACGGCCGTCTTGATTTTGGGCTGGCCAGGCTTGGGTGCTGTCCAAACCTTGTTCCCCTGTGTCGATTTACCCGATTTGGGTGCCAGATAGCCGGATGACTCGCACGAGGAACGATCGATGTTGAATTTGTGATCAGTGGAATGAATACGCATGATGGGTCAAATGTGAATTGAGACCCAGCTTCGTGACGAAAAAATGATCTTTGTCTCACGAAAACACAACCACCGGTCGATCACGGTGCGACTGACACCACGCGGGACCGGAAGGTTTTCAGATGGGACGTCAACCCCATGAAGCGCCCAGCCGAGGAGGGCGTCCGCGGCCACCAGACGGGTTTGTGGGCGGTGCCGAGTCAGGGCTTGTGGCAGGCCCAAGCGCAGAGAGAGCAGCTCGCCAAATACGGACCGGGGGACCTCAGTAAGGGGGAACAGGACGCCGACTGGCTGGAGTGGCGGGACAGTGGATGGGACTATCGGGGGCGGGGCGGGCAGGTCACCCATGGTTCCATTGCCAAGACCTGCTTCGCATTCGCCATGGTCGCCTCGGCCAGGGCCTCAGCCTCCATGCCGCGCAACCCCGCCACCACCGCCCCGATCCGCGGCAGTTCCGCCGGCGTGTTGAGCCCCTGCGCCGCCCCCGCTGCCCGCTCGGCAGCGGTGCGGTAAAGCCACTGGGGCGGGATGTCGGGCGAGTCGGTCTCCAGCACCAGGGCCTCCAGCGGCAGCTCGGTGACCAGGCGGCGCAGCTGCCGGGCCGCATCAAACGTGACCGCTCCACCAAAGCCCAGGCAGAAGCCCTGTTCGATGAAGGCCTGCGCCTGCTGGAGACTGCCGTTGAAGGCATGGGCGATGCCGCCCTTCACCGGCACCTCGCGCAGGTGCTTGAGCAGCAGATCGGCGCTGCGGCGCACATGCAGGATGACCGGCAGGCCGTGCCGGCGGGCCAGCCGCAGCTGCGCGCGGTAGAAGTGCTGCTGGCGTTCGCGCATGGCGGGGGTGCACAGTTCGGGCACGAAGAAGTCCAGTCCTATCTCGCCCACGGCGACCAGACGCGGGTCGTCCCGGTGCAGGCTCAGGGCCTGGTCGAGCAGATCCAGGTCTTCTTCACGGGCCTCCGGCACATACAGCGGATGGATGCCCAGCGCATACACATCGCCCAACTGGTGTGCCAGCAGCCGCACGGTGTCGAAGTTGGCGGCATGCACGGCCGGAATCACGCAACGGCCCACGCCCTGCTGCGCGGCCCGGGCGCGCAACGCCACCACGCCATCGGGGTGGCGGGTGAGCTCGGGGGCGTCGAGATGGGCGTGGGTGTCGATCCACATGGTGCGGGGATGATTGTGCGGTGCAAGGTCGGGCTGCCGTAGCATGGTCGGCACAACACCCCACCGTATTTCAGGAGACCGCCATGAAACAACCGCTGAACCTGGGCCGACGCCTGCTGCTGGCCCTGCCGCTGGCGGCGGCCGGCTGCGCCGGCATATCTGCCGCACCCGCGCCCGTGCTGGTGGGCACCGAATGGCGACTGGAAAGCCTGGGCGGACGCGACGTGCCCGCCGCCAGCCAGGCCACGCTGACCTTTCCGGAGTCGGGCCGGGTGGCCGGCAACGCTTCGTGCAACCGGTTCTTCGGCACCTACACCCAGACGGGCCAGAAGATCAGCTTCAGCCAGATGGGCTCGACGCGCATGGCCTGCATCGGCCCGGCGGCCGAGCAGGAGACCCGTTACCTCGCGGCGCTGCAGAAGGCCACCGGCTTCGAGGTGGAGGGCGGCCGCCTGACCATACGCCTGTCGGGGCAGGAAGCGCCACTGCGGTTCAGCCGGATGCGCTGAACGCCCGCTCAGGCCGGAATGCGGGCCCTGAGCGACTCCAGCGCCAGGATGTCGAGCGAGAGATTGGCGCGGAACTCGTCCATGGAGGTGAGGATGTCCGGGCCGGCGCCACCGGTGGGGCGGTCGGGCGAGATGCTGCGTGGATGCCACAAGGCCGTCGCCAACAACTGGGACGCCCTGGGGTTCTGGCGGTTCTGCTTGGCAAACTCATCCAGGTTCTGCAGCGCGGTGCCGAGGTTTCGAGCCCGATCGAGCAGCCCGTCGATGGACCGGCGGGAGATGCCGGCGGCGTCGCTCGACAGGTCGCGTTTGAACAGGGTGAGGTCCTGAATGGCGTTGTCCACGCTGCGGGCCAGTCCGGTCACCACCAGGTCGGGCAGCCACACGTCCTTCAATCCTGCGTTCAGGGCAATGAGTGCATCCCCATGGAACAACAGGTGCGAGGCACTGCCAGACACCATGGAGTACTGGTTGGCCCCGCCGATGGTTGACCAGTTGGGGATGGGTTCCACATCGGTCAGCTCGGGATCCGGGCGGCAGCAGAACAGACCGGACCAGCAGAACCCGCCATCGGAGGCAGGGGTCGGCTGGCGTTGGGCCTCGGTGCGCAGGCCCGGCTCCACACCCACTGGCGGGCCGTAGAAGCCCACCCGCTTGACGCGGTAGCCCGGTGGCGGTGGATGGTTCGATGGGAATGTCGATGGCGGCGGGAGGGTGCGGGAAACGGTGTTGGATTGCATGGTGGCCGTATGTCACCGACAGCCGCCGTTCGATCCCGACATCGCACCGATGCATGCCGACGTGCGTCCGACGGAGACGGATCGGCGGAGGACCGATCCGCCGCGCCAGGTTCCCAAGAAGGACCTTGGCCTGCTTTTCCGGAGCCCCCATGCACACACCGAACGACACCTCGGCACGACACCTGCGCTGGCCCACTCAGGCGGTGATGCAGCTGCTCGAACTCAAGGCGCGGGCCCAGCTGATCCGGGAGCTGGAAGGGCCGCGGAGCAAGCGCTTCATCAGGTCGTTGCTGGCCCTGGACGTGGAGCTGCATGCGGCATACCACCTGCTGCACCGGCAGGCCATCCGGGTCGAACGGCCCGTGTCGGACGCCGAAGCCTATGGCCTGCTGGTGGTGCAGCTGGCCTCCATATCGGCCTGGCTCAAGCTGCAGGTGTGAGGCCGGCGCCCAGCACGCCACGCGTGAGGCGCAGCTGCCGGTCGCAACGCGCTGCAAGCGACTCGTCGTGCGTGACCACCACAAAGGCCGTGCCCTGCTCACGCGCCAGCTGCACCATGAGCTCGAACACGCCATCGGCGGTGCTGCGGTCCAGGTTGCCGGTGGGCTCGTCGGCCAGCACACACGCCGGCTGCGTCACCAGCGCCCGGGCGATGGCCACCCGCTGACGCTCGCCACCCGACAGCTCGGCCGGCCGGTGCTGCAGGCGTTCGCCCAGCCCCACGCGGGTCAGCATGGCGGCGGCACGCTGGGTGGCCTGAATGCGGTCGCTGCGGCGGATCCACAGGGGCATGGCCACGTTGTCGACCGCACTGAACTCGGGCAACAGGTGGTGGAACTGGTAGACGAAGCCCAGGTGCTGGTTGCGCAGCTCGCCCTGGCGCGCCGCACTGAGCCCGGCCAGGTCCTGGCCCATCAGGGTCACGCGGCCGCTGCTGGGTGCATCCAGACCGCCCAGCAGGTGCAGCAGCGTGCTCTTGCCGGAGCCCGAGGCACCGACGATGGCCACCGTCTCGCCGCGCCGCACCTGCAGGTCCACGCCCTGCAGCACCGTCACGTCCAGCCGGCCTTCGGTGAAGCGTTTGGTCAGGCCGGCGGCCTGCATCACCACATCATTCATAACGCAGGGCCTCGGCAGGGTTCACGCGGCTGGCGCGCCAGCTCGGGTAGAGGGTGGCCACAAAGGCCAGTGCCAGCGAAATCAGACCCACCGGCACGATGTCGCCCTGCTGCGGATCGCTGGGCATGCGGCTGATCAGGTAGATGTCCTGCGGCAGGAAGCTGGCGCCCAGCAGCCGTTCCAGAGCCGGTACCAGGGTGTCGATGTTGAAGGCAACGCCCAGACCCAGCAGCAGCCCCACGCCGGTGCCGATGATGCCCACCATGGCGCCCTGCACCACGAATACGCCCATGATGCTGCGCGGACTGGCCCCGAGGGTGCGAAGGATGGCGATGTCGGCGCGCTTGTCGGTGACCGTCATCACCAGCGTGGACACCAGATTGAAGGCCGCCACCGCCACAATGAGGGTGAGGATGATGAACATCATCCGCTTCTCCAGCTGAACGGCGGCAAACCAGGTGCGGTTCTGGCGCGTCCAGTCACGCACCACCAGACCGGGCGGCAGGCTGGCAGCCAGCTCCACCGCCACCTCGCGGGCAGCGTGCAGGTCGCGGATCTTCACCCGCACGCCGGTCGGGCCTTCCAGGCGGAAGATGCGCGCGGCATCGTCCTGGTGCAGCAGGGCCAGGGCCGAGTCGTATTCGAAATGGCCCGAGTTGAAGATGCCGACCACCGTCATGGTGCGCACCCGGGGCACGATGCCGGCCGGCGTGACCTGCCCGCTGGGCGAGATCAGCGTCACCGGGTCGCCCTGCATCACGCCCAGGCTGCGGGCCAGCTCGCCGCCCAGCACGATGCCGAACTCGCCGGGCACCAGGCGCGGCAGCACGGTGGACGAAAGGTCGGCCGCCAGGTCGGTGACCGAAGGCTCCAGCGCCGGGTCGATGCCGCGCACCAGCACACCCTTCATGTCCTCGCCGCGCGCCACCAGGGCCTGCGCTCCCACGAAGGGGGCTGCGCCCAGCACGGCCGGATGGCGGCCGATGGTCTCCAGCACGGCCGGCAGATCGGCAATGCCCTGGCCGTTGGCGTCCAGCACCTCGATGTGCGAGAGCACACCCAGCATGCGGTCGCGCACTTCCTTCTGGAAGCCGTTCATGACCGAGAGCACGATGATGAGCGCCGCCACCCCGAGCGCGATGCCCAGCATGGACACGCCCGAAATGAAGGAGATGAATCCGTTGCGCCGGGTGGCACGGCCCGCGCGGGTGTAGCGCCAACCCAGGATGAGTTCGTAGGGGATCTGCATAGGCTTGGGCGGGCATTGTGGCATCCCCGACAATCGCGGCATGCCTGACCCGTCCTTGGCCCCTGACCCCGCCCTGTGTCTGCTGGTTCCCTGTGCCAGCTCACTGGATGCGGCAGCGAGACAGGCCCTGAGCGCGGCCCGCCTGCCCCATCTGACCGAACTGCTGCACCGACTGGTGGAGGCGCGCAGCCTCGGCTCGGACGAATGGAGCTTCACCCCGCCGCACGAACGTGCCCTGGCCGATGCCATGGACCTGGCGGGCGAGGACGGCGCCCTGCCCTGGGCCGCGATGGACAGCGACCAACCCCAGGCGCCCCAGGCCTGGTTCCACCCAGTGCACTTTCAGGTGGGCATGGACCAGGTTGCGTTGCAGCCGGCCACCTGGCTGGACGACATTCGGTCGCGAGAGCTGTTCGAAGCGCTGGCGCCGCTGTGCCGCGAAGACGGCGTGGAACTGGAATTCACCTCGGCCCACCGCTGGCGTGCCCGGGGCGAACGCCTGGGCCAGCTCTCGTGCGCCAGCCTGGACCGGGTGCACGGCCGCTCGGTGGCGCCCTGGCAGCCGCGCGGGCCACAGGCCCCCTGGCTGCGCCGCCTGCAGTCCGAGGCGCAGATGCTGTTCTACACACACCCGGCCAACGACGCGCTGGCCGCTGCCGGGCTGGCGCCGGTCAACGGCTTCTGGGCCGACGGTGTGGGCGCGGTGACCGGCAGCTCCCGGGAGCCCGGCCTGCGTTTGCTGGACGATCTGCGCCCGGCCGCCCTGCTGGGCGACTGGTCCGCCTGGATCAAGGCCTGGGAGCAGCTGGACGCCACCGAACTCGCCCGCCTGCTGGACCTTGCGCGACGCGGCAAAGCGGTGCGGCTGATCCTGTGCGGCGAGCGCCGCGCCGTCGAACTCGCTCCCCGCCCCCGACACTGGCTCACCGGCTGGACCCGACACTTCCGCCGGGCCGAGCACCCGGCCTCCCTGCTCGAATCCCTATGAAGATCATCACCCGCGACGTACCGCCCCGGGCCGCCTGGACCCTGGAGCAAAGCGGCATCCATCCCCTGCTGGCCCGCCTGTTCGCTGCACGCGGCATTGCCAGCCCGGACGAACTGGATGATGCCCTGGGCAAGCTGCTGCCGCCCGAGTCGCTCGCTGGCGCCCGCGAAGCCGCCGTGGCCCTGGCCGACGCCATGGCCGCCCACAAGCGGCTGTGCGTGGTGGCCGATTACGACTGCGACGGCGCCACCGCCTGCGCCACCGCCCTGCGCGGGCTGCGCCTGCTGGGCGCCACCCAGGTGGACTACCTGGTGCCGGACCGCGTGGTGGACGGCTATGGCCTGACCGAGAGCATCGCCAGGCGGGTCAAGGAACGGGGTGCCGACGTGCTGATCACCGTGGACAACGGCATCGCCAGCGTGGACGGTGTGCGGGCTGCCCGCTCGCTCGGGCTGGACGTGATCGTCACCGACCACCACCTGCCGGCCCAGCAGGACGGACAGATCGTGTTGCCGCAGGACTGCATCATCGTCAACCCCAACCAGCCCGGCTGCGGCTTTGCCAGCAAGAGCATGGCCGGCGTGGGTGTGATGTTCTATGTGCTGCTGGCCCTGCGCGCCGAGCTGCGCCGCCGCGGCGTGTTCGACGCCGCCAGCCAGCCCCGCATCGACACCCTGCTGCCGCTGGTGGCGCTGGGCACGGTGGCCGACGTGGTGAAGCTCGATGCGAACAACCGCCGCCTCGTCTCGCAGGGCCTGCGCCGGGTGCGGTCCGGCGCCATGCCGGCGGGCATGGCGGCCCTGTTCGCGGTGGCGGGCCGGCAACCGGCCATGGCCACCAGCTTCGATTTCGGATTTGCCCTGGGCCCCCGGCTCAATGCCGCCGGCCGCCTGGCCGACATGACCCTGGGCATCGAGTGCCTGTGCACCGACGACCCGGGGCGCGCCGACGAGCTGGCCCGCATGCTGGACGGCATCAACCGCGACCGCAAGGTGATCGAGGGCGCCATGCGCGACATGGCCATGGAGATCGCCGAACCCATGTTCGATGAGTCGGACACGCCCCCGCCGGCCGTGGTGGTGTTCGACCCCGACTTCCACGAGGGCGTGGTGGGCATAGTGGCCTCGCGCCTGAAAGACCGGCTGCACCGCCCCACCTTCGTGTTTGCCGTGAGCGGTGCCGAAGGCAAGGAACACGAACTCAAGGGCTCGGGCCGGTCCATTCCCGGCTTTCACCTGCGCGATGCGCTGGATCTGGTGGCCAAGCGCCACCCGGGCGTTCTGCTGCGCTTCGGTGGTCATGCCATGGCCGCAGGCTGCACCGTGGATGCCGACCACATCGACACCTTCGAAGCCGCGTTGCAGCAGGTCGCCCACGAATGGCTGGATGCCGCCACACTGCAGCGGCGCATCGAGGCCGACGGCAGCCTGGACCCGGCGTTCCGCCGGCCCGAGACGGTGGACACGCTGCATGCTGTGGTCTGGGGCCAGGGCTTTGCACCGCCGGTGTTCTGCGAGGAGGTGCAGGTGGTCAGCCAGCGGCTGGTCGGCGAGAAGCACCTGGCGCTCAAGCTCAAGCACCAGGGCGAGCCGGTGGACGGCATCTGGTTCGGTCACACCGATCCGCTGCCGGAGCGGGTGAAGATCGCTTTCCGGCTGGATGCGGACGAGTGGCAGGGCCAGCGGCGGGTGCGCTTCCTGCTGGAGGCCGCCGAGGTCTGAGGCCCCGGGGCCTGGCGCTGCAGGCTCAGCCCATCAGCGATTCGCGCACCGCTGCCAGCTGCCGGCGCGACACCGCCAGCCGCTCCTCCACGCCGTCCAGACGCACGGTCCAGCCTTCTCCGTCGGTGGGGTCGTTGTGCTTTTCCACGGCCCGCACCGCGCGGCGAGAGACCAGGGCATTGCGGTGGATGCGCACGAACATGTGCGAGTAGCGGGTCTCCAGATCGCTCAGGGCACCGTCGTAGATGTGCTCCTTCTCGCGGGTGCGCACCGTGATGTATTTGAGCTCGGCCTTGAGGTAGACCACGTCCTGCAGCGCCACCCGCTCGCTGCGGCCGCGCTCCTGGATGATCAGGCACTCGGGCATGGTGCTGTCGGTGCCGTCCTTGGGTGCGCGCAGCTTCTCCACCTTCTGCAGCGCCTGCTGCAGGCGCTCGCGGCGCACCGGCTTGGTCAGGTAGTCGGCCGCCTCCAGCTCGAAGGCCTGGACCGCGTGTTCGGCGTAGGCCGTGACGAACACCACCGTGGGAGGGGCCGTCATCTGGCGCAGGGTGGAGGCCAGCGCCATGCCGTCCACACCCGGCATGTGGATGTCCAGCAGCACCAGGTCGATGTGGCCCCGTTGGATCTGCTCCATGGCCTGCACCGCATTGCCGGCCTCGCCCACCACATCGACCCGAGGGTCGGTGCACTCGCCCAGCAGGGTGCGCAGCCGGGACCGGGCCAGGGTTTCGTCGTCAACGATCAATACCTTGAGTGTCATGTTCTGCTCCGTCGTGCGGCCCGCAGGCCGGTTATACCGGTATCTCCAGGCGGACCTGGAACACGCCGTCCACCAGCGCGCTCTGGAACCGTCCCTGAACGTCGTGCAGCAGCGCCAGACGCTGGCGCACGTTGTCCAGTGCCAGCCCGTTGCCGCGCTTGCCCGTACCACCGGGCACGGTATTGGTAACCTTGATCACCACAATGCTCCCACGCCGATGCGTGCTGATGCGCACCGTCGCCCCCGTGGGACTGGGCTCCACCCCGTGCTTGACCGCGTTTTCCACCAAAGGCTGGAGGATGAGCGGTGGCAGGCGGGCGCCGAGCGACGTCTCGTCCACGCTCCATTCCACCCGCAGCCGCTCACCGAAACGCACCTGCTCGATGGCCAGGTAGTGCTCGGCCAGCGACAGCTCCTGGCGAAGGGTGACCGCTTCCTTGGTGTCCGCCAGGGCATGCCGGAACAGCTCGCTGAGGTTCTCCAGCAGGTCCTCGGCCAGGGCCGGCTCCTCACGCACCAGGGCAATGGCGCTGTTGAGGGTGTTGAACAGGAAATGGGGGCGGATGCGCGCCTGCAGTTCGGCCAGCTGGGCCTTGGTGCCCGCCGGCATGCGGGCCCGCGCCCGCCAGATCAGCCCGGCCATGAGCACCAGGGACACCAGCAGCCCGGCCGAGCCGCTGGCACCCCAGGGGCGGTGATCGGCAAACCCCAGCCACACCAGCAGGGCGCAGCCGTACAGGCCCGATGCCACACCCAGGGCACCGCCCACCACCCATTGCTGCCACTCCTGCAGACGGGCCATGACCCGCCGCAGGGCAAAGACCGACAGCAGCCAGGTCAACAGCGCCGGCAGGGCCGCACCGGTGATCACCGCCGCGTTGTACAGCCATGCATTGAAGTTGGCGGAATGGAACATGACCGCCACCGCGACGATGGCCTGCACGAAGCACACCGCGCGCAGCACCACCCCGACCTGCACCGCGTCGAACACCTCGGCGCGTGCGCGCAGATGCTCGGGCATGCTGGCCAGCGGACGGGCCGCGGTGCTGCCGGGCAGCTCCTGGAAGGTCGATAAAATTCGAGAATCTTTCACGGGAGACGGTTCCTCCAGGGAATTCGCGGGCCACCGGCCCACCCGACAAGCCCACCCGACGGGCGCCACGGCGGCCCGGACTTCCCACTTCAGCCGCTGGCACGCCCCATGTCCACCAACCAATTCGACAAGAAATCCGAAGCCTGGTCCGCCCTGTTCTCCGAACCGATGAGCGACCTCGTCAAACGATACACCGCCAGCGTGTTTTTCGACAAACGCCTGTGGCAGGCCGATATCGCCGGGAGTCTGGCACATGCCGACATGCTGCACGCCGTGGGTATCCTCTCGGCGGGCGATCTGGCCGACATCCAGCGCGGCATGGCGCAGATCCGCAGCGAGATCGAATCCGGCGCCTTCGAGTGGCAGCTCGATCTGGAGGACGTGCACCTCAACATCGAGGCCCGTCTGACCCGGCTGGTGGGCGATGCCGGCAAGCGCCTGCACACGGGACGCAGCCGCAACGACCAGGTGGCCACCGACGTGCGCCTTTGGCTGCGCGGCGAGATCGACCTGATCATCGCCCTGCTCAAGGAGCTGCAGCAGGCGCTGGTGGACGTGGCCGACCGCCACGTCGAAGTGATCCTGCCGGGCTTCACCCACCTGCAGGTGGCCCAGCCGGTGAGCTTTGCCCACCACCTGCTGGCCTATGTGGAAATGTTCGCCCGCGACGCCGAGCGCCTGGCCGACGTGCGCCGGCGCACCAACCGCCTGCCGCTGGGCAGCGCCGCCCTGGCCGGCACCACCTACCCGCTGGACCGCGAACGCGTGGCCCGCACCCTGGGCATGGTGGACGACAACGGTGTGGCACAGGTGTGCCAGAACAGCCTGGACGGCGTGAGCGACCGAGACTTCGCCATCGAGTTCGCCGCTGCGGCCTCGCTGTGCATGGTGCACATCAGCCGCCTGAGCGAAGAGCTGATCCTGTGGATGAGCCAGAACTTCGGCTTTGTGAAGATCGCCGACCGCTTCACCACCGGCTCGTCGATCATGCCGCAGAAGAAGAACCCGGACGTGCCCGAACTCGCGCGGGGCAAGACCGGCCGGGTGGTGGGCCACCTGATGGGTCTGATCACCCTCATGAAGGGTCAGCCGCTGGCCTACAACAAGGACAACCAGGAAGACAAGGAACCGCTGTTCGACACGGTGGACACGCTCAAGGACACGCTGCGCATCTTTGCCGAGATGGTGGGCGGCCAGGTGAACCCGGCCACCGGCGCCAAGGAAGGCGGCATCACGGTGGACGCACAGGCCATGGAAGCCGCCGCGCGCAAGGGTTACGCCACCGCCACCGACCTGGCCGACTACCTGGTGAAAAAGGGCCTGCCGTTCCGCGATGCCCACGAGACCGTGGCCCATGCGGTCAAGGCCGCCACCGCCCGGGGCTGCGACCTGTCGGAGCTGCCGCTGGCCGAACTGCAGGGCTTTCACCCCGCCATCGAACAGGACGTCTACCAGTGCCTGAGCCTGCGTGGCTCGCTGGATGCCCGCAACACCCTGGGCGGCACCGCGCCGGCCCAGGTGCGGCAGCAGATCGCCCGCCACCGCCAGCGCCTGGCCTGACCGGTCAGGTCAGGTCGGCCCCAGAAAATCCGCCAGATGGGCCGCAGTGCGGTCGGCCGCATCGGGGTGCTGGTGCAGCCAGGGCATGACCGGGCCGGCGCAGCCTTCCACCACCAGGCGCGACACCCGGCGCGGGTGCACGCTGCGCACGATGGCCTCGGCCGGGTTCGCTGGCTCCACCCGTTCCACGCGCCGGCTGGGCAGCGGCACCGGCGGGTCTTCCCCGGTGATGACCATCACCTGTCCCAGAAAGCCCTTGACGAAACCCAGCAGGCTGGACCGGTTCCAGCGCAGCGGCGGGCAGCTGAGCACCACCGATAGCGGGCGTGAGCCGGCCTCGTCCGGGTACAGGCAGGGATCGACGAACACCATGCGGTGGATGGACTGCACATGCGACTGCGCCAGCCGCAACGCCGCCATGGCGCCCACATCGACCGACAGCACCGCCAGCAGCCCGGGGCGCAGGCGCTCGCCGAAGCGCAAGGCCTCGCGCGCATTGCCACCCAGGCTGGTGCGGGCAGGGCTGCCGCCGGTGGCCTCGCCGTGGCCGGACAGGTTCATGGCCATGCTGCCCACGCCGCGCTGCTGCAGGCCATACAGCAGGGGGTTGAGCTGGGTGTAGTCGGCGCCGGCGCCATGCACCGCCACCAGGCGGGGACGGGCCACGCTGCGGGCCGGCAGACCCAGGACGCGGGCCTCCTGAAAGCGGACACCGAAGCGCTCGCGCACATAGCGGGCCGGGCCGGGCGGATCCGCCGGATGCTGCCAGCGGGACCGGATCAAGGATTGGGTCGAAATGCTCATGGCCGAACAGTCTAGGCAGCGGCCAATCGTGCGATTTTGATGAACGCACAACGATTCAGTGATGAACAACGCCATTCATCACCATGCTCTATCACTCGTGGCTGAGCAGGGCGTATCCAGCCGTTCAGCACAAAATTTCAACTGCAGGGAACCCGGTTTCACAAACGGTCACTGGCCGGCCTGACTACCATCCGGGCAGACGGAACCCGCCCCGGGCTCCCACCGAACCCGATACCTGGAGACAACATGACCGTGATCACCACCGTGGAAGACCTGCGCGTGCTGGCGCAAAAGCGCGTGCCCCGCATGTTCTACGACTACGCCGATTCCGGCTCCTGGACCGAAGGCACCTACCGGGCCAATGCCGACGACTTCCAGAAGATCAAGCTGCGCCAGCGCGTGGCGGTGAACATGGAGAACCGCAGCACCCGCACCACCATGGTGGGGGTGGACACCGCCATGCCGGTGGCCATCGCGCCCACCGGCCTGACCGGCATGCAGCACGCCGATGGCGAGATCCTGGCGGCCCGCGCGGCACGCAAGTTCGGCATCCCGTTCACCCTGTCCACCATGAGCATCTGTTCCATCGAGGACGTGGCCGAGCACGCCGGGCGCGGCTTCTGGTTCCAGCTGTACGTGATGAAAGACCGCGCCTTCATCGAGCGCCTGATCGACCGGGCCAAGGCCGCCGGCTGCGGCGCCCTGGTGCTCACGCTGGACCTGCAGATCCTGGGCCAGCGCCACAAGGACCTGAAGAACGGCCTGTCGGCGCCGCCCAAGCTGACCATCAAGAATATGATCAACATCGCCAGCAAGCCGCGCTGGGCACTCGGCATGCTGGGCACCAAGCGCCGGCAGTTCGGCAACATCGTCGGCCATGTGAGCGGCGTGGGCGACATGGGCAGCCTGAGCGAATGGACCGCCAAGCAGTTCGATCCGGCCCTCAACTGGGGCGACGTGGAATGGATCAAGCAGCGCTGGGGCGGCAAGCTGATCCTCAAGGGCATCCAGGACGTGGAAGACGCCAGGCTGGCGGCCGACTCCGGCGCCGATGCGCTGATCGTCAGCAACCACGGCGGCCGCCAGCTTGACGGCGCGCAAAGCAGCATCGAGGCCCTGCCGAGCATCGTGGATGCCGTGGGCAGCCGCATCGAGATCCACATGGACGGCGGCATCCGCAGCGGCCAGGACGTGCTCAAGGCCCGTGCCCTGGGCGCACGCGGTGTGTACATCGGCCGCCCCATGCTCTACGGCCTGGGCGCCATGGGCGAGGAAGGCGTGACCAAGTGCCTGCAGATCCTGCACAAGGAGCTCGACATCACCATGGCCTTCTGCGGCCACACCAACATCGAGACGGTGGACAAGTCCATCCTGCTGCCGGGCACCTTCCCTACGGCCTGAAGCCCGTCGTGCGTCTGGCTATCCTCGCGGGGTGAGCCCCGACACCCCCCGCCGCATTGCGCACCTCGACATGGACGCGTTCTACGCGTCGGTCGAGCTGCTGCGCTACCCGCAGTTGCGCGGGCTGCCGGTGGTGATCGGGGGCGGGCGGCGGCTGGACGACCTGCTGGCGCGGCTGCGCGAGACCTATCCTGACCGGGAATGGGGTCCGCACACGCTGGACTGCATCCCGGTCGATTTCTTTCCGCGTCTGAAGGATTACGCCGGCCGGGGCGTGGCCACCACCGCCACCTACGAGGCCCGGCAGTCCGGAGTGGGCTCGGCCATGGGGCTGATGAAGGCCGCCGCGCTGTGCCCGCAGGCCATCCTGCTGCCGGTGGACTTTGACGAGGTGAGGCGCATTTCGCGGCTGTTCAAGGCCACCATCACCGAGATCGCGCCGGTGATGGAGGACCGGGGGGTGGACGAGGTCTACATCGATTTCACGCACGTACCCGGCGGCCAGCGCGAAGGCGGCCGGGTGCTGGCGCGGCTGATCCAGAAGAGCATCCACCAGGCCACCGGCCTGACCTGCTCCATCGGCGTGGCGCCGAACAAGCTGATCGCCAAGATGGCGAGCGAATTCAACAAGCCGGCCGGCATCAGCATCGTCAGGGCGGACGACCTGCAGCGGCTCATCTGGCCCCTGCCCTGCCGCAAGATCAATGGCGTGGGGCCCAAGGCGGACGAGAAGCTCAAGGCCCACGGCATCCACACCATCGGCGAGCTGGCCGGGCGCGAGCGCGACTGGCTGATGGCCAACTTCGGCCGCAGCTATGGCGCCTGGCTGCACGACGCCGCCTGGGGCCGCGACGACCGTCCGGTGGTGACCGAGAGCGAGCCGGTGAGCATGAGCCGCGAGACCACCTTCGAGCGCGATCTGCACGCGGTGCGCGACCGCGCCGAGCTGGGTGCCCTCTTCACCCGGCTGTGCGAACAGGTGGCGGCCGACCTGCAGCGCAAGGGCTATGTGGGCCGCACCATCGGCATCAAGCTGACCTACACCGACTTCCGCAAGGTCACGCGGGACCTGACCATCGACCAGGCCACGGCAGACGCCGGCACCATCCGCCGGGCCGCCGGGCAATGCCTCAAGCGGGTCGACCTGAGCCAGCGCATCCGGCTGCTGGGCGTGCGGGTGGGCAAGCTGTCGCGGCCTGGCGAGGCGCCCGCCCCGGTGGCGGCCGAGCCCGAAACCGGCTGGCTGTTCTGAGGCGCCGGACCGGCCGACCCTGTGGCACGGTCGGGTGTCCCGGACGGGTCGTTGACGTTTCCTGACGCCATTCTTACAGTCGGCCCACCTACCGATGGGAGCCCGTCATGCCGACCCGACTCACCCTGAACGATCTGCAGCGCATCCGCCAATGGCACCTGGCCCATCGGCATGAACAGCCGCTGGAAACCCACCTGTGGGACGGTGTGCTCACCCTCTGGCTGATGGGCTGGATGGGCTGGGTGCCGGTGCTGATGCTGCAGGCCGTCTGGGCCATGCCGCTGTGCCTGCTGGCCATGTCGCTGCCGGGCTTCTATGTGAGCTGGCGGCGCAAGGCGCATGTGCAGCAACGTCTCAGGTGCGACTGGCTGCCCCCGGGCGGCTGAGCAGAATGGCCTGCATGAACACACTGACCTGCTTTCACCTCTCCATCGGCGCCGACCATGTGGCGCATCTGGTGCTCGACCGGCCCGAGGCCATGAACACCATGCACCCGACTTTCTGGCGCGAGCTCGACGAGGTGCTGGCCGAGCTGCACCGCGAAGGCAGCGCCCGCGCACTGGTCATCAGCAGCACCGGCAAGCATTTCAGTGCCGGCATGGCGCTGGAGACCTTTGCCGGCGCCATCCAGATGGACGACCAGAGCCCTGAAGGCCGGGCCGCCATCTTCGACCTGCTGACCGACATGCAGGCCACCTTCACCCGGCTGGAGAACCTGCGCTGCCCGGTGATCTTTGCCATCCAGGGCGGCTGCATCGGCGGCGCGGTGGACATGGTCACCGCCGGCTGCATCCGCTACGCCAGTGCCGACGCCTTCTTCTGCATCCAGGAAATCAACATCGGCATGGTGGCCGACGTGGGCACGCTGCAGCGCCTGCCCAAGCTCATGCCGCTGGCGGTGGTGAAGGAACTGGCCTACACCGGCCGCCGGCTGGGCGCGGCACGGGCGCAGGCGCTGGGCCTGGTCAACGAGGTGTTCGACAGCCACCAGGCCACGGTGGATGCGGCCTTGCAATGCGCCCGCGAGATCGCGGCCAAGCCGCCGGTGGCCATCTGGGGCACCAAGCAGGCGGTGCATTACGCGCGCGACCACAGCGTGGAAGACAGCCTGCGCCAGATGGGCTGGCTGCAGGGCGCCATCTGGAGCAACGCCCATGTGCGTGAGGCCATTGCCGCCATGAAGGACAAGCGCCCGGCGAACTTCACGCCGCTGTCGGTGCTGCAGGGTTTCAGCGAGCAAGGTTGACCGGATCGACCGGGTTTGAATCCGGTCGACACCTTGGCTGCGTAAGGCAGGTACCGGGCCGCGAGGGCTCGGTGCCGGCGGGGGACATCCCGCACACCTTACGGAGACAACATGCCGACCGCTTCCTTCCCGTTTCGATCCTCGCCAGGCCGGACCCTGGTCCTGACACTGGCCTGCGCACTGGCCTCTGGCGCCGCCCTGGCCGACACCGGCAAGCTGGTGCTCACCGGTGGCGTCAGCACCGTGGAAGGCCCTGCCGGCGGCGGGCTGACCCCCTGGGCCGTCATCGGCACCCAGGCCACGCAGGGCGAGAAAGGCGTGTCGATCCACACCAGCCGCGCGGTGACCGACGACTACGCCCTCAATGCCTATGGCGCGGCCGTGGCCATCGACGAGCGCTTTGAACTCTCGCTGGCCCGTCAGGACTTCCGCACCGGCATCACCGGCGCGGCACTGGGCCTGCCGGGCCTGCACCTGAAGCAGGACATCCTGGGCGCCAAGGTGCGCGTGGCCGGCGACGCCGTGCTCGACAGCGACAGCCTGATGCCGCAGATTGCGGTGGGGGTGCAGTTCAAGCACCTGGGCTCCACCGGGCTGGACGGTACGCTGCAGGCCCTGGGGGCCAAGCGCAGCGGTGCCGATGTGTACGTGAGCGCCACCAAACTGTTCCTGGCCCAGGGCATCCTGGTCAACGGCACGCTGCGCGCCACCAAGGCCAACCAGGGCGGTCTGCTGGGCTTCGGCGCCACCCTGGGCGGCGCCGACAACGGCTACGAGCTGCACCCCGAAATCTCGGTGGCCTACCTGCTGCGCCGCGACCTGGCCGTGGGTGTGGAGTACCGCAGCATGCCCAACAAGCTGCAGACCGCGGGCCGCGCGGCCGGCCTGGGTGAAGGCCTGCGCGCTGGCGACTGGAAGGACATCTTCATCGCCTGGGCGCCGAGCAAGAACGTCTCCCTGACCGCCGCCTATGTCGACCTCGGCACCATCGTTCCGGCCACCACCGCCCAGCGCAAGCAGCGCGGCGTGTACCTCTCGGCCCAGATCGCCTTCTGACCCCATCCCACAGGACATCCCCATGAAGACCTTGATGGCATCGTTTGCCCTGACCCTCTCCGCGCTGTCGGCCGGCACCTGCCTGGCCCAGACCGCTGCGGCCCGCCCGGCTCCGTCGGACGCCAGCGCCTACCCCGTGGCCCCCGCCCCTGGTCTGTACCAGGCCTTCGGCGAGCAGCAGGGCCTGCGCACGCTGATGGACGATTTCGTGAAGCGCCTCAAAGCCGACGCCCGCATCGGCGACCAGTTCCGCGACACCAACGCCGACGCCCTGGCCCAGTCGCTCACCCTGCAGCTGTGCCAGCTCTCGGGTGGCCCCTGCACCTACAAGGGCGCCGACATGAAGACCGCCCACCGCAACATGGACATCACCAAGGCGCATTTCAATGCGCTGGTGGAAGTGCTGCAGGACAGCATGAACGCCCGCGGCATCCCCTTCACGCGGCAGAACCAGATGCTGGCGCTGCTGGCCCCGATGTACCGCGACGTCATCACGCGGCCATGAAGCCGCTGCACCGCCTGTGGTGGCTGGCGCTGTGTCTGCCCGCATCGGTGTGGGCTGGCACGGTGCAGGTCACGGTGCTGGCCCGCGACGGCCAGCCGCTGACCGACGCCGTGGTGACCGTGGAGCCGTCGGGCCCACGTGCGGCATCGCCGGCCCCGACCCCGGTGACCATCCGCCAGGAAGGGCTGGCCTTCGTGCCGGCGCTCACCGTGGTGCCGGCAGGCTCCAAGGTGACCTTCACCAACCTCGACCGCTTCGAGCACCATGTGCGCGGCACTACCGGCAACCCGCTGCAGGGCAGCGAACGCAGCGAAGGTTTCGAGCTGCGCATGGGGGGCCGGGTGGAAGGCCAGGCACCGCCAGCGGCCTCGGTGGTGTTGAACGAGGCAGGCCCGGTCCGACTGGGCTGTCATCTGCACGGCTCCATGCGGGGCGCCATCTATGTGACCGACTCACCCTTTGTACAGCGCACCGACGCGCAGGGCCGCATCACGCTGGAGAACGTGCCCGACGGTGCGGCCACGGTGCGGGTGTGGCACCCCGACCAGCTGATCGACACGCCGGCCCGCCAGATCACGGTGGTCAGCGTCACGCCAGTGCAGTTCGACACCCCGATCCTGCCTCGGCGCAGGCGCTGAAAGCCCGGGTCGGCCATGCTGTCCGCGCCTCCCCCCACAATGCGGGCATGAACTCCGACCCCGACGTGCACCTGTTGTCCCTCATCGACCGCGTCGCGGCGCGAGACGAGGCCGCGCTGCGGCAGCTCTACGACGCCACCGCCGCCAAGCTCTACGGGCTCGCGCTGCGGGTGGTGGGCAAGCCCGAGTGGGCCGAAGACTGCCTGCAGGACACCTTCCTGCAGGTGTGGCGCTCGGCCGCCGATTACCGGGCGAGCCTGAGCCCGCCGATGGCCTGGCTGGGCATGATGGTGCGCAGCCGATCGCTCGACCTGCTGCGTCGGGCACAGGCGCAGCGGCAATCGCAGACCGACGACATCGACGACCACCTGGCGGACACGCTCGCCGGCGACTCGCCCGACCCGTCGGACTCCACCCTGGCCAGCCAGCAAGCCTGGGCACTGCACCAGTGCCTGGGTCGGCTGGACAACAAGCAGCGCGAGGTCATCAGCCTGGCCTACCTGCGCGATCTGAGTCACACCGAACTCGCCACCCAGCTCAGCCTGCCGCTGGGTACCGTGAAGACCTGGATCCGCCGGGGTCTGGACCAGCTGCGCCAGTGCATGGCGCGCTGGCACTGAGGAGAAGCCCATGAACATCGCACGACATCCCGAACTGCTGGACCGCCTGGCGGCCGCATGGGCACTGGGCACCCTCAAGGGGGGTGCGCGCCGCCGCTTCGAGCAGGCCGCGCGCGAACACCCCACCGTGCGCGCTGCCGCCCTGCTCTGGCAGGAGCGCATGACCGGCATGACCGAACTGCAGCCGGCGGTGCAGCCCGCGGCCCATGTGTGGACCCGGATCGACAACCTGGTGCAGGCCGACCGGGACGCACACGCCGTGCGCCAGCGGCGCGAGGCGCCGCAACCACGCCGGCGCTGGTCGCTGTCGACCTGGTGGCCCGGCCTCTCGCTGGCCGGCGGTCTGGCCACGGTGGCGGCCATCGGTGTGGCCTTCCAGCTCAACACCCAGCTGGGCCAGACCCGCGCCGAACTCATGGCCCGCAGCGAGGCGCTGAACACCCAGGCCGGTCTGAATGCCCAACTGCAGACCCAGCTGGCCGGGCTGCAGCAGGAGCTTGCCGCCATGCCCCGGGCCGACTACGTGGCGGTGCTCAACGACAGCCAGGCAGGCGCGGCGGTGCTCGTCACCTTCGATCCGCAGCGGCGCCAGCTCAACCTGCAGCGCGTGGGCAGCTTCCAGGAAGCCGAAGACCGCTCGCTGCAGCTCTGGGCCCTGCCCCCGGGCAGCGGGCCGAAGTCGCTGGGTGTGCTCACACGCGAACGGCTGCTGCAGCTCACGGCCGAGCCGACTGCGGTGAAGGACGTGCCCGCCCTGGCCATCAGCCTGGAGCCACGCGGCGGTGTGCCGGAGGCTGGCGGCCCGACCGGGCCGGTGCTGTTCAAGGGCGCGCTGATCCAGCGCCAGATCTGACCAGGCTGACCATTCAGGCAGGCAAGGACTGCAGCCCCTGCACCGCCTGGTGGTGGGTGAGGAACACCCGGCCGCTCAGGTGCTGCAGGAAGTCGGTGCGCTGCAGCCGGTCCATGACCGGGCCCTTCACCTCCGACAGGTGCAGGGCCATGCCGGCCTGGCGCAGGCGCTGATCGATGGCTTCCAGGCTCTCCAGCGCGCTGGCGTCGATGTGGTTGATGGCCGAGCACTGCAGCACCACGTGGCGCAGTGCGGGGCGCGAGGCCACGGCATCGTTGATGCGGTCCTCGAGAGCGCGGGCATTGGCGAAGAACAGGCTTTCGTCCACCCGCAGGCCGAGCACGGCGGGGTCCAGCTCCACCGCGTGCCGCTGCACATTGCGGTAGTGCTCGGTGCCGGGCACGCGCCCCACTTCGGCCATGTGGGGGCGGCTGCTGCGGTGCAGGTACAGCGCCAGCGACACGGCCACACCGGTCACCAGCCCCGCCTCCACACCCGCACCCAGCGTCACCAGCAGGGTGGCCAGCACCGCCGCAAAGTCGGCCCGCGAATACACCCAGGTGCGGCGCAGCACCGACAGATCGACCAGCGAGAGCACCGCCACCACGATGGTGGCGGCCAGCGTGGCCTGCGGCAGATGAAACAGCGCCGGCGTGAGGAAGAACGACACCAGCAGGATGCCGCCCGCCGTGAAGACCCCGGCCGCCGGTGTCCGGGCACCGGCATCGGCATTGACCACCGAGCGCGCAAATCCGCCGGTGACCGGCATGCCGCCGGTGAAAGCCGAGGCCAGGTTGCTGCCGCCCAGGGCGATGAGCTCCTGGTCGGGCTCGATGCGTTCGCGGCGGCGTGCGGCCAGGGTCTGGCCGACCGACACCGATTCCACGAAGCCCACCACGCTGATGAGCAGCGCCGGCACCAGCAAGGACTGCCAGAGCGACAGGTCCCACAGGGGAGCAGTGAACGGCGGCAGGCCCTGCGGCACGGTGCCGACCACGCGCACGCCCTGTCCGTGCCAGTCCAGCGCCCATGACAGCGCGGTCGTGACCGCAATCGCTGCCGCCGGGCCGGCCTTGGCCAGGCCATCGGCCCAGCGCGGCGACAGGCCTCCGCGCAGCAGCGCCGGCTTGAGGTGACGGCGTGACCCGAACAGAAAAGCCAGGGTGCCCACGCCCACCGCCAGCGTGAGTCCGTGCACCTGGCCCAGTTGCGACGCCAGCGAGGGCAGCAGCTCCAGCAGGGTCTGTCCCTCGGCCTTCACGCCCAGCAGGGCTTTGAGCTGGCTGGCGGCAATCAGCAGGCCGGAAGCCGCAATGAAGCCGGCGATCACCGGGTGGCTGAGGAACCGGGCCAGAAGACCCAGCCGCAGCACGCCCATGATCAGCAGGATGAGGCCAGAGAGGAAGGCCAGCGTGAGGGCAACGGCCCACCACGCATGGGTACCCGCCTGCGCATGCGGCGCAATCGCTGCGGCCGTCATGAGCGACACCACCGCGACCGGCCCCACAGCCAGCACGCGGCTGGAGCCGAACACCGCGTACACCAGCAGCGGCGCCACGCTGGCGTACAGCCCCGCCTCGGGCGGCAGGCCGGCCAGCAGCGCATAGGCCAGACTCTGCGGAATGAGCATCACGGTGACGATGAGCGCGGCCAGCGCATCACCGCCGAAGGCCTGCCGGTCGTACCGGCGTCCCCATTGAAGGATGGGGAGGTACGGCAGGGCCTTGTTCAGCATGGATGGCCGGCCCGGTTCAGCGGGCCGCCGGCATCGCCGGGCGGCCCATGCGCTCGGCCAGCTCGAACACCGCCATGCCGGCCAGCATGGCCAGCACGAACACCAGCGCCTTGGGCTCGCCGGAGGCCATGGACACCACGCCCGGACCCGGGCAGAAGCCGGCCAGGCCCCAGCCGGCGCCGAAGGTCAGGCTGCCCAGCACGAGACGGCGGTCGATCTGCGTGGCCTTGGGCAGATGCATGGCGCCACCCAGGACGGCGGTGGTGCGGCGGCGGGCCAGCGCGTAGGCGAAGAAGCCCACGGCAATGGCGCCGCCCATGACGAAGGCCAGCGACGGGTCCCAGGCCCCGGCCAGGTCCAGGAAGCCCTGCACCTTGCCCGGGTCGGTCATGCCGGAGAGGATCAGGCCCAGACCGAAGATCAGGCCCACGAGGAATTCCGAAATGCGGTTCATGGCAGGTCCTTTCAGAACACGTGACGGATCAGGAAGACCACCAGGAAACCGGCGGCCATGAAGGCCAGCGTGGCCACCAGCGAACGCGGCGACAGGCGCGAGAGGCCGCACACCCCGTGCCCGCTGGTGCAGCCCGAGCCGTAACGGGTGCCCACGCCCACCAGCAGGCCGGCCAGCACCACCAGGCCGTAGCCGGCGTCGATGCGGGGCGCCTTCAGGAAGCCCTCGGGCGCCAGCAGGCCGGCCACCAGGGGCGCGGCCAGCATGCCCAGCACGAAGCTCAGGCGCCAGCCCGTGTCGCCTTTTTTCGGGGCGAGCAGGCCGCCCAGGATGCCGCTGATGCCCAGCACCCGGCCATTGAGCAGGATGAACAGGGCAGCGGCCAGGCCGAGCAGCAGGCCCCCGGCCAGCGAGGTCCAAGGGGTGAAATGGGTCCAGTCGATGGTCATGGCTCAGGCCTCCTTGGGGCAGAACTGCTGATGAAGCACCTGCATCACGGCCAGCGCCTGCGGGCTGTCGATGCGGTAGTGGATGTGCTTGCCCTCGCGGCGCGTGGCCACCAGGGCTTCTTCGCGCAGCACGGTGAGCTGCTGCGACAGGGTGGGCTGGCGGATGCCCAGGCTTTCTTCGAGCTGACCCACGCTCATCTCGCCTTCGGCCAGGCGGCACAGGATGAGCAGGCGGTCGGGGTTGGACAGTACCTTGAGCAGGCGGCAGGCCTCGCCGGCGGCGGCCTGCATGTCTTCAATGGAGAAGGCAACGGTGTTCATGCGGACAGGGCATTGACGCCACGCGGGATGCGTGGGTTGGCGTCACTCTATCGCCGAACAAAATATTTGTCAATATATTGTTATTTACTTATGTGATGCAGTGGGCCCTGCGCCCACCCCTCACTGCCGGGCGGTGCGCACGTTGGCAGGCGGCTGCTGCGGGTGGCTGCTGCGCCAGGGGTTGATGTCCAGCCCGCCCCGGCGGGTGTAACGGGCGTACACCGTCAGGCGGGCCGGCTTGCAGCGCTGCATCACGTCCATGTAGATGCGCTCGACGCATTGCTCATGGAATTCGTTGTGGTTGCGAAAGCTCACGATGTAGCGCAGCAGGCCTTCCTGGTCGATCTGCGGACCGCTGTAGCGGATCTGCACGCTGCCCCAGTCGGGCTGGCCGGTCACCAGGCAGTTGCTCTTGAGCAGGTGGCTGACCAGGGTTTCTTCCACCGGCTTTTCGTCGAGTGCTGCCTTGAGCAGCTCGGGCGCGGGCTGGCCATGGGTGCACTCCACATCCAGCCGGTCGAGGTTGACGCCGTCGAGTTCCTGCAGCGGCTCGCGGCCGAACTGCTCGGGCAGCACCAGCCGCACGCCGGCCGACGCCTGCACCGCCCCGCCCTGCCACAACGCGGCACTGATGTCGCGGCGGATGGTGTCGCGCACCGCGTCGGCCGACTCGAAGTTCGTGTTGTTGAAGCTGTTGAGGTAGAGCTTGAACGACTTGCTCTCCACGATGTGCGTGCTCTCGCACGGCACCGTGATGTGGGCAATGGCCACCTGCGGCTTGCCGCGCGGGTTGAGCCAGCTCAGCTCGAAGGCGGTCCAGAGGTCGCAGCCCATGAACGGGATGGCGCCGGTGATGCCGATCTCGAGCCGCTTGGGCGCGCGCGGCAGCGGGAACAGCAGCGAGGCGTCGTAACGGTCGGCATAGGTGCTGACCTTGCCCAGCTGGGACTGCTCGGGCGTGGGAAGGGCGGGGTCGAGGTTCATGTGAATTCGCGTTCGCGCAGCCACTTGGTGGCCACCCATTTCTCGCCCTCGATCACCGGGGCTCCGCCGTGCAGCGTGCGGGTGGAAGGGTGCGGGCGGTCGTAGCTGAAGAACACCGCGTTGCCGCGCACCGGCGCCACCTGCAGCCCCACATCGGGGAAGGTGGTGGCGCCGCCGCGCGCGGGCTCGTTGAGGTACATCACCAGCGTGGCCAGGCGCTGGCCGCCCCGGCGCAGGATGGTGGGCGTGCCGGGTTCGTCGGGGTCGAAGTAGTCGTAATGCGGCTTGTATTCGGCACCGGGCCGGTAGTGCAGCACCTGGATGCCCTCGCCATGCGACACCGGCCACTGGCACAAGCGGGCAATGCGCTCTTCGAGTGCCGTCACCTCGGGTGTCTGGCCGCGCTGGAAGAACATGCCGCTGCTGGTGCGGTCGGCATTCACCTCCTCGCCACCGGTGCGGGTTTCCACCGTGCGCGATCGGGCCAGGGCCGGCCGGGCCGATTCGATGAGCGCGTCGCACTCGCGGCCGGACAGCAGGTTGCCCAGCACCACCACCTGCGGATGGTTCAGGCTCACCACGATGTCGACCCAGCGGTCGCCGGCGTCCAACCGCAGCGGCGAGGCGGTGAGGTCGATGGTGGGCAGGCGGGTGGCAGGCGTGGAGACGGTGACTGCCGCGGCCGGCGGCTCGGCCGGCAGCGTGGCCAGCACGCTGGCCAGGGCCTGGCGGGCCACCGCCTCGTCCCAGCCGGAGGCCAGCATGGCGGCCACCACCTGGGGCTCGTCGAATCCGGCGCGCAGCTGGGCCACCAGCCATTCGCGCAGTTCGGGGGTGACCGGTTGTGTCAGCACAGCGGCGGTCCTCAGACCTTGGCCTCGCGGCGGAACACCAGGCGGTCGGGCTCGGAAGATGCCGGTACGAAGCGGTAGCCCTCCAGGTCGAAGCCCTGCAGCTGCTCGGGCTGGCTGGCACGGTGGGTGACGGCCCAGCGCACCATCAGACCGCGCGCCCGTTTGGCCATGAAGCTGATGACCTTGTAGCCATCGCCCTTGCGCTCCTCGAACACGCAGGTCACCACACGCGGCACCAGGGCCTTGCGGTCCACCGCCTTGAAGTACTCCTCGCTGGCCAGGTTGACGATCACCGGCGTGCGGTCGGCCGCAGCGCGTTCGTTCAGGTAGCGGGCGATGCGGTCGCCCCAGTACTGGTAGAGGTTGCTGCCGCGCTCGGTCTTCAGCCGGGTGCCCATCTCCAGCCGGTAAGGCTGCATCCAGTCCAGCGGGCGCAGCACGCCATAGAGGCCGCTGAGGATGCACAGGTGCTCCTGCAGCCACTGCAGATCGGCCTCGGGGAGGTTGCGGGCGTCCAGGCCGCCGTACACGTCGCCGTCGAAGGCCAGCACCGCCTGGCGCGAGTTGCTGGCAGTGAAGCGGGGTTGCCAGGCCTGGTAACGCGCCACGTTCAGGCCTGCCAGCGGGTCGGACAGGTCCATGAGGCTGGCGATCTCCTGCGGCGATTTTTCGCGCAGCACGCCGATCAGCGCCTTGGCCTCGTCCACGAACAACGGCTGGGTGTGGGTGGTGACGCCCAGCGGGGTGTCGTAGTCGAGGGCCTTGGCCGGCGAGATCAGGAACAGCATGGCAACGGTGGAGGGGAAGCGGGGTTGTATCGATTATCGCGAAGGGCGCTGGCCGGCATCCCGACCATGGCATTCGGAATTTCGATTTGGTGAATGCATTACGCAATGGTAAATTCCGGCATCCGCCGTCAGGAGACCTCCATGCACACCGCCAGCCTGCCCCCACCGGCCCCCATCCAGCAGCTGCACCACTACGCCTACCGCGCCCGCGATGCGGAGGAAACCCGCCAGTTCTACGAGGACATCCTGGGCCTGCCGCTCTACCACATCATCCAGAGCGACTTCGTGCCCAGCACCGGCGAATACTGCCCCTACACCCACTTTTTCTTCCGCCTGCAGGACGGCTCCTTCATCGCCTTTTTCGACCTCGGCGACGACCAGGCGGCCGAACCCAGCCCCAACACGCCCAAGTGGGTCAACCACATCAGCTTCCGCGTCAACACGGTGGAAGAGCTCGAAGCCACCAAGACCCGGCTGCAGGCCCATGGCGTGGAGGTGCTGGGCGTGACCGACCACCACATCTTCAAGAGCATCTACTTCTTCGACCCCAACGGCATCCGGCTGGAGCTCACCGCGCAACTGGCCGACGAGTTCCAGATGCTCACCGAGAGCAGGACCGCCCATGCGCGACTGGCCGAATGGAATGCCCGCAAGGAACAGTGGCGCCGCGAACGCGCTGCCGGCCAGGCCACCGCGCCGCTCAAGCCGCAGCAGAACGACCGCCCCGAAGTGGCCTCCCGCGCCCAGGGCTGAGGACGCCGCCATGAGCTACCGCGACCCGGCCCACACCAACGGCTACGAGTTCACCCAGGGCAGCGGCTACGCCCTGCCCGAATACCCCTTCGTGCCGCCGCCCGAGCTGCGGGGCGCATCCCCCGGGCGCTACCCGGTGGTGATCGTGGGCGCCGGCATCACCGGCCTGACCCTGGCCTGCTCGCTGGCCCGCCTGGGCGTCGCCGCCGTGGTGCTGGACGAGGACAACACGGTGGGCGTGAAGGGCGCGTCGTCGCGCGGCATCTGCTACACGCAGAAGTCGCTGGAGATCTTCGACCGCCTGGGCATCTACGAACGCATCGCCGCCAAGGGCGTGCAATGGAGCGTGGGTCGCACCTTTGCCGGCGAGCACGAGGTCTACAGCTTCGATCTGCGCCAGCAGGGCGGCTTCGGGCTGAGTGCGCAGCCGCCCTTCATCAACATCCAGCAGTTCTACATCGAGGGCTTCCTGGTCGAGCGCATCCAGGAGCTGGGCCATGTCGATCTGCGCTGGCGCAACCGCCTCACCGGCTTCGAGCAGCAGGCGGACCACGCGGTGCTGACGGTGGAAACACCCGACGGCAGCTACACGCTGCAGGCCAGCCACGTGGTGGACGCTACTGGCTCGCACAGCCCCCTGCGCCGCTGGCTGGACGTGCCCTTCACCGGCAAGCGCGGTGACGACCGCTGGTGCATTGCCGATGTGCGCTTCGCCACCCGTCCGCCGCAGGAGCGCCACACCTGGATCGAAGCGCCCTTCAACGACAACCGGGCCGTGTGGCAGCACCTGATGGCCGACGACGTGTGGCGCATCGACTACCAGATGGCCCCCGACAGCGACGCGGCCTACGTGAGCCGCGAAGACGTGGTGCGCGAGCGCCTGGCCCGCCAGTTCGGCCCCGATGCACAGGTGGAGGTGGTCTGGGTCGGGCCGTATGCCTACCGCAACGAGTGCGTGCACGCCATGCGGCACGGCCGGGTGTTCTTCATGGGCGACTCGGCCAAGATCGTCAGTCCGTTCGGCGCGCGCGGCGGCAACACCGGCGTGGCCGATGCCGACAACCTGGCCTGGAAGCTGGCCCTGGTGCTGCAGGGCCGCGCCAGCCCGGCCCTGCTGGAGAGCTTCAACGACGAGCGCCTGGAAGCCGCGCAGGAAAACGTGCGCGTGACCAGCCGCACCGCCCGCTTCCTGCGGCCGGCCGACGGCATCGAGCGCACCTTCCGCACCGCCGCCATCGGTCTGGCCCGAGACCATGCATTCGCCCGTCCGCTCATCAACACCGGCCGCATGGCCGTGGCCAACCCCTACACCCGCTCACGCTGCGTGACGGGCGGGCCCGGCAGTGCCGCCGGCCGCTCCACCCAGAACGTGGCGCTGCAGTGGGCCAACGGCAGGCCCGGCCAGCTGCACGACCTGCTGGACTGGGCCGGCGCGGATCTGCTGCTGCTGGTGTTCGGGCCTCAACCCGCCGCCGCGCTGCGGCGCCTGAGCCAGCTCGACGCGGCAGCCCCGCTGCGCACGGTGCAGGTACTCGGCCCGCGCGACTCGGGCGGCGCGGTGGAACGGGTGCACGACCCGAAGGGCCACCTGCGCGCCACCTGCACGCTCGACGGCAGCACGCCACCCGCCTGGGCCCTGGTGCGGCCCGACGGCTACCTAGCCGCCACCGGACCGCGCATCGACGGCTCGCTGGTGCAGGCGGTCGAGCAGGCCCTGGGCCTGCGCGAACCCGTCACGGCCCACGCCAACGAGGCATCCGCATGAACCACCCTGCCCCGACCCCGCTGTCAGCCACCCCGCAGTGGGAAGACGCCGACACCTTCTACGAGCAGCTGCTCGACGCCCACGCCGGCCTGAGCGCCGAAGACTCGGCCCTGCTCAACGCCCGCCTGATCCTGGTGCTGGCCCACCAGATCGGCCGGCGCGATGTGCTGACCGCCTGCATCGAGGCTGCACGGCTGCCGGGCTGAGTCCCGGCCGACCCGGGACACACCGGGGGGCACCGTAAAATCGGGCGCTTCCCCGAACACCACCGACGGCATCCTGCGGGATGCCGTCGCCACTCTGGCGCCCCCATGACCGACACCGTGAACCAGCCCGGCCTGGCATCCCTGGCCAAATCGTTCGAGCCCGCTCCGCTGGAAGCCCGCTGGGGCCCCGAATGGGAACGCCGGGGCTATGGCCGCGCCGGCCACCGGGGCACCGGGCAGCCGCAGGCCGGCGCACCGGGCTTCGCCATCCAGCTGCCGCCGCCCAACGTCACCGGCACGCTGCACATGGGTCATGCGTTCAACCAGACCATCATGGACAGCCTCACGCGCTACCACCGCATGCTGGGCGCCAACACCGTGTGGGTGCCGGGGACCGACCACGCCGGCATCGCCACCCAGATCGTGGTGGAACGCCAGCTGCAGGAACAGGGCATCACCCGCCACGACCTCGGCCGCGAGGCCTTCACCGCCAAGGTGTGGGAGTGGAAGGAAAAGAGCGGCAACACCATCACCACCCAGATGCGCCGCATGGGCGACAGCGTGGACTGGAGCCGCGAGTACTTCACCATGGACGACAAGCTCTCGTCCGTGGTCACCGACACCTTCGTGCGGCTGTACCAGCAGGGCCTGATCTACCGCGGCAAGCGGCTGGTCAACTGGGACCCGGTGCTCAAGACCGCCGTGAGCGACCTGGAGGTGGAGAGCGAGGAAGAAGACGGTTCCCTGTGGCACATCCGCTACCCGCTGGCCGATGGCTCGGGCGCCCTCACCGTGGCCACCACCCGGCCCGAGACCCTGCTGGGCGACGTCGCCGTCATGGTCCACCCCGAGGACGAGCGCTACACCCACCTGATCGGCAAAGAGGTGATGCTGCCGCTGTGCGACCGCACCATTCCCGTGATCGCCGACGACTATGTCGACCGCGCCTTCGGCACCGGCGTGGTCAAGGTCACCCCGGCGCACGACCACAACGACTATGCCGTGGGCTTGCGCCACCAGCTGCCCGTCATTGGCGTGCTGGCCCTGGACGCCAGCATCAACGACAACGCGCCCGAGAAGTACCGGGGCCTGGACCGCTTCAAAGCCCGCAAGGCCGTGGTGGCCGATCTGGAAGCCGCCGGCCTGCTGGTCGAGACCAAGAAGCACAAGCTCATGGTGCCGCGCTGCGCCCGCACCGGCCAGGTGGTCGAACCCATGCTCACCGACCAGTGGTTCGTGGCCATGACCAAGGTCAGCGAGCAGGACCCCACCGGCAAGAGCATCGCGCAGAAGGCCATCGACGCGGTGCAGTCCGGCGAGGTGAAGTTCGTGCCCGAGAACTGGGTCAACACCTACAACCAGTGGATGAACAACATCCAGGACTGGTGCATCAGCCGCCAGCTCTGGTGGGGCCACCAGATCCCGGCCTGGTACACCGAAGACGGTCAGGTCATCGTCGCCCGCAACGAAGCCGAAGCCCAGGCCCAGGCCCCGGGCAAAACGCTCAAGCGCGACCCCGACGTGCTCGACACCTGGTACTCCAGCGCCCTGGTCCCCTTCAGCACCATGGGCTGGCCCGAAGCGGCGGGCGGCATGGGCGCCGGAAAGGGCGATTTGGTGAGCGCAGCGAACATGAGCCCGTCCGGCGACGATGCCGCCCGCCGCTTCGGGCCAGCCAGCACCACCGACTACGACCTGTACCTGCCCAGCACCGTGCTGGTCACCGGCTACGACATCATCTTCTTCTGGGTCGCCCGGATGATCATGATGACCACCCACTTCACCGGCCGCGTGCCCTTCCGCCACGTCTACATCCACGGCCTGGTGCGCGACGCCCAGGGCCGCAAGATGAGCAAGAGCGAAGGCAACGTGCTCGACCCGGTCGACCTCATCGACGGCATCGCGCTGGCCCCGCTGCTCGACAAGCGCACCACCGGCCTGCGCAAGCCCGAGACCGCGCCCCGCGTGCGCAAGGACACCGAAAAGGAATTCCCCGACGGCATCCCGGCCTACGGCGCCGACGCCCTGCGCTTCACCTTTGCGGCCCTGGCCTCGCTGGGCCGCAGCATCAACTTCGACAGCAAGCGCTGCGAGGGCTACCGCAACTTCTGCAACAAGCTCTGGAACGCCACCCGCTTCGTGCTCATGAACTGCGAAGGCCACGACTGCGGCCTGATGGAGCACACCAAGGAACAATGCCAGCCCGGTGGCCCGGCCCATGGCTACATGCGCTTCAGCCAGGCCGACCGCTGGATCGCCTCGCTGCTGCAGAAGACCGAGGCCGAGGTGGCCAAGGGCTTTGCCGAGTACCGGCTGGACCATGTGGCCAACGCCATCTACGACTTCGTCTGGAACGAGTTCTGCGACTGGTACCTGGAGATCGCCAAGGTGCAGATCCAGACCGGCGATGTGGCCCAGCAGCGCGCCACCCGCCGCACCCTCATCCGCACGCTCGAAGCCATCCTGCGGCTGGCCCACCCCATCATTCCCTTCATCACCGAAGAGCTGTGGCAGAAGGTCGCCCCGGTGGCCGGCGTGCTGCCGGCCGATGCCGATCCGGCCCGCGTGTCGGTGAGCGTGGCGCGCTACCCCGAAGCACAGCCGTCCAAGATCGACGAGGCCGCGATTGCACATGTGGGCCGCCTGAAGTCGCTGGTGGACGCCTGCCGCAACCTGCGCGGCGAGATGGGTGTGTCGCCGGCCCAGCGCCTGCCGCTGTACGCCGTGGGCGATGCCGACTTCATGCGCGAGGCTGCGCCGGTGCTGCAGGCCCTGGCCAAGCTGTCGGAGGTGAAGGTCTTCGACGACGAGGCCGCCTGGGCTGCAGCCGCACAGGCCGCGCCGGTGGCAGTGGTGGGCGCCACCCGCCTGTGCCTGTTCATGGAAATCGACGTGGCGGCCGAGAAGCTGCGCCTGGGCAAGGAAGCCGCTCGGCTGGAAGGCGAGATCGTCAAGGCGCAGGGCAAGCTGGGCAACGAGTCCTTCGTGGCCCGCGCGCCGGCGGCCGTGATCGATCAGGAGCGCCAGCGCCTGGCCGACTTCACCAGCACCCTGTCCAAGGTGCGCGAACAGCTGGCCCGTCTGGGCTGATGGACAACGCGCCGCCCTGAGCGATCAGGGCAGCTGCATGTCCAGTGCGCCCCACTGCGAGGGCGACAGGTTCTGCGGGTCGCTGCCACCGGGGTAGCGCTCGCGGTCCAGCGGCATGAACTCGCTGCTCACCGTGGGTTCGCGGCGGGCTGCCTCCGGGGCCAGGGTCTCGTGGATGCGGTGCACCAGGTACCAGCTGGCCCGCATCTTGGCCTCGCGGGTGTGCGAGCCCAGCCTCGGCGTGAGGTGCAGGTGCGCAATGCCGTGCAGCACGCTGCCCGGTGCCGCGAACTGTGGACCGGCACCGTCCAGCATCATGGCGTCGATGCGCCCGTCGGTCAGGGCCAGGGCCAGGGCCTCGGCGTCGAACAGCGAGCCGCGGCTGATGCCCACCCACAGCTGGCCGGGCTTGCAGTGGTTGAGCAGCCGCTCGTTGATCCAGCCATTGAAGCGCGGTGCGTGGATCATCTGCAGCGTGACCGCGTCGGAACGCTCCAGCAGGTCCTGCACCGGCACCGCCTCCACCCCCAGGCGGTCCCACACGTCGGCGGCATGGTGCACCGCCGGGTCGTAGCCGATGAGCTGCACGCCCAGGCAGCGCAACATGGGCGCCAGCGCATGCGCCACCGGCGACAGGCCCATCAGTCCGATGGTGCTGCCCCCGATTTCGCGACCCAGACGCACCTCCGACAAGCGCCGGCCGAGCAGCGCGCTTACCATGCCGCGCCGGTACAACATGAGCAGGCCGTAGAGGATGTATTCGGCGTTCGAGCGCACCGTGGCGCTGCGCGCCTGCAGCACGCGGATGTTGCGCCGCGCGCAGTCGTCCAGATCGATGTTGCCGCTGGACATCTGCAGCCGCCCCACCACCTCCAGGCGGGGTGCGGCGTCGAGCATGTGGCGGGTGACCACCACATGGGTGGGGAGCACCACGGCGCGCGCCTGCGCCATGGCCTTCATGAGGCCGGCGGGATCGTCCGCCAGTTCAGGGATGTAGGTGACCCCGTGCCGCTGTCGCAGCCAATCCAGGGCCTCGGGCACCAGAGGATCGACCAGCAGGACTTCCATGGCGCCAGGGAACAGGCCGCGATCAGCGGCGCTTGAGAACGCTGATGTGTTCGCCGTTGACGGTTTCCTGCAGCACCAGCAGGTTGCCGGTCTGCTTGGCAAAGGCCTGGAAGTCACGCACCGAACCGGAGTCGGTGGCCACCACCTTGAGCGTCTGGCCGCTGTGCATGTCGGCCAGCGCCTTCTTGGCCTTGAGAATGGGCAGCGGGCAGTTCAGGCCCCGGGCGTCGAGTTCTTTGTCAGCGGTCATGGCCAGGATCGGGTGGGGGTTCGGATACAGGTAGGAAGTATGCAAATTTTACGTTGGCTCGGCGCGCGGCGCTTCTTCCAGGAAAACCGGATCGATCCCGCGTGACTTCAGCCACGCTGCCAGGGCCAGCCCGGTGCCGGCGCGCCAGCAGCGCACCTTCTCGGGCGGCAGCAGCCGGTACTCCGACAGCTCGGGCGAGAGCCGTACCGCGCCATGGGCCACCGCATGGTAGGTGATGATCACCTGGTTCATGCGCTGGAAATCGTGCACCCCCACCAGGCTGAGCTGGCTGACCTGCAGTGCGGTTTCCTCGGCGATCTCGCGGCGGATGCCGTCTTCCGGCGTTTCGCCGGCCTCCATGAAGCCGGTGATCAGGCCAAAGAAGCGCCCCGGCCAGGCCGCGTTGCGGGCCAGCAGGATCTGGCCATCGAGCTCGACGATGGCCGCCAGCACCGGCGTGGGGTTATTCCAGTGGGTGAAGCCGCAGGCCGCGCACCGCAGCCGGCTCACCAGCCCACCGTCCTCCTGTCGGGCCGACGGGGCCAGCGGCCCGGCGCACAGCGGACAGAACCGGAATTCCGCTGGGCCGCCAGCCATGGGCGTCAGGCCGGGAACACGCCGGTGGACAGGTAGCGGTCGCCCCGGTCGCAGACGATGAAGACGATGGTCGCGTTCTCTTCCCGGGCCGCGATCTGCTGGGCCACCCAGCAGGCACCGGCGGCCGAGATGCCGGCAAAGATGCCTTCTTCCCGGGCCATCCGCCGGGCCGTTTCCTCGGCATCGGCCTGGGTCACGTAGACCAGTTCGTCCACCGTGCTGGGGTCGTAGATCTTCGGCAGGTATTCCTGCGGCCACTTGCGGATGCCGGGAATGCGCGAGCCTTCGCTGGGCTGGGCACCCACGATGCGGATGGCCGGGTTCTTTTCCTTCAGGAAGCGCGAGACGCCGGTGATGGTGCCGGTGGTGCCCATGGCGCTGACGAAGTGCGTCACACGCCCGCCGGTCTGCTCCCAGATCTCGGGGCCGGTGGTCTCGTAGTGCACGCGCGGGTTGTCGGCATTGGCAAACTGGTCGAGCACCCGGCCCTTGCCTTCGTTCTGCATGCGCTCGGCCAGGTCGCGGGCCGACTCCATGCCGCCGCTCTTGGGCGTGAGGATGAGCTCGGCACCGAAGGCCTTCATGGTCTGGGCCCGCTCGATGGACAGGTCCTCCGGCATGATCAGCACCATGCGGTAACCCTTGATGGCCGCCGCCATGGCCAGCGCGATGCCGGTGTTGCCCGACGTGGCCTCGATCAGCGTGTCGCCGGGGCGGATGTCGCCCCGCTCTTCGGCGCGGCGGATCATGGACAGCGCCGGTCGGTCCTTGACCGATCCGGCCGGGTTGTTGCCCTCCAGCTTGCCCAGGATCACATTGCCCCGGGCGGCGTTCTCCCGGGCTCCCATGCGCTGCAGCGCAACCAGCGGCGTGCGACCGACCGCGTCTTCAATGGTGGGGTATTGCATGGTGTCACTGTGCCATAATTTCTGGTTGCCCCTTCTGCCGGAGTGGCGAAATTGGTAGACGCAGCAGACTCAAAATCTGCCGGTGGAAACACCGTACCGGTTCGATTCCGGTCTCCGGCACCAGCACGACCCCCTCGTCGATGCTCGGAACGGACCCCGTTCCTCGTTCACTAACGGATGACCAGCCAATCACGGCCGTGACCTTTTGGAACACGGCAGCATTGTCACCATCCTGCCTGTGAAAACCTTAGCCCAACGTGTCAAATACGCCCGCGAGCAGCGCGGCTGGACCCAGAGCCAGCTGGCCGTTGCAGCCGGTCTCAGCCAGGGAACCATCGGCAACATCGAGTCCGGCGCACGACAGGCACGGGGCAGCCTGCCCCAGATTGCCGAGGCGCTGGGCGTGGAACACAAGTGGCTCTCGCAAGGCATCGGCAACCCCTGGAAGACGCGGGAGCTGCCGGTGGCCTATCTGGTCGGCACGCCGGGCTCCAACGTGCAGGCCATCAACCGGGTGCGCCTGCGGCTGCACGGCGGATCGCCCCAGGTGTCCATCGACACCGACGATGCCGACACCTCGCCCATCGCGCTGTCCAAGCTGTGGCTGGAGGCCCGCCAGCTGGACGCAAGGCGCCTCCTGGCCATGCGCCTGCACCTGGCCGGCATGGAGCCCAGCCTGATCGAGGGCGACACCATCATCATCAGCCTGGTGCACACCGAGCCGCAGGACGGCTGCGTCTATGCCGTGAACTATGAGGGCGAGCTGGTCTTCCGCCGTCTGGTTCGCGACGGCGGCCTGTGGTGGATGTACGCCGACAACCCCGATCAGGCCCGGTTCCCGCGCAAGACCTTCGACGAACGCGCCCTGCTGATCGGCCGGGTGGTGCACCGGCTCACCGACCACATCTGATTCAGCGGGTCGCCAACCCCTCGCGCACCGTGGGGTATTGCAGGCGAAGCCTCAGCTCGTTGCGCAGGCGGTCGTTGCGCAGGCGGCGCGACTCGCTCATGAAGCTCAGCAGCATCAACGGCAGCTGCTCGCGGGCCGCATTGCGCGGAACACGGGGCGGACGCGGCAGGCCGTACAGATCGGCCGCCAGGTCGTAGTAGTCCCCCATCATCAGATCGGAATCGTCCACCACATTGATGTTGCGCTGCGGGCGCCCGCGCCACAGTGCCAGCCGGCAGGCCCTGGCCAGGTCGTCGGCATGGATGTGGTTGGTGAAGACATCGTCCTCACGCTGCAGCACCGGCGTGCCACGCAGCAGGCGTTCGCGGGGCGTTCCGCCTTCGCGGTCGGGCGCATAGATGCCGGGGATGCGAAGCACGGTGGTGCGCGCACCGGTCATGCGACCGTAGCCGTGTACCGAGGTTTCGGCATCGACCCGCCGCCAGGCACGCGGGGTGAGCGGTGCGCACGGCGTGGATTCATCGGTCCAGCGGCCTTGCCGGTCCCCGTACACGCCGGTGGTGGAGCCATAGACCAGCGCGTTCGGCGCACTGCGCTGCATCAGCGCCCGCACCAGCTCGCGGCTGCGCGGGTCGCGGCGCCAGTCGCCGGCATCCCCGGGGGGCGGCGCCAGGTGAAGCACCCGGGTGGCCAGGCCGGCCAGGCGGCCCAGCGTGCGACGGTCGTCCAGATTGCCCAGCAAGGGCGTGATGCCCAGCCGGCGCAGGCCGTCCCGGCGCTGCGGACTGGAGGTCAGGGCGATCACGCGGACCGGGCTGCCCTGCAGATCGCGGGCCACCCGCTGACCCACATCACCACAGCCGACGATGAGGATGCGTTCGCGCCGGAAGCGGGCTGGCAATGCGCCGTACAGACTCATGCGGATTCGGGATTTGCGACAATGCGCGGTTGTTTTTCGAAGGACCGTCAGTATGACATTCACTGTCACCGTGCAGCCCAGCGGGCGCCAGTTCAACGCGATGGAGCAGGAGACCCTGCTGGCCGCCGGTATCCGCCAGGGCATCGGCCTGCCTTATGGCTGCAAGGACGGTGCCTGCGGTTCCTGCAAGTGCCGGCTGATCGAGGGCAGCGTGGTGCACGGACCGCACCAGAGCAAGGCGCTGTCGGCCGACGAGAAAGCCGCCGGCTTCATACTGACCTGCTGCGGCGTGCCGCAGGGTGACGTGGTGATCGAGTCGCGCCAGGTGACCGAGGTGGGCGCCTTCCCGATCAAGAAGATGCCGGCCCGCGTGAGCAGCCTGGAGCGGACCTCCCACGACGTGATCGTGCTCAAGCTGCAGCTGCCGGCCAGCGACACCTTCCAGTACCGCGCCGGCCAGTACGTGGAGTTCATCCTGCGCGACGGTGACCGCCGCAGCTATTCCATGGCCAATGCGCCCCACACCCAGGCAGAGGCCCCGGTGCTGGAACTGCACCTGCGCCACATGCCCGGCGGCAAGTTCACCGACCATGTCTTCTCCAACATGAAGGAGAAAGAGATCCTGCGCATCGAGGGGCCCTTCGGCAGCTTCTTCCTGCGTGAGGAAAGCGACCGGCCCATGGTGCTGCTGGCCTCGGGCACCGGCTTTGCGCCCATCAAGGCCATCATCGAGCACATGCGCTTCAAGGGCATCCAGCGCCCGGCCACGCTGTACTGGGGCGGCCGCCGCCCGGCCGATCTGTACCAGCAGGCCTGGATCGAGGCACAGCTGGCCGCCATGCCGAACCTGCGCTATGTGCCGGTGGTGTCGGACGCGCTGCCGGAAGACGGCTGGACCGGCCGCACCGGCTTCGTGCACCGCGCGGTGCTGGAAGACCAGCCGAATCTCGCCGGGTTCGAGGTGTACGCCTGCGGCGCACCCATCGTGGTGGAGTCGGCTCGCCGCGACTATGTGGCCGCCGGCCTGCCTGAAGAACTGTTCTACGCCGACTCGTTCACCAGCGCTGCCGACAAGGCCTGATCACGCAGACACGAGCAGCTGCTTCACGTCGGCGATCAGCCCCTGCACACCGCTGCCGTAGCGGTGGTACAGGCGGATGCGGCCCTGCGGGTCGTACACGTAGGTGCCGGCCGAGTGGTCGATGGTGTAGCTGGTGGGCGTCTTGCCATCGACCTTCTTGTAGTAGATCTTGAAGCTCTTGGCCACGGCCGGCAGCTGGTCCAGCGGCGCCTGCAGCGCCAGGAAGCTCGGGTCGAAGCTGGCCATGTACTCCTTCATGATCTCGGGCGTGTCGCGCTCCGGATCGACGCTGATGAAGATGCCCTGCACCCGTTCGCCGTCGGCGCCGAGGGCCTGCTTGACCTGGGCAATCTCGGTCAGCGTGGTGGGGCACACGTCAGGGCACTGGGTGAAGCCGAAGAAGACCAGCACCACCTTGCCCTTGAAGTCCGCCAGCGTGCGACGCTGACCGAACTGGTCGGCCAGATCGAAGCCGGTGGCGTAGTCGGCACCGGTGATGTCGATGCCGGCGAACGCGGGCGCGCTGTCCTTGCCCTCCGAGCAGGCGGCCAGCAGGCCGGTGGCCAGGGCGGCGCCCAGCAGAGCGCGGCGTCGGGGGTGGGCTTGAGGTGCCAGGTCTTTCATCAGAATCCTCGGGGCAGGTAGTGGTCGATCAGCAGGGCCGCGAACAGCAGCGACAGATGGATCAACGAGAAGCGGAAGGTCTTGCGGGCCAGGGCATCGGAATAGTTGCGCCACAGCTTCCAGGCGTAGGCACAGAAACCCGCATTCAGCACCACGGCGGCCACCAGGTAGAACCATCCGCTCATGCGCATCATGAAGGGCATGAGGCAGGCCGCGAACAGCACGAAGGTGTAGAGCAGGATCTGCAGGCGGGTGAAGTCCGAGCCGTGGGTCACCGGCAGCATGGGCAGGCCCGAGCGGCGGTAGTCTTCCACCCGGTACAGGGCGAGCGCCCAGAAGTGCGGCGGCGTCCACAGGAAGATGATCAGGAACAGGATCAGCGATTCCGGCGCCACCACGTTGGTCATGGCGGTCCAGCCCAGCACCGGCGGCATGGCACCCGAGGCGCCGCCGATGACGATGTTCTGCGGCGTCAGCGGCTTGAGCACCACGGTGTAGATGACCGCATAGCCCACGAAGGTGGCGAAGGTCAGCCACATGGTCAGCGGATTGACGGCCCAGTACAGCAGGGCCGAGCCGGCGCCGCACAGCGCGGCCGAGAAGCTCAGCGTCTGCACGTTGGTGAGTTCCCCCTTGGCGGTGGGGCGCCAGGCGGTGCGCTTCATGCGGGCATCGATGTGCTGCTCGACGACGCAGTTGAAGGCAGCGGCCGCGCCGGCCACCAGCCAGATGCCGAAACAGGCCACGGCGGCCAGCTGCACCTGGGCCCAGCTGGGCACGCCCGGCACGGCCAGGACCATGCCGATGAGTGCGCAGAACACGATGAGCTGCACCACGCGCGGCTTGGTGAGGGCGTAGAACTGCCGCCAGGTGGATGGCAAGGCCACGGCGGCGGAAGGAGAAGAGGCAGAACTCATCGGACAGATCGGGACAGGTGCAGGGGAGCGGCGGCCGCTTCTGGCAGCGACCGGGTGCGGGCCAGGGCACCGGTGAACAGCACCACCAGCGCGGCCGCACCGCCGGTATGGCTGACGGCGGCCAGCAGCGGCCAGTCCAGCACCACATTGGACAGGCCGGTGATGAATTGAAGGGCACACAGGGCCACCACGCCACGGGCGAAACCCTGCAGGCCGGGCACGTGCCAGAGCTTCCAGACCACCGCGAGCAGTGCCGCAAACACCACCCACGCACTCAGGCGGTGGACATAGTGGATGGCCGTCAGCGCCGCAAAGGTGATGGTGTCGCCGTCACGGTCGGCGCCGAGTTCGCGCCAGAGCGTGAAGCCTTCGCGGAAATCCATGGGCGGCCACCAGCTGCCCTGGCAGGTGGGGAATTCGTTGCAGGCCAGCACCGCGTAATTGGTGCTGACCCATCCGCCCAGTGCGATCTGCAGCCACAGCAGGCCAAAAGCGGCGATCAGGCCCAGGCGCAGCCGCGAGGGCAGCTCCACCGGCCCGCGCGAGGCCGGGTCGGCCAGCGCATAGGCCACCGACTGCGCCCGCAGCAAGGCCAGCAGCACCAGCCCCCCGAGCAGGTGCAGGGTGACGATGGCCGGGAACAGCTTCATGGTCACGGTGAGCGCACCGAAGGCCCCCTGCAGGCAGACCCAGAAAAGCGTGAAGGCAGGCCAGACCCAGTGCACCGCCAGACGGCGGCGCTGCATCCAGCTGCCCACGGCCAGCACGATGATGAGCACGCCCACGGTGGTGGCCATGTAGCGATGGATCATCTCGATCCAGGCCTTGGGGAAGGTGACCGGGCCGGTGGGCATGGCCTGCTGGGCCGCCGAAATGTCGGCATGCGCACCGATGGGGCTGGCCGCGCCATAGCAGCCCGGCCAGTCGGGGCAGCCCAGGCCGGAATCGGTCAGGCGGGTGAAGGCACCGAACAGCACCAGATCGAAGGTGATGAACAACGTGACCAGCGTGAGCGTGCGCAGGCGGGTGGCCGGCTCGGCGCGGCGATCGCGCAGCCAGACCCAGGCCAGCGGGCCGATGGCCAGCACCAGGCCCAGCAGCATCAGGCGGAAGATGGGGGCCAGGTCGTACAGGGGCTGGGTGTCCATGTCAGTTCTCCCGGCCCGGACGGTCCCAGAACGCCGAAGCCCGCAGCAGGCGGTCCAGGTCCCGCTTGGCCTGCTTCGGATCGATGTCGGCCGGGAACCGCATCATCCAGTTGCCGATGGGATCGACCACATACAGATGGTCTTCGAGCTTGCGGCCAGGCGCCGGCTCCAGCCAGCGGGACAGCTCGTCGGCCGGCACCTGGAGCACCGTGGCGGCGGACGTGGCCTGTGCCAGCGCCGGGTCCAGCGGTGCATTGCCGGTGCGCAGCCAGACCCAGTCCAGGCGGTCCTTCTCGCGACCCAGGGTCTCGCGCAGCTGGCGTTGCAGGTACAGATGTTTCTGGCAGGCCTCGTTGCAAGCGGTGTCGGCCACGCTGATGAGCAGCCACTGGTCCTTGAGCGAGCTCAGCGCCACCGGTCGACCCTGCACATCGGTGCCCTGCCACGCGGGCAAGGCGCGCTGCGGCTGGATCAGCTCGCCGTAGTTGCGCCGACCCTCGGGCCGGATGACGTAATAGGTGAAGTACGAGGCGATCACCGGCGAGGCGCAGACGAGCAGCAGGGCGATCATCTTCCAGCGGCCGCGCCGGGTGGCGGCGGCCGAATCGGTGCTGGCCTGGTCCGGCGTCGGCAGGCTGTGCACGGTCATGGTCAGGGGTTCATCGGGCGTCTGGGCCATGGGAGTTGCGCTTTCGGCGGGGAAGAAGAATCTGGAACCACAGGTAGAGCAAGACCAGCAGCGTGCTGAGCGAGAACCACTGGAAAGCGTATCCGTGGTGGCGCGACACATCGACCGCCGGTGCCGGCCAGTCCCGCAGCAGACCGTCGTCGGTGGCGCTGGTCTGCTGGACCGACAACGGCAGCAGGTTCAGACCGGTCTCCAGGGCGAACCCGGGAAGGTCGATATTTTGCCGGATGACCCCGGGAGCCGGCTCGCCCAGCTGGTATAGCTGGGCCGGCGGCGGGGCCAGCCGACCCTCGATGCGAACGACGCCGTCGGGCGTGGGCACCGCCGGCACGCGGGTACGGTCCTGGAAATCGCGCGGCGCCCAGCCCCGCTGCACCAGCACCACCCGTTCGCTGCCTTCGATGCGCAGCGGCATGACATGAAAGAAGCCCACACGGCCGGCCATCTGGCGGTTGTCCAGAAACACCTGAGCCTGCGGCACCCAGCGGCCGGTCAGCACCACGGTGCGGTGGTGGGCCTGGGTCACCGACTCGGCGTCCTGCCCGGCCCCGAGCGAAAGCAAGGCGGTGTTGTCCCAGGCCGGCAGCGCCGCACGTTCAGCCATGCGGGCCTGCAAGGCGAGCTTCTGGTCGGCCCGGTTGAGCTGCCAGCGGCCGAGCGACGCCGTGGCCAGAACCGCCAGCAGCGCAGCCACGGTGACGATCCAGAAACGCAGGCGATGGCGGCTGGCGGCTTCAGCCATGTCCCACCCCGGCGGTCGGCCGCAGACCCGGATCGATAATCCGGCCCATGAAATATCTGGTCATCCTGGCCTTCGTGGCCATCATCGGTTCGCTGGCAGCGGCGTTGTACTTCATGATGCGGGGCGGCCGCTCGATCGACGCCGAGCAGGACGCGCAGGCGGCCCCACCACCGACCAACCACATGGCCCGCGCCCTGGCCTTCCGGGTGGGTTTCTCGATCCTGCTGTTCATCGTGGTGCTGGTGAGTTGGCGCATGGGATGGATTCAGCCGACAGGGGTTCCCATGGCCCGTTGAGGGGCGGTGGCTCGAACAGAAAAAAAGCGCCTCGAGGCGCTTTTTTCATGAGGGCATGGATGGGAAAGGGGCGCTGTGTGCGCCCGGGGCATCACATCCAGTAGACCAGGATGTACAGGCCCAGCCACACCACGTCCACGAAGTGCCAGTACCAGGCGGCGCCTTCGAAACCGAAGTGGCGCTCCTTGGTGAAGTGGCCCTTCTGCAGGCGCAGGGTGATGAAGAGCAGCATCAGCATGCCGACGAACACGTGGAAACCGTGGAAGCCGGTGAGCATGAAGAAGGTAGAACCGAAGATGCCCGAGTTCAGCTTGAGGTTCAGGTCGGTGTAGGCGTGGTAGTACTCGTAGCCCTGCACGAACAGGAACACGATGCCCAGCAGCACCGTCATCCACATGAAGGCGATGGTCTTGCCGCGGTTGCCGGCCTGCAGCGCGTGGTGCGCAATGGTCAGGGTCACGCCGGAGGTCAGTAGCAGCGCGGTGTTGATGGTGGGCAGCCAGAACGGGCCCATGGTCTGGAACGGCTCGACGATGCCGCCCGGAGAGGCGGTGGCGCCGGCCTGCACGCTGGGCCACACGGCGGAGAAGTCGGGCCAGATCAGGGCGTTCTCGATACCGCCCAGGGCCGGCACCGAGTGGGTGCGGGCCCACCACAGTGCGGTGAAGAAGGCACCGAAGAACATCACCTCCGAAAAGATGAACCAGCTCATGCTCCAGCGGTAGGACAGGTCGATCTTGCGACCGTAGAGACCGGCCTCGCTCTCGTGCACCGAGTCACGGAACCACTGGAACAGCACGATCAGCCAGAAGGCCAGACCGAAAGCCAGCGAATAGGCGCCCCACTGAACGCCATTGACCCACTGGCCGGCACCCAGGATCACGAAGAAGAGGCCGATGGACGACATCACCGGGTGCCGAGACGGCCCGGGGACAAAGTAGTACGGCGTCGAACCGTGGGTTGCTGCTGACATGCTCACTCCTGTAAGTCTTGCGAATCGGTTGTTATGGGTTCGGGTTCGGGGATTCAGCCGGCGACCCAGGTCACCAGCAGGATCAGCCCTGCCACGAAGAGGAAGGCCATGACCACACCCACGGCCATCAGGTGCAGCGGATTGAGGCGGGCCACGTCTTCCTGGAAATCGGAACGGCGACGGACGCCCAGGAAACCCCACAGCACGGCCTTGACCGTGGCCACGAGACTGCCGGGACGCTGCGTCGGTGCGCTCACACAGCCCCCTCGGTGGCTGCAGGCACGGCGGCCTTGGGTGCGGGCGCGCTCACCTGGGACACGCCGCTCGGGGGTGCTGCCGGCACCTTGCCGCCGACCTCGAAGAAGGTGTATGACAAGGTGATGGTGGTGACGTCCTTGGGCAGGCGCGGATCGATGACGAACGCCACCGGCCACTCCTTCTTCTCGCCCGGGGCCAGGGTGTACTGCGTGAAGCAGAAGCACTCCAGCTTGTTGAAATGGTTGCCCGCCTGGCGGGGCGCATAGCTCGGGATGGCCTGGGCCGCCATGGTCCGGTTCTGGATGTTCTGGAACTCGTAGACCACGGTGGTCAGCTCGCCCGGATGCACCTGCATCGAGCGGACGGCCGGCTTGAAGTCCCAGGGGCCGCGCACGTTGGTGTCGAATTCCACCGTGATGGTCCGGGTGCGGTCCACCTGGGTGTTGGCCGGCAGGCTGGGCGCCGCACCGGGCACCCTGCGTTCACTGATGGCCAGCACATTGATGCCCAGGGCTTCACAGATGTGCCGGTAGATCGGAACCAGCGCATAGCCGAAGGCGAACATGCCCAGCGCGATCACGCAGAGCTTGCCGACGATCTTGAGGTTTTCGCGTCGCAGTCCCATGGCAGGTTTCCGGTTGGGGGCTCAGCGCCCCAGCAGCACGAACTTGGCCACGAAGCCGAGGAAGAAGACCGCGGCCACCGACGCCAGGATCAGGCCCAGGCGGCGGTTCTGGTTTTTCTGCTGAGGGGTCATGTTCGTGCAGGCCGGGCAGCGATCAGCCGATCACCTTGGTGGCGGTGGCGTCCAGCTTGGGCGGGTTCTCGAAGGTGTGGAACGGGGCCGGCGACGGCACTTCCCATTCCAGGCCTTCAGCGCCTTCCCAGGGCTTCTGGGGAGCCGGCTGGCCCTTGCCCATCATGGCGGGCAGCACCACGGCCAGGAAGAAGTAGACCTGGGCAAAGCCGAAGGCAAACGCACCGACCGACGCGATCATGTTGAAGTCGGCGAACTGCATGGGGTAGTCGGCGTAGCGGCGGGGCATGCCGGCCAGACCCAGGAAGTGCATCGGGAAGAAGGTGATGTTGAACGAGATCATCGACCACCAGAAGTGGATCTTGCCGCGGGTCTCGCTGTACATCACGCCGGTCCACTTGGGCAGCCAGTAGTAGATGCCGGCGAACATGGCGAACAGGGAACCGGCCACCAGCACGTAGTGGAAGTGGGCCACGACGTAGTAGGTGTCCTGCATCTGGATGTCGATCGGTGCCACCGACAGGATCAGGCCGGTGAAGCCGCCCAGGGTGAACACGAAGATGAAGCCCACGGCCCACATCATCGGGGTCTCGAAAGTCATCGAGCCCTTCCACATGGTGGCGATCCAGTTGAAGATCTTCACGCCGGTCGGCACGGCAATCAGCATGGTGCTGTACATGAAGAACAGCTGGCCGGTCACCGGCATGCCGGTGGTGAACATGTGGTGGGCCCACACGACGAAGGACAGGATGGCGATCGAACCGGTGGCATACACCATGGAGGCGTAGCCGAACAGCTTCTTGCGGGCGAAGGCCGGAACCACCTGGCTCACGATGCCGAAGGCCGGCAGGATCATGATGTAGACCTCGGGGTGACCGAAGAACCAGAAGATGTGCTGGTACATCACCGGGTCACCGCCGCCGGCGGGGTTGAAGAAGCTGGTGCCGAAGTGGCGGTCGGTCAGCGTCATGGTGATGGCGCCGGCCAGCACGGGCATCACGGCGATCAGCAGGTAGGCGGTGATCAGCCAGGTCCAGCAGAACATCGGCATCTTCATCAGCGTCATGCCCGGGGCGCGCATGTTGAGGATGGTCACGATGATGTTGATCGAGCCCATGATCGACGAGGCACCCATGATGTGCATCGCGAAGATGGCAGCGTCCATCGAGGGACCCATCTGCAGGGTCAGCGGGGCGTACAGCGTCCAGCCGGCAGCGGGGGCGCCACCGGGCATGAAGAAGGAACCGACCAGGATCAGCGACGCCGGGATCATCAGCCAGAAGCTGAAGTTGTTCATCCGGGCGAAGGCCATGTCGGATGCGCCGATCTGCAGCGGGATCATCCAGTTCGCGAAGCCCACGAAGGCCGGCATGATGGCGCCGAACACCATGATCAGGCCGTGCATGGTGGTGAGCTGGTTGAACAGCTGCGGGTTCACCAGCTGCAGGCCGGGCTGGAACAGCTCGGCGCGGATGCCCAGGGCCAGCACACCGCCGACCATCAGCATGGCGAAGGAGAACAGCAGGTACAGCGTACCGATGTCCTTGTGGTTGGTGGCGAACACCCAGCGTCGCCAGCCCGTGGGGGCGTGGTGGTCGTGGTCGTGTCCGTGCGCGTCGTGGTGGTCGAGAACTGCACTCATGGTCGTTTCCTCAGGGGGTCTCTGTCGTCAAACGGTGCCGGATCACTTCCGGGCAGCCTGCACTTCGGCGGGCTGGATGATCTGGTCGGTCTTGTTGGACCAGCTGTTCTTGGTGTAGGTCATGACGGCGGCCAGCTCGGTGTCGGAGAGCTGTTTCCAGGCCGGCATGGCGCCGTTGTTCTGGCCGTTGAGCAGCACGTTGATGATCTTGCTCTTGTCGGCATCGACCACCAGGGCGGAACCGTCCAGGGCCTTGATCGGGCCGGCGCCCTTGCCGCTGGCCTGGTGGCAGGCCAGGCAGTTGGCGGCGTAGACCGACTCACCACGCTTGACCAGGTCGGCCAGGGCCCAGACCTTGGAAGGATCGTCGGCCTTGGCGGCCATGGCCTTCTTCTGATCGGCCACCCAGGCGGTGTATTCCTCGGCCGTCACCACTTTCACGTGGATCGGCATGTAGGCGTGCTCCTTGCCGCACAGCTCGGCGCACTGGCCGTAGAAGTCGCCGGTCTTCTCGGCGCGGAACCAGGTGTCGCGCACGAAGCCGGGGATGGCGTCCTGCTTGACGCCGAAGGCCGGCACCATCCAGGCGTGAATCACGTCGTTGGCGGTGGTGATGATGCGGACCTTCTTGCCCACCGGCACCACCATCGGGTTGTCCACCTTGAGCAGGTAGTCGTCGGTCGGGGTCAGCTGGCCGCTGCCGGACATGACGCGGTGGCTGTTGTCCAGGGTGGACAGGAAGCCGATGCCCTCGCCCTCGCCCTTGATGTAGTCATAGCCCCATTTCCACTGCATGCCGGTGGCCTTGATGGTCAGGTCGGCATTGGTGGTGTCCTTCTGGGCCACCAGCACCTTGGTAGCCGGCAGGGCCATGCCGATGACGATCAGCAGCGGGACGATAGTCCAGCCCAGTTCCACCCAGATCGGCTCGGCCAGTTCCTGCGACTTGTGGCCCACCGACTTGCGGTGCTTGAGGATGGAATAGAACATCACGCCGAACACGATCACGAAGATCACGGCGCAGATGGCCATCATGAACCAGTGCAGCCAGTGCTGCTCCTCGGCGATCTTGGTGACCGGGGGCGCAAAGTTGAGCTGGTTGACGGCGGGACCGCCGGGCAGGTCATTGACCTTCTGGGCCATCACCGACGTCCAGGCACCCGCACCCAGGGCCAGCAGGGTGGCGGCATCGCGCAGCGAATGCCATCGGGTCCGCAGGGACTGCACGGTTTTCTTCGTCGTACTCACTTTTTGCGCCTCAAATATAAGTAATGATTTATATCAATACCGATTACAACAAACTTCGGGCCTGTGGTCGCAGATGACCACACGCCGCTCATCCCTCGGTGCCTACGCACCCCGCAGTGCCAGCCGGATTTCCCGGGCCAGCGCCGGCCTGAGGTCCGCCCGCAGGTACCGGCCCACCTGTACCGACTGTCCCGCACCACGCACCTCGATCAACTGTCCGGAACCCGGCGGCGGATCCACCCTCACCCAGTCCCGGGGAAATTCACGGCGCTCCAGGCGGCCACCCGACTCCAGCTCCACCACCAGGCGGCCCTCGGTCAGGCAGATGCGCTCGCTGTCAGTGGCGTGCCGGGCCCAGATCAGGAAGGCTGCGGCCACCGCCAGCAGTTCCAGCGCCGCAAAAGGCAGCACCAGCGTGGCGCCCTGGCTCCAGAAGAAACCGGCCACACCCAGCGACACCACACACAGCGATGCGTACAAGGCACCCAGCTGGGCCGGTGTCACCGAGCAGTTCCGGCGCAACGACCATTCGATGCCGGCATCGGAACGGGTCGCGAAACGGAAAACACTGCTGGCTTGAGACACACCCACCACCGGATCACGTGGGAACGGCGCTTGCCGCTCCTCGCGCAGGGGAACATACCCCGGGAATTTCAACCGGGGGCGATTGTAGCGGCGTCCACCCCCCGGTCGGCTGACATGACGTCACACCGGGGTCGGACAATTGACACTCTTTTGCCCCTCTGCTGCGCGGTTCATCGGCGGGGGTTTCGCAGCATGGCACGCAGGTCGTCCACGCCCACGGTGCTGCTGGCGGCCACCGGAACGCGTGGCGGCGCCTTGAATGCGTGGCCGTAGATGATCTCGAACGTCAGCAGCAGCCGGCCGTCCGGGCCGCGCGGCAGCCCGCTGTCGATGGCCCGCTCCAGTTTTTTTCGCCAGCCGCGACCACGCAGACCGGGGTGTCGCCGGGACGACAGGTTGCGCCCCAGGGAACGCAGCTCGTCCAGCAAGGCCGAGGCACTGCTGTACGACAGGGTGATGCGCTCCATGTCCATGACCGGCTCGGCAAAGCCCTGACGCACCAGCATGTCGCCCCAGTCGTGCATGTCGGTGAAATCATGCGCCGGCGGGGGCCAGCCCCGGTCGCTGTAGAGCTGGCGCAGCTCGCGCAGCGAGTCCGGCCCCAGGCAGGAAAACATCAGGAAGCCGTCCACCTCCACATGGCGGTGCCAGCGACGGATCAGCGAAAGCGGGCTGGCCTCTGCATGCAGCACCATGTTGGCCCAGAGCATGCGCACCGGGGTGTCGGCGCCGGCCAGCGAGGGACCGCCGGGTTCGCTCCGTCGCCACCACCTGGTCCAGCCGCTGGGCGAGTTGGTCTCGCGCGTGGCGGCCAGGGCCTCGTCGGGTCGGGCTGCGTGCAGCCAGCAGGCCGCCTGGGGCAAACGCTCCCGCAGCGTGCGGTGCACGCCCAGGCCACCGGACACCGGTTCCCAGTTCAGCCAGCTGGCAGGCTGTTCGCGGAACCACTGCAGCCGCTCGGCCATGCGGCCGCCCACTTCCTCATGCAGCCAGGGCGAGGACGCATGGGGCATGCGCCACCAGCGTGCGCACGCCTGCGGGTCCATGCCGGGAACCGGTTCGTCGGGCTGAGGGGCGGGGTCCGCTGGAACGGAAGACATGGGCAGGACGGTGGGCACGGCACCCGCCGGATACCGGCGGCATTCGGCGAAGCGGGGCGTCAGTATATTGGCCCGATGTCTGAGCTCCGACCTCCATGGGCAAGGGCGCTGGTCTGGTCCGCCTGTCCTTCGACCTGCGCGGTGTGCGGCCGCTGGCCCGCGCACCCGGTGTGCAGCGACTGCCTGACCCGCTTCGGCAGCCGTCCGGTGGTGGAGGCCCTGGCGCCGGGCCCCCTGGCTGGCTGCGTGGCCGCCGTGCGCTATGCCTACCCGTGGAACACGCTGCTGGCGCGGCTGAAATTCCACGACGAGGCCGGCTGGGCGGGCCCCCTGGCCCGGCTGATGGTCCTGGCAGGACAGCACGACGGCTGCCTGTTGGCCTGCGACACGGTGGTGCCGGTGCCGCTGAGCCCGCGCCGGCTGGCCGAGCGGGGCTACAACCAGGCCTGGGAGCTGGCGCGGCGAATGGGCCGCCCCACCCTGCCCCAGGCGCTGATGCGGTGTCTGGACGGACCGCCGCAGCGCACGCTGGACCGCGCAGATCGGCTGCAGCAGCTGCACGGAGCATTCGCGGTGCACCCGCAGGCGCAGGCGGCGGTCAAAGGCCGGCACCTCCTGCTCATCGACGATGTGGTCACCACCGGCGCCACGCTGCAAGCTGCCGCCACCGCCCTGCAACTGGCCGGCGCGGCGTCGGTTCAGGCACTGGTGCTGGCTGCCACGCCGGCGCCGCTATGATCCGCCGCCCATGTTCAACGTCGTGCTCGTCCACCCCGAGATTCCCCCCAACACCGGGAACGTGATCCGCCTGTGCGCCAACACCGGCTGCCGGCTGCATCTGATCGAGCCGCTGGGCTTCTCGATGGACGACAAGCAGATGCGCCGCGCCGGGCTGGACTACCACGAGTACGCCGAGGTGCGCTGCCATGCCGACTGGGCGGCGTTTCTGGCCAGCGAGCAGCCCGATGCCGGACGCATGTTCGCGTTCACCTCACGCGGCAGCCAGCCCGCCTTCGATGCGGTGTTCACACCGGGCGACTGGCTGGTGTTCGGTTGCGAGACAGCCGGGCTGCCGCCCGAGATACGCGACAGCTTCGCCCTGTCGCAACGCCTGCGACTGCCCATGCGGTCCGGCCAGCGCAGCCTGAACCTGTCGAACGCCGTGGCGGTGGCGGTGTTCGAGGCCTGGCGCCAGCAGGGCTTTGCGGGCGCTCAGGGGTAGCGGCGGACCAGGGATTCGGCCACGCAGACCGGCTTGTCGACGCCCTCGCGCTCGATGGCCACGCCCCAGGTCATCTGCAGGCCGTCACCGGCCACCGGCTCGGCCGCCAGCAGCGTCATGCGGGCCCGCAAGCGGCTGCCCACCGGCACAGGCCCGGTAAAGCGCACGCGGTTGAGGCCGTAGTTCACGCCCATGGCCGACTGCTCGATGGACATGGCCGATTCAAAGAACACCGGCAACAAGGACAGGGTGAGGAAGCCGTGGGCGATGGGCGCGCCGAAGGGGCCTGCCTTTGCACGCTCCACATCCACGTGGATCCATTGGTGGTCGCCGGTGGCTTCGGCAAACCGGTTGACCTGCTCCTGGGTGATGGTGGTCCAGTCGCTGATGGCCACTTCCTGGCCGACGCAGGCGGCCAGCTCGGCCAGGGTCTTGAAACGTCGCATGGGATGAAGATGGGGTTGCGTTCAGCGGTCGAGCCACTGGCAGATCGGCTGCCATTGCTCCAGGTCCTTGGCCACGCGGCCGGGCGTCACGTCGAACAGGGTGAGCCCGCGGGCGGCCAGGTGGATGTAGTTCTGTGTGTCCCGCAGGTGGGTCAGCACCGGCAGGCCGAGGGTGGTCACGAAGGTCTGCAGCTGCTCGGCGGCAATGGTGCGGGGATCGACCCGCATGCCCACCAGGCCGATCTGCAGGTGCTCGGCACGGCGCGATTCGAGCAGCTCGTCCAGAAAGGCTCGCGTGGCATAGATGTCGAAGATGCTGGGCTGCAGCGGCACCAGCACCTTGTCGGCCATCTTGAGCACGTCCTTGAAGCGCCAGCCATGCAGGCCGGCCGGGGTGTCCAGCACCACGTGGGTGGTGTCGCGCGGGGGACGCGCAATCAGGTCGTGCGAGATGTCCCAGGTCCGGATCGGCCGGGCCTGCGGCGGGCGCAAGCGCAGCCACAGCGCAGACGACTGCTGGCGGTCGATGTCGCCCAGCATCACCGAATGACCCCGGCTGGCGTAATAGCCCGCCACGTTCGTGGACAGCGTGGACTTGCCCACGCCGCCTTTGGGATTGGCCACCACCACGATCGGCATCGCGACTCCTGTTCTGCCCGGATAGGGGACGGGCCTATGGTATCGCCAGCGCGTCCCACACGAGCTTCAGGCCGGTCAGGAGCATGCCGGCATAGACGAAGCGGTAGAACAGCACCGGCTGGATGCGGTGCGCAATCCTCACCCCGATCCAGACGCCCACCGGCGCCAGCGGCAGCAGCATCACCGAGGTCGCCATGTTGCGCAGGTCCAGCAGGCCCAGCCAGGCATACGGCACCCACTTGGCCAGGTTGATGAAGAAAAAGTAGAACGCCAGCGTGCCGGTGAACACCACCGGCGACAAGCGCAGCGGAATCACATAGGCGTTGATGGGCGGTCCGCCGGCATGTGCAATGAAGCTGGTGAAGCCGGATGTGGCCGAGAGCAGCCAGCCGGCCCAGCGCGGCGGCGGCGGGCTGTCGGGCCGGGGCGGGAACAGCAGCCGCTGGGCCAGGAACAGCAATGTGAAGCCACCGACGATGCCGGCCACCACCCGGGCATCCAGCAGCTTGAACAGTGCCGTGCCGATGGCGATGCCCAGCAGACCCGAGGGCAACAGGAAGGCGAGCAGCTTGCGGTCCAGGTCCTTGCGGAAGGCGGCCATGCCCAGCAGGTCCATCACCAGCAGCACCGGCATCAGGATGGCGGCGGCCTGCGGCACCGTGACCGCCAGCGCCATCATGGGCACCGCCAGCGAACCGAAACCCGCCCCGAACCCGCTTTTGCTGATGCCCAGCAGCAGCACCGCCGGAATGGCCACGGCGTAGAAGAACGGGTCGGTGATGATGGGCATGGCGGGCAGCGACAATCGCCGGATGCAAAACGTTCCATTGTGGGGTGAAACGCTGCGGTTGCTGGTCGAGCTGGCGGCCACCGCCGCGTTCGCCCTGTCGGGCGTGCTGGCGGCAGCACGCCACCGCATGGATGCGGTGGGCGTGTGCGTGGTGGGCTTCCTGGCAGCGTTTGGCGGCGGCACGCTGCGCGACCTGCTGCTCGACCAGCGCCCGTTCTTCTGGGTCCAGCACGTGGACCTGCTGTGGGGCGTGCTGGGCCTGTGCGTGGCCTGCATGCTGTTCCTGCGCAACCGGCACTTCGAACTCACCGAACGCGCCATGCAGTGGCCCGACGCACTGGGTCTGGGCCTGTTCGCCGCCACCGGCGTGCACATGGCCCTGGTGCAGCAGCTGCCGGCGGTCGTGGCCGTCATCATGGGCCTGATCACCGGCGTGGCCGGCGGCGTGCTGCGCGACGTGGTGTGCAACCAGATTCCCGCCGCCTTCCACGACCACCGGCCCTATGCGGTGTGCGCCTTTGCCGGCGGCTGGACCTATGTGGGCCTGTGGACGCTGCAGTCGCCCGGCTGGGTGTCGCTGCTGGGCTGCGTGCTGGTCACAGCCGGTCTGCGCGGCCTGGCCCTGTGGCGCAACTGGCAGCTGCCGGCCTGGCGCGTCTGAACCTGTTCCCGGAGAAACCTATGTTCAACCCCTCCCAGGCCGATGTGCGCCGTTTCTTCTGCGGCGTGTACGCCAAGCTCGGCACACAGCAACCCATGGAAGCCATCGAGCTGCTGGCCGGCCAGTGGATCGCCGAACACCCCGAATACCACGCCGAGCTGGCCGATGCAGACGCCGCCGTGGCGGCCCTGAGCCAGCCCGACGCCGCGCGGGAGAACCCGTTCCTGCACCTGTCCATGCACCTGTCCATCAGCGAACAGTGCAGCATCGACCAGCCCCCGGGCATCCGGCAGGCCGTGGAGCTGCTGGCCGCCCGGCGCGACGACCTGCACGCCGCCCACCACGAGGTCATGGAATGCCTGGGCCGCATGCTGTGGGAGAGCCAGCGCGCCGGCCGCCCGCCCGACGGGCAGGCCTACATCGAAGCGGTGCGCCGCCGCGCCACGACCGACTGAGGCAGCCCGCTGCAGCCATGAAAAAAGCCGCCCGGGGGCGGCTTTCTGGCGGCAATGCGGGCGGCTTACTTGAAGCGCGACTGCGGCACCACCTTGAGTTCGCCTTCGACCGTGGACAGGTACTTGGCGATCTCGCGCATTTCGGCCGGCGAGTACTGCTTGGCGATGCCGGCCATGATGCCGTTGCTGCGACCGATCAGGTTGTTGCCTTCGACCGTGTAGGACTTGAGGGCCACGAACAGGTAGTCGGCATGCTGGCCACCGATCTTGGGGTAGCTGGGATCGATCGGCTTGCTGAAGTTGGCGCCGTGGCAAGAGATGCAGGCACCCTTCTCGATCAGGGCCGCGACCTTGGGGCTGGCGGCCTTCGGGGTTTCGGGGGCGGTGGTGGTGGCGTGCGAGGCGTAGAAGGCGCCCAGGTCCGCCATGTCCTGCTCGGTCAGCGAGCCGGCGATGCCGCGCATGGAGGGGTGCTTGCGCTCGCCCTTCTGGTACGCCTTGAGCGAGGCGACGATGTAAGCGCCGGACTGGCCGGAGATCATCGGGACCTTGTGGACCTCGGGGAAGCTGTTCTGGTAGCCGGGGATGCCGTGGCAGCCCACGCACATTTCGGCTTTCTTGCGACCGGCTTCCACGTCGCCCGTGGCGCCCTGGGCATGGGCGGCTGCGGCTGCAACGAGCGTCGCAGCGGCGACAAAGGTACGGGCGATCGTGGTCAACAGGTGATTCATTTTGCTAGCACAATGAAATGGTCGCCGATCCGGGCGTTCTATAGATCAACCCGCGATTATAGAGTCGTCCCGACAGGCCTCGAACCCCCGCCAACCACTGCTGCAGGTCTTCCATGAAATTCCAAGGTACCCAGAATTACGTCGCCACCCAGGACCTGATGCTGGCGGTCAATGCGGCCATCACCCTCAAGCGGCCGCTGCTGGTCAAGGGCGAGCCGGGTACCGGCAAGACCCTGCTGGCCGAAGAGGTGGCCCAGGCGCTGGGCATGCCGCTGCTGCAGTGGCACATCAAGAGCACCACCAAGGCCCAGCAGGGCCTCTACGAGTACGACGCGGTCAGCCGCCTGCGCGACAGCCAGCTCAACACCGCCGACAGCGCCCAGCGCGTGGGCGACATCCGCAACTACATCGTGCAGGGCGTGCTGTGGCAGGCCTTCACCGCCGACCAGCCGGTGGCGCTGCTGATCGACGAGATCGACAAGGCCGACATCGAATTCCCCAACGACCTGCTGCGCGAACTCGACCGCATGGAGTTCTACTGCTACGAGACGCGCGAACTCATCAAGGCCAAGCACCGGCCGCTGGTGTTCATCACCTCCAACAACGAGAAGGAGCTGCCCGACGCCTTCCTGCGCCGCTGCTTCTTCCACTACATCCGGTTCCCCGACGCCGAAACCATGGAGAAGATCGTCGCGGTGCACTTCCCCACGCTGCGCAAGGACCTGCTGAAGATCGCGATGAAGACCTTCTACGACGTGCGCAACCTGCCGGGCCTGAAGAAGAAGCCCAGCACCAGCGAACTGCTGGACTGGCTCAAGCTGCTGATGGCCGAGGACATCCCTCTGGAAGCGCTGCAGAGCGCCGACGACAAGGTCTCCATCCCGCCGCTGGTGGGTGCGCTGCTGAAGAACGAGCAGGACACCACCCTGTTCGAGAAGCTGGTCTTCATGAACCAGCGGAACCGATGAGCAGCAACGCAGCAGGCTTCGTCCAGCCGGTCGTCCTGCGCGAGCGGGGCATCCGTCTGGAGCCCCTGGCCCTGACACACGAGGAAGGCCTGAAAGCGGCCGCCGCCGACGGTGAGCTGTGGCGCATCCGCGTGACCTCGGTGCCGGAACCTGAAAACACCCGCGCCTACATCGAGACCGCCTTGAAGATGCGCGAGGCCGGCCACCGATTCGCGTTTGCGGTGATCGACGAAGCCTCCGGCACCGTGCTGGGCAGCACCAGCTTCCACGACATCCTGCCCGAGGTGAAGCGGGTCGAGATCGGCTACACCTGGTACGCCCGGGGGGTGCAGCGCAGCCATGTCAACACCACCTGCAAGCTGCTGATGATGGGCCACGCCTTCGACACCCTGGGCTGCCACGTAGTGGGCTGGCGCACCGACAACTTCAACTTCGCATCGCAGGCTGCCATCGAGCGCCTGGGCGCGAAGAAGGATGGCGTGATCCGGGGAAATGCAATGCGCCGCGACGGCACCATCCGCGACACGGTGATGTACAGCATGCGCGCTGGCGAGTGGCCGGAGGTGCGTGCACACCTGCTCTACCTGCGGGACCGCCCGCGCTGAAGACGGAGGCCTCTGATGCTGATCGACTTCTTCTACACCCTGCGCGCCGCCAAGGTGCCGGTGTCGGTGCGGGAGTACCTCACGCTGCTCGAAGCCCTGCAGGCCGAGGTGGTCGGGCCGACCAACCCGGACGCCTGCAGCATGGACGACTTCTACTTCCTGGCGCGCACCGCGCTGGTGAAGGACGAGAAGCACTTCGACAAGTTCGACCGCGCCTTCGCTGCCTACTTCAAGGGCGTGGAGATGATCGCGGACTTCACCAAGCCGATCCCGGCCGACTGGCTGCGCCAGGAGATGGAACGCATCCTGTCCGAGGAGCAGAAGGCCAACGCGCCCAAGCTCGACTGGGACGAGCTGATGGAGACGCTCAAGAAGCGGCTGGAAGAGCAGAAGGAACGCCACGAAGGCGGCAGCAAGTGGATCGGTACCGGCGGCACTTCGCCGTTCGGCAACGGCGGGCAGAACCCGCAGGGCGTGCGCATCGGCGGCAAGGGCGGCGGCAAGACCGCAGTGAAGGTATGGGAGCAGCGCGCCTACCGCGACTACGACGACACCCAGGAACTCGGCACCCGCAACATCAAGGTGGCCCTGCGCCGGCTGCGCAAGTTTGCGCGCGAGGGCAACGAGCTCGAACTCGATCTGCCCGACACCATCCGCAGCACCGCGGCCAATGCCGGCTGGCTGGACATCAAGATGATTCCGGAGCGGCACAACAATGTGAAGGTGCTGCTGCTCATGGACGTGGGCGGCACCATGGACGAACACATCCAGCGGGTCGAGGAGCTGTTCTCGGCGGTCAAGGGCGAGTTCAAGCACCTGGAGTTCTATTACTTCCACAACTGCGTCTACGACTTCATGTGGAAGAACAACCGGCGCCGCTATGCCGAGAAGTTCCCGACCTGGGACATCATCCGCAAGTACAACAAGGACTACAAGCTGATCTTCGTGGGCGACGCCACCATGAGCCCCTACGAGATCCTGCAGCCCGGCGGCAGCGTGGAATACAACAACGAGGAGGCCGGCGCCGAGTGGCTGCAGCGGCTCACCCACGCCTTTCCCAAGTTCGCGTGGATCAATCCGGAACCGCAGGGCGTGTGGCAGTATCGACAGAGCATCAGCATCATCCAGCAGCTGGTCAGCCAGCGCATGTTCCCCCTGACCCTGAAGGGCCTGGAAGACGCGATGCGCATGCTGTCGAAATGAACCCCGCATGACCTTTTTCCTTCGGGCCGGCCTGCTGCGGACCGGCCTGTGGCTCCTCCCGCTGTTCCTGTGGCCGGCCGCCGTGCTGGCCCAGACCCAGACCTCCGCACCGACCGCCGACTCCACCCCGGCTGCGGCCCAGGGCGAAGCGCGCGCGCCCGCGAGGTCGCGGGCGCAGCGCGCACCGGTGCCGCCGCGCTTCGACATCGAGCTCGACACCCCCGAGGCGGTGCGCGATACCCTGCTGCGACACATGGAGCTGCAGCGCTTCCGGCGCCTGCGCAGCCTGGATGTGAACGAGCTCAACCGCCTGCTGCTGCAGACCCCGGACAACCTGCGCAACCTGCTGGGCACGCTGGGCCATTTCAGCCCGGTGATTCAGGTCGATCCGCTGCAGGCACCGGCCGACAAGCCGGACATCGAAGCGGCCCGCCGCGACGATGACGACGATGCGGACGAGGCACTGCCCTCCCTGGGCACGGTGCGCATGCGCGTGGACCCCGGGCCGCAGACCCGCATCGCCTCGGTGCAGGTCATCTTCCAGGGCGACATCGCCACCCTTCCCCAGGCTCAGGCCCAGCGCGAGGCGATTCAGGCCGCTGCCGCCCGGCGCGCCGACCAGCCCTTCTCGCAGTCCGAGTGGGACGGCGCCAAGAACCAGGCCCTGCGGCAGCTCACGGCGCTGCGCTTTCCGGGCGGGCGCATCAGCAACAGCCTGGCCGACATCGATGCGGCCAATCAGCGCGCCAACCTCTACATCGAACTCGACTCCGGTCCGCTTCAGCGCATCGGTGCCATCGAAGTGGTGGGCACCGAACGCTACGACCCCGCGATCACCGAGCGCCTGGCCCGCCTGTCGGGCCTGACGCCGGGCACCGAGTACGACCTCGAACGCCTGCAGGCCGCGCAGCAGCGCATGGCCGCCAGCGGTTACTTTGACGCGGTGTTCGTGTACGTGGAGCCCACCGAACAGGCTGCCATGCTGCCAGTGAAGGTGCAGCTGCGCGAAGCCCGGCGCCAGAAACTGGTGCTGGGCGTGGGCGCCAGCACCGACAGCGGCGCCCGCGTGTCGATCGAGCACCTGCACAACCGCGTGCCGGGCATCGGCTGGCGTGCCCGCAGCGAACTGCGGCTCGACCAGAAAGACCAGATCGCCCGCACCGACTGGCGCTCACCGGTGGACGACAAGGGCTGGCAGTGGCTGACCGAGGCGCAGCTCTCGCGGCTGGACGACAGCCTCACCCGCACCACCAGCCAGCGCCTGCGCTGGGGTCAGGGCCAGGACGGCGAAACCCTGGACCGCAGCGTCTACCTGCAGTACGACCGTGCCCGGGTGGTGCAGTACCTGCCTTTTGCCTTGCCCGAGGCGGCCGAATCATCCCTCACCGCCAACTACGCCTGGACGCGCCGCCGCTTCGACGATCCGGTCTCCCCGCACAGTGGCCACGGCCTGGCGGTGGAACTGGGCGCCGGCACCACGCTGGGCACCGACCGCCAGCCCTTTGCCCGCACCCAGGCACGCTGGCTGGGCCTGTGGCCGCTGGACCGCCAGGACGCCGCATCGAACCGGGGCCGGCTGGCACTGCGGCTGGAAGGCGGTGCGGTGGTCGCCCGCGACAACGCGCCGGTGCCGGAGACCCAGCTCTTCCTCACTGGCGGCGACAACACGGTGCGCGGCTACGGCCTGCGCGACATCGGCGTGCCCTCGCCCGGCGGTGGCGTGCGCGCCGGCCGCTACAAGGCAGTGATGAGCATGGAATGGCAGCGGCCCATCTGGGCCGAGAACGGCCAGCGCTCGCCCTGGGAGAACGTGCTGTTCGTCGATGGCGGCGCCGTGGCCGACCGCGCCGGCGACCTGCGCCCGAAGTGGGGCGTGGGCACCGGCCTGCGCTACAACAGCCCGGTCGGCCCGCTGCAGGTGGATCTGGCCTACGGCCTGGAAACCCGCGAGCTGCGGCTGCACCTGAATGTGGGCTTCAGCTTCTGAGACCGGCATGAGCGAGCCGACACCCACCCCGCCCCCCACCTCCGGCCCGGCGCCTTCGGTGTCCGCATCGCGCCCGGCCCGGGCGCTGCGGGGCGTGGCCGCTGCACTGGCGGGCACCGGCGTGCTGGCCACGGCCGTGCTGGCCGGTGGCTGGGTCTGGGCCTCGCAGGACGGCTCGCTGGCGCAGGCCCTGCAATGGGCATCGCGCTACAGCCACGGCCAGGCATTCGGTGCCACCACGCCCGCGCCCTGGGGCCAGCTGGATGCCGAACAGGTGCAGGGCAGCGTGCGCGACGGTGGCCGCATCGGCCGGCTGCAGTGGCAGCAGGACGGCCTGCGGGTGGAGATGCACGATCTGGAGATCCGTACCGGCAGCGGCTTCTGGCTCTACCTGCTCACCGGCCAGGGTGTGGCGCTGGAACACCTCGGGGCCCGGCGGGTGCAGGTGGACGATCAACGCCCTGCCCCCAGCGATCCGGCGCCTGTCACGCCCCTGTCGTCGCTGGAGCTGCCGCTGCCGGTGTCGGTCGGGGTGGCGGTGGACGACATCGAGCTCACCGGCGCGCGCGCGCTGCGCCTGGGGCCGCTCAAGGCGCGCTACGCCTATGCCTCGGCCGCCGACCAGGGCCGGCTGGGGCCGCACGAGCTCACCGGCGTGCAGCATGTGCACGGCCTGCGGATCGAGACCCTGCACATCGCCGGTGGCCGCTACCGGATGCAGGCCGCCATGGGCGCCCAGGCCCCCATGCCGCTGCGGCTGGACCTGCAGGCAGAGGTGGACACCCAGGTGCCCGGCGGCGAGCCCCTGGTGCTGCGCGGCAAGGCCCAGGTGGCCGGCACGCTGGCCGGGGCCGATGCGGCACTGCAGCTCAACGCCCACCTGCAGCCGGCGCAGAACCACCCGGCCAGCCCCACGCTGGCGGCCAAGGCCCGCATCCGCCCGTGGGCATCTCAGCCGCTGGACGAGGCCGATGTCCGCCTGCACCGGCTCGACCTGGCCAGCCTGTGGCCGGGCGCACCGCGCACCTCGCTCGGCGGCACGGTGAGCGTGCGCCCCCAGGACCAGGCCTGGACGGTGCAGGCCGACCTGCAGAACCTCAGCCCCGGGCCGGCCGACCGCCAGCGGATTCCCCTGGACCAGCTCAGTGCCCAGGCGCTGTGGCGGGACACCGGCTGGACCTTGGACCGGCTGGACGCCCGCGTGGGTGGCGGCCGGCTCCAGGCCAGCGGCAGCTGGGCGCCGGCCGTGCCGCCACAGCAGCCCATGGCCTGGAACGGCGAGGCGAGGCTGAGCGCCATCAACCCCGCGCTGCTGTGGAGCACCCTGGCCCCGGCTGCGCTGGACGGGCGGGCCAGCGCCCGCACCCGCAGCGACGGCAGAAACCAGGGCGGCAGCACCGATGCCATCGACTGGCAGGTGGCGATGCAGCCCGCCGGACGCCAGCCTGCGCGCAGCGCCGCCGATGCCCTGCGCCTGCGCAGCCTGCAGGCCCGGGGGCAGTGGCAGCCCACCGAAGGCAGCGGCAACAGCGGCACGCTGGACCTGACCGAACTGCAGCTGGACGCGCTGGACGCGCAGCTGCAGGGCCAGGGCCGCTATGTGCATCCGGCCAGCCGGGCCGAGGCCCGGTGGACGCTGGCCTTGCCCGGCACCCGGCTGCAGGGCGATGTGGACCTGGCCGCCGAACGCGGCAACGGCGATGTGCAGCTCGACCTGAGCAACGCCGCCGCCACACGGGCCTGGCTGCAGCGCCTGCGCGACCTGCCGCTGGCCGGCCCCGCCATCGCCCGGGCCTTGCCCGACATCGATGCCGCCGGCGCTGCCCAGGCGCGTCTGCGCTGGCAGGGCGGACTGGGTGCCCTGGGATGGCCGGGTGGCGCAGCGGCCCCGCAGGCCGGTGTACCCACGGTGGACCTGGCGCTTTCCACGCGGGCGCTGCAGATCGCTCTGGCGCCGGACGACAGCGGCACCCGCACCCGTCTGGACCTGGCCGCCACCGAGATCACCGTGCAAGGCCCGGCCGATCGGCTGGACCTGGCCTTGCGGACCCAGGTGACACAAGCCGCCCCTGCGGCGCGCAGCGTGCGCGCCGATGTGCAGGGCCGCATCGAGTCGGCCGGGCGTCCGCTGATGCAGGCAGGGCGTCTGCAGCTCGACCGCGTGGTGATCGATGCCTCGCAACAGCGAGCCAACGCTCCGCCCATGGGCGGAGCCCTCCAGAGCCTGCAGCCCGTGCGCCTGCGCTGGCAGACCGCCGCCGGCCTTCGGCTGGAAGCGGAACCGGTGCGCTGGCGTGCGCAGCCCCGCCTGCCCGGCGCGACAGGCGGCAGCGCCGGATCGGTCGAGCTGGCCTGGGACACGCTGGTGTGGAACCAGGGCGCACTGCAGACGCGGGGCCAGCTCGATGGCCTGCCCCTGGCCTGGGTGGACCTGCTCACCAGCGTGGACGGCGCCCGCAACGGACCCCTGGCCCGGGCCGGCCTGGGCGGCGATCTGGTCTTCGACGCCCGCTGGGACATCGACCTGCCGGCACAGGCGGCCCAGCCGCCCCGGATCGACGTGCAGCTGGCCCGGCGCAGCGGCGACCTGCTGGTGCAGACCGATGGCGCCTTCGACGAAAACAACGCCACCGTGCAGCGGCTGCCGGCCGGCATCCGGCAGGCCGAACTGCGCGTGAGCGGCCAGGGGCGAGAGCTGCAGGCCCGGCTGCGCTGGCAGGCCGACCGCCTGGGCGAAGCCAGCGCCGACCTCACCACCCAGCTGGCGCCACCGGACAGCCAGCACAGCGCCTGGCACTGGCCCGAATCCGCCCCGCTGCAGGGTCGGCTGCAGGCCAGCCTGCCGCAGGCCGGACTGTGGTCGGCGCTGGCACCACCGGGCTGGCGGGTGCGCGGCACGCTGGCGGCGCAGGCCACGGTGGGCGGCACGCGCGGCGAGCCCCGGCTCAATGGCAGCCTGCAGGCCGACCAGCTGGCCGTGCGCTCGCTGGTGGACGGCATTGCCTTCGTCAACGGTCAGTTGCGGGCCACGCTGGCCGGCGACCGCCTCACCATCGACCGCTTCCGCATCGAAGGCCGGGGCGGCGCCGAACGGGGCGGCGTGCTTGAGGCCAATGGCCGGGCCGAGTTTCCGCTGACCACCGTCGACGGCCAGACCCGCCGGGTGCCGGCGCTGCAGCTGGAAGCGCGGGCCCGCCAGCTGCGCGTGAGTTCGCGCCCCGACCGGCGACTCACGCTGTCGGGCGATGTGCAGGCCGCACTCAACGGCCCCGACCTGCAGCTGCGCGGCGCCCTGCGCACCGACTCCGCCCTGATCATCCTGCCCGACGAACTCGCGCCCAGCCTGGGCAGCGACGTGGTGGTGCGCGGCACCGAACGCGCCATCGAGCCGGCGGCCGGGCAAAAGGTGCGACCGGATGTGCAGATCGACCTTGACCTGGGGCGCGACTTCACCGTGCGCGGACAGGGCCTGGACACCCGGCTGGAGGGACGCCTGACCCTGCGCAGCACGGTGGCCTTGCCGGCGCCCCGTCTGCTGGGCGAGGTGCGCACCGTCAGCGGCAGCTACCGCAGCTACGGCCAGCAGCTCAGCATCGAGACCGGCGTGCTGCGGTTCAACGGGCCGTTCGACAACCCCACGCTGGACATCACCGCCGTGCGCCCCAACTCGGCCCAGCGCGTGGGCGTGATCATCACCGGATCGGCCAACGCACCGCGCGTGCGGCTGTTTTCGGAGCCCGACCTGCCCGACAGCGAGAAACTGGCCTGGCTGGTGCTGGGCCGTCCCGCCAGCGGTGCCGGCGCCGAGGCAGCCGTGCTGCAGCAGGCCGCCGCCGCCCTGATTGCCGGTGGCGGTGACCGGCGCGGCGGGCTGGCCCAGGCATTCGGTCTGGACGAGATCTCGGTGGGCAGCAGCGGCCTCAACCCGGATGGCACCCCCGCCACTGCCGTCACACTGGGCAAGCGCCTCACCCAGGACCTGTACCTCAGCTACGAGCGCAGCGTGGCCGGCGCGGTGGGCACCATGTCCATCTTCTACGACGTCTCGCGGCGCTTCACCGTGCGCGCCCGCGCCGGCGAAGAGAACGCCCTCGACCTGATCTTCACCCTGCAGTTCGACTGAACCCGCCACACGACCGGCGATCCGGGCCCCCGGGATGGACGCCACAGGCCGTCGATACAATCCGCGCCTGCTCTGCCGCCATAGTTCAATGGATAGAACGAGCGCCTCCTAAGCGCTAGATACAGGTTCGATTCCTGTTGGTGGTACCAGCCTCAGGTCTGCGTCATGGCCAGGGCACGCTCCGCACCGAAGTACAGCGTGAGCTCGTGGCGCAGCGACTCCATCAGCGGCTCCCAGGCGGTTTCCGGCGGATGCTGGGCCGTGAGGCCCACGAACCGCTCGATGCCGTCCACACCGCCCATGGTGTGGAAAGCCCGCAGGATGTCGTCGAGCTGCTCGGTGCGCTCGTTCGACCGTGCGACCTCCGGATGGGCCTGGGCATCGAGCTGCTGGATCCAGACCGAGAGCGCCGGCATGCCGTCCATGCGCTTGAGCACGTTCGAGCTCACCGGGTACCAGCGCTGGCGCAGCAGGCGGGGCGCCCGGGCCAGGTGCTGCATGGCCTGCATGCCCTGGCAATGCCGGGCGTCGGCAGCAGCCAGCTCGCCGCCCACGAAGGACAGGCTGAGCGCTTCCTTGACCGGCTCGGTGGCCGGGGCATCGGGCTGCACTTCGATCACCAGAGACAGCAGGCCGGTCTGGCGCTGCTCGTGCAGCTGCAGCAGCAGCGATCGGATGTCGGCATTCATCGTGTTTCTCCTGGCAAGGCAGCGGCCTCAGCCGTCCACCACCTGGCGGGCCAGCTGGGGGCCGAAGTACAGGCTCAAGTGATCGCGCAAGGCCTCCATGAGCTCGTCCCAGGCCTGGACGGGCGGATGCTCGAACAGCAGCTCCATGAAGATGTCGCCGCCCTGGAGCCCGCCCATGGTCTGCATGAAGGTCTGGATGGCAAACAGCCGCTCCAGCCGGGCCTGCTCCAGGCTGGTCGGTGCGCCGGCCGGCGGGGCTGGCACCACGTACCGTTGCTCGAAGCTCAGGAACTGCTCGAGGCTGGGCAGCTCATGGGCCTCAAGAGAGCCCGGGGCCGACAGATCGAACCATTGCCAGCGGCGCAGCAGGCGCGCCTGCTGCAGCAGCATGAGGGCTTCGGCGCCGCGCCGCATGCGACCGCTGACATGCACCAGCTCGCCTCCGTTCAGCCATAACGTGACGATGTGCGCCGCCGGGCCGGAGCCGTTGAGCACCAGCAGCAGCATGCCGGATCGCCGGCTGTTCGCCAGCTCCAGCAGCAGGCTGTAGAGCGGCTCGATCACTGAGGTGCCTTGACCTTGATCAGCGATTTCAATGAGCGGGCAAACTGCCGCAGCCCGTTGGCGATGAACAGGAAGCCGATCAGGATGATGACGCGGTGGACCAGCTCGTTGGCCTCGGTGCCGACGTCGAACACCTCGAACAGCACCGTCTCGATCAGGTGGGCAAAACCCAGCACCACGGCCCCGATGGACACCTGCCGCAGCGTCGATCCGACTGCGCCGCGCATCTGCATCTGACGCGCTGTGTTGGCCATCCAGAAACCGGCAGCAATGAGCACGAAGTCCAGCGCATAGCTGGCCAGATGGAGGTATTCGTTGACGTGGTTCAGGTGGTGGTTCATGAAGGGGGCCTCAGTTGGGCCGCCCTCGAAAGAACACTTAATGACTGAAAAAGAGACGGGCGGCGGACGGATGTTAGTTTTTTAGGATTAATTTTTGGCATCCGCCACCTGCCACTGGCAGGGCTCCACCTGCCGGCCATCGGGCCAGGGGCTTTCAGCGCGCGCGCAGGGTGCGGCTGAGCAGGATCACCGGGATCAGGCCGACCAGCACCAGGGTGAGGGCCGGCAGCGCGGCCTCGCCGAGTCGCTCGTCGCGGGCGAGCTGGTAGGTCACCACCGCCAGGGTGTCGCTGTTGAAGGGACGCAGCACCAGGGTGGCGGGCAGCTCCTTCATCACGTCCACGAACACCAGCAGCAGCGCGGCCAGGGTGGCGCGGCGCAACAGCGGGGCATGCACCCGCAGCGCCAGGGCCAGCCCGGTGGTGCCCAGCATGCGGGCCGAGTCGTCCAGGCTGGCCGGAATGCGGGCGTAGCCGCTCTGCACCGACTGCAGGGCCACCGCCGTGAAGCGCACCAGGTAGGCCCAGACGATGCCCAGGGCGGTGGCCGTGATCCAGTAGCCCACCGAGGTCTGCGGCCAGATGGACTGGACCCAGCCCACCGGCAGCAGCAGCCCCACCACGATCACCGCGCCGGGCACCGCATAACCCAGGCTGGCCAGCTGCACCGTGCCCCGGGTGAGTGCCCCGGGGCGGGTGCGGGCGGCCAAGGCCAGCAGCAGGGCCAGCACCGTGGCCAGCGCCGCCGACAGGCCGGCCAGCCACACGCTGTTGATCGACCACTGCACGAACATGTGCCAGGGCAGTTCGTCCCAGCCGCCCACCAGCGGCCGCAGCATGAACAGCACCGGCAGCACGAAGCCCGCCAGGATGGGCAGCAGACAGACCAGCACCGCCAGCAGCGCCGCCATGCCGCGCAGGCGCACCGGCTGGGCCTCCTGACTGCCGGCGCGCTGACCGCGCAGGGAAGCGAAACGCATGCGACGCTGTGCGCGGTGCTCCAGCCACAGCAGCACCGCCACGGTGAACAGCAGCAGCGTGGCCAACTGGGCAGCGGCCAGCCGGTTGTCCATGGCCAGCCAGGCCTTGTAGATGCCGGCGGTGAAGGTCTGGATGCCGAAGTAGCTGGCCACGCCGAAGTCGGCCAGGGTCTCCATCAGCGCCAGGGCGACGCCAGCAGCCACCGCCGGCCGGGCCAGCGGCAGGGCCACCTCGCGGATGCGCCGGCCCAGCGGTGCACCCAGCAGCCGCGCGGCTTCCATCAGCTGGGCTGCACGCTCGGCCAGCGCGGTGCGGGCCAGCAGGTAGACGTACGGATAGAGCGAGAAGGTGAACACCCAGACCGCACCGGCGGTGTTGCGCACCTCCGGGAACACGCGGCCGCTCAGGCCGAAGGTCCCGCGCAGCCAGACCTGCAACGGGCCGGAGAACTGCAGGAAGTCGGTGTAGGCGTAGGCCACCACATAGGCCGGCATGGCCAGGGGCAGCAGCAGCGCCCATTCGAAGGCCCGCCTGCCCGGGAAGTCGAACAAGGTCACTGCGCTGGCGGTCAGCATGCCCACCACCGCCACGCCCAGCGCCACCGCCACGCACAGCAGCAGCGAAGTGGCGGTGTACTCCGGCAGCACGGTGCCGGCCATCTGGCGCAGCACGTCCAGCGCCTGGGCGTCAAAGCTGAGCCAGGCCCCCGAGAGCGACAGCACCGGCAGCACCAGCAGCAGGGCGAGCACGATGAGGGGCGGCACGAACAACCAGCGCGGCATGGACTTTGATCTCGCTCAACACAAATGAGAATTGTAGTTATCTACAATCGTCCTCATGTTCCTCGACGTCTCCCAGCTTCAGGTCCGTTACGGTCAGCAGCCCCATGCGGCCGTGGACGGTGTGAGCCTGGGCCTGCGCGCCGGCGAGATCGGCGTGCTCATCGGCCCATCCGGCTGCGGCAAGACCACCCTGTTGCGCGCGGTGGCGGGGCTGGAGCGTGCCAGCGGCGGACGCATCGTGCTCGGGGGCGAGACAGTGAGCGAGCCCTCACGCCATGTGCCGGCGGAACAGCGCCGCATCGGCATGGTGTTCCAGGATTACGCCTTGTTCCCGCACCTGGACGTGGGCCGCAACGTGGCCTTCGGCATCGACCGGCTGCCGCGCCGCGAGCGAGAGGCGCGGGTGACCGAGGTGCTCAAGCTGGTGGGCCTGGACGGCCTGCAGTCGCGTTACCCGCATGAACTCTCGGGCGGTCAGCAGCAGCGCGTGGCCCTGGCCCGGGCGCTGGCGCCCAACCCCCGCCTGCTGCTGCTGGACGAGCCCTTCTCCAATCTGGACGTGGACCTGCGCGAACGCCTGGCCCACGAGGTGCGCGGCATCCTCAAGGCGGCCAACGCCACCGCGCTGTTCGTCACCCACGACCAGCTGGAAGCCTTCGCCATCGGCGACCGCATCGGCGTGATGCACGAAGGCCACCTGCACCAGTGGGACGACGCCTACGCGCTCTACCACCGGCCGGCCACCCGCTTCGTGGCCGAGTTCATCGGTCACGGCGTGTTCGCGCCGGCGCAGATCCGGCTGGATGGCCAGGAGGTGTCGGTGCAGACGCCTCTGGGCCGGCTGCAGGATGTGGAGGAATGCCCGCTGCCCACCGCCTACGAGGCCGGCCTGTGCGATGTGCTGCTGCGGGCCGACGACATCGTGCACGACGACGATGCGCCGGTGAAGGCCCAGATCATCCGCAAGGCGTTCCGGGGCTCGGAGTTCCTCTACACGCTGCGGCTGTCATCGGGCGAGGTGCTCATGACCCACGTGCCCTCCCACCACAACCACGCCCTGGGGGAGTGGATCGGCATCCGGGCCGAGGTGGAGCATGTGGTCACCTTCGAGCGCGGCGGCGGGGCGGCCAGCCCGCCGGCCTCCGGCGTGGCGCGCCAGCCGGTCACCCCGGACTGACGCCCCGCTCTCAGTGCTTGTGCTGGTGGCCGCTCTGGCCGCCGTGCGAGCCCTGTGCACCATGCGCGCCGTGGGCACCGTGCCCGGCCGGCATGTTCATGGCACGGGCCTCGGCCTTGACTTCCAGGTTCTGGCGCTTGCCGTCGGCCGACTCCAGCGTGAGCTGGATGGGAATCACGTCACCGGCCTTCACCGGCGCCTTCAGGTCCATCAGCATCACATGCAGGCCACCCGGCTTGAGCTCCACCGCCTGACCGGCCGGCAGCGCCAGACCATTGACGGCGCGCATCTTCATGATGTCCTTGTCCATGAACATTTCGTGGATCTCCACGATGCCGGCAGCCGGCGAGCTCACATCCACCACCTTCATCGGGCTGCTGGCGGTGAGCTTCATGTAGGCCCCGGTGGACGACTGCTGGGACGTGGTGGACCGGGCCCAGGCGTCCTTGACGTCGATGGTGGCTTTCTGGGCAACGGCCGGCAGGGAAATGGCCAGCAGGCTGGCGAGCAGCAGGTTTTTCATGGGCGGTCTCCGCAAAGGCATTGGACGGTAAGGAATCAGTGTATCGCCGCCCGGGTCGTGCACGCGACTCTGCCGCCGGCCGACCCGCCCTAGCATGCAGCATCCCTACAGGAGACGCCCATGATCCAGCTCTGCGGCTTTGCCGCCAGCAACTACTACAACAAGGTCAAGCTGGCCTTGCTCGAGAAAAACGTGCCGTTCGAGGAGCAGCTGGTCTGGCTCGGCCAGACCGATGCCGCCGCCAGCCCCCTGGGCAAGGTGCCCTACATCGTGACCCCGCAAGGCCCGATCTCGGAATCGACCGTCATCCTCGAGTACATCGAGCAGGCGCATCCGCAGCACCCGCTGCTGCCGGCCGACCCGTTTGCGGCCGCCAAGGTGCGCGAACTGGTGCGCTACCTGGAACTGCACCTGGAGCTGGTGGCCCGCAACCTGTACCCGGAGGCCTTCTTCGGCGGCAAGGTGAGCGATGCGGCCAAGGAAAAGACCCGGGCGCAGCTGGAGAAGAACATCGCGGCCTTTGCCACGCTGGCCCGCTTCTCGCCCTTTGTGGCCGGAGACACGTTCACCCTGGCCGACTGCGCGGCCGCCGTGCACCTGCCGCTGGTGGCCAGCGCCACCAAGATCGTCTACGGCCAGGACCTGCTGGCCGCACTCCCGGTGCGCGACTACCTGCAGCAACTCAACGAGCGGCCCACCGTGGCCCGGGTCAATGCCGACCGCAAGGCCAACACCGCGCTCATGATGCAGCGGGCCAAGGGCGGCTGAGCGGGCCGCCTCAGAACGGGTCGGTGCGGCGCAGCCGATCGACCTCGTCGCGGGCCTGCTGGGCCCAGGTGCGGCGGTCGCGGCCCAGACTGTCCTGCGGCTCGCCGTAGTGCACCACGGCCTGCAGGCCGTCGGCGCTCAGCACGCTCCAGATGGACGCCACCAGCGTGGTGTCGCCCACAAAGACCGGCGCCGGGTGCGGCCGGCCGGTGGCGGCATCGATGAAGGCCAACCCCACCGGCAGCACCGGTGCAGGGGCCGAGAGCGCTGCCTGGAACAGGTTGGCATGGAAGGTCAGCAGCTCGGAACCGTCGCCGGTGGTGCCTTCGGGAAACACCGAAATCAGGTCGCCGGCCTGCAGGCGCTCGGCCACGTGGTGCACCACCCGCATGGCATCGCGCCGCTTCTCGCGTTCGATGTAGAGCGTGCCGGCGCCGGTGATGAGCGAACCCAGCAGGGGCCAGTGGCGGGCATCGGCCTTGGACACGAAGCGGCTGGGTCGCGCTGCATTCATGACGATGATGTCCAGCCAGCTGGTGTGGTTGGCCACCTGCAGCAGCGGGCCGGCGGTCGGCACCTCGCCGCGCACCGACAGCGACACACCCAGGATGCGCAGCAGTCCGCGCGACCACTCACGCACCACCAGGTCGGTCTGGGCCGGGGTGAGCCGGCCGAACTCGGTGCGGATGATCCACAGCCCGCGCACCACGTGCCACAGGGCGCGCAGGGCCCGCGACAGCGCTCGCAGCGTCTTCACGCGCCGGCCACCCAGGCCACCTGACCAGCCACCAGCGTGGCCTTCACCTGCGCCGGCAGCTCATGGCCTTCGAACGGGGTGTGCTTGCCCTGGCTGTGCAGGCGGGCGGGATCGACCCGCACCAGCGCCTTCGGGTCGAAGACGCAGAGGTCGGCCACGCCACCCACCACCAGCCGGCCCACGCTGGCCTGCAGCGTGCCCAGCGAGCTGCCCAGCACCTGCTGCGGACCGTGGGTGAGCACCGACAGGGCCTTCATCAGGTCCAGATCATCCTGCTCGGCCCAGCGGCAGGCCAGGCCCAGCAGCAGCTCCACGGCGGTGGCGCCGGGCTCGGCTTCGGCAAACGGCAGCACCTTGGCATCGGCATCGACCGGGTTGTGGTCGGACACCAGGGCATCGATGGTCCCGTCGGCCAGACCGGCGCGCAGGGCATCGCGGTCGCGCTGCTGGCGCACCGGCGGCTGCAGGCGCAGGCGGCTGTCGTAGTAGCCGATGTCCACATCGGTGAGGTGCAGGTTGTGCACGCTGACGTCGCAGGTCACGGCCAGGCCGTCGGCCTTGGCCTGGCGCACCAGGGCCAGACCGGCGGCGCTGCTGATGCGGCACAGGTGCACGCGAGCGCCTTCACCGCCGCTGCGGATGCCGCGCATGAGTTCGAACAGCGTGTGCAGCGCGATCGTCTCGGCCGCCGCCGGCACGCCGGACAGACCCAGGCGCGTGGCCAGCGGACCACTGGCCGCCACGCCCTTGCCCAGCCAGGCATCGTTCGGCCGCAGCCACACGGTGTAGCCGAAGGTGGCGGCGTACTGCAGCGCGCGCTGCAGCACCTGCGTGTTGAGGATGGGCACCTCGGCCTGACCGAAGCCGATGCAGCCCGATTCGGTGAGCTCGGCCATTTCGGTCAGCACATCGCCCTGCAGGCCACGGGTGAGCGCGCCCACCGGGAACACGCGGGCCAGGTGCAGCTTCTCGGCGCGGAAGCGCAGCATGTCCACCAGGCCGGGCTCGTCGAGCACCGGATCGGTGTCGGGCGGGCAGATCAGCGAGGTGACGCCACCCGCCACGGCGGCCGCCATCTCGCTCTCGAGCATGCCGGCGTGTTCCTGACCGGGCTCGCGCAGCCGGACCGACAGGTCGACCAGGCCCGGGGCCACCACGCAGCCGGCGGCGTCGATGGTGCGGTTGGGATGGAAATCGGGCGCCACGTTGCCGATGGCGATGATGCGGCCGGCGGCCACGGCCACGTCGGCCACTTCGTCGCGGCCGGTGGCCGGGTCCATGACGCGACCGTTCTGGATGAGGATCTTCATGGTCAGGCCTCGTTGCTGGCGACGATGGACATCACGGCCATGCGGACCGCGATGCCGAAAGTGACCTGGGGCAGGATCACGCTCTGAGGGCCGTCCACCACGGCGGAGTCGATCTCCACGCCGCGGTTGATGGGCCCCGGGTGCATGACGATGGCGTCCGGCCTGGCCCAGCGCAGGCGCTCGGGTGTGAGGCCGAAGCTCTTGAAGTACTCCTGGCTGGACGGCAGCAGCGCGCCGCTCATGCGCTCGTTCTGCAGCCGCAGCGCGATCACCACGTCGCAGTCCTTGATGCCTTCTTCCAGCGTGTGGCAGACCCGCACGCCCATGTGGGACAGGTCCGACGGCACCAGGGTGCGCGGGCCGACCACCCTCAGATCCGGGCAGCCCAGGGTGGTGAGCGCATGGATGTCGGAGCGGGCCACGCGCGAGTGCAGCACGTCGCCCACGATGGCCACCGACAGGTTGGTGAAGTCGCGCTTGTAGTGGCGGATGGTGAACATGTCCAGCAGCCCCTGGGTGGGGTGGGCATGGCGGCCGTCGCCGGCGTTCACCACATGCACATGCGGCGCCACATGCTGGGCGATGAGGTAGGGCGCACCGGACTCGCTGTGCCGCACCACGAAGATGTCGGCCGCCATGGCGCTGAGGTTGGCAATGGTGTCGAGCAGCGACTCGCCCTTGGCGGTGGAGCTGCGCGCGATGTCCAGGTTGATGACGTCGGCGCTCAGCCGGGTGGCCGCGATCTCGAAGGTGGTACGGGTGCGGGTGCTGTTCTCGAAGAACAGGTTGAACACGCTCTTGCCGCGCAGCAGCGGCACCTTCTTGACCTCGCGGTTGCTCACGCTGGTGAAGCTCTCGGCCGTGTCCAGGATGTGGGTGAGCAGGTCGCGCGACAGGCCTTCGGTGGACAGCAGGTGGATCAGCTCGCCGTTGCGGTTGAGCTGGGGATTGCGGCGGGCACTCATGGCTGGCGGGCCTCCAGGACGAAACGGAACTGGCCGGACTCGGCACGGGCCAGCGCAAGGGTGCGATCGGCCGGCACCGGCAGGCGGGCTGCCGCCAGATCGGCCTGGATCGGCAGTTCGCGGCCGCCGCGGTCCACCAGCACCGCCAGCCGCACGCTGGCCGGGCGGCCGTGGTCGAACAGCTCGTTGAGCACGGCGCGCAAGGTGCGGCCGGTGAACAGCACATCGTCGATCAGCAGCAGGTGGGCGCCGTTCACCTCGAAGGGCAGCGAGGTCTGCCGTGCGTGGGCCAGGCCGCGCTGCGCAAAGTCGTCGCGGTGCATGGCGGAGGAGACGATGCCCGGCTCTCCGGCGCGGCCCAGGTCGCGCTGCAGCCGCTCGGCCAGCCAGGCACCGCCCGAAGTGATGCCCACCAGATGGGTCGGCTGCGGACCGCCGGCCAGCAGCGTGGTCACGCCGCTGCGCAAGGCGCCGTAGAGCGCCTCGGCGTCGGGCAGGGGGTAATCCGGCAAGGGGTTCAAGGCAGGCTCCTCAGGAACTGTTCCAGGATGATGCAGGCCGACGCCGCATCGGCATCGGACGCGCCCAGGGCATGGGCTTCGGTGGTGCTGTAGCGCTCGTCCACCTCGAACACCGGCAGGCCATGGCGACCGCGCAGCTGGCGGGCGAACTTGCGCGCCATCGCGGTGTTCTCGTGTTCGGCGCCATCGGGATGGAAGGGCACACCCACCACCAGGGCGTCGGGCTGCCACTCGCGCAGGATGGTGGCCACCAGGGGCCAGCGGGCATCGCCTTCGGCGCGCATGGTCGGGCGGGGGGTGGCGGTGCGGGTGAGGCGGTTGCCGGTGGCCACGCCGGTGCGCTTGCGGCCCACGTCGAAGGCGACGAAGGTCTGGCAGTGCGCTGGCACGTCGGTGAGCTCAGGCGTGGCCGGCATCGCGGGAGAGCATCCAGGGTTGCAGGCCCAGCAGGGCCATGGCGCGCTCGTAGCGCTGGTCCACCGGGGCGTCGAAGATGATGGCGGGATCGGCCTCGACCGTGAGCCAGGCGTTCTCGGTGATCTCCGATTCCAGCTGGCCCTTGGCCCAGGAGGCGTAGCCCAGCGACACGAACACGCGGCGGGGGCCGGCACCCAGGGCCATGGCCTCCAGCACGTCGCGCGAGGTGGTCATCTCCAGGCCGCCAGGAATGCTCAGGGTGGAGGCGTACACCCCTTCGCCGTCGTCGCTCACCGCGTCGTGCAGCACGAAGCCGCGCTCGGTCTGCACCGGACCGCCCTGGAACACCGGCTGCTGCGCCAGATCGTCGCGGGCCAGGGTGAGGTCGACCTTTTCGAACAGGCGCGAGAGCAGGATCTCGCCGGGCTTGTTGATGATCAGCCCCAGGGCGCCGCGTTCGCTGTGCTCACACATGAACACCACGCTGCGGCCGAAAAGCTCGTCGCTGAGGCCGGGCATCGCAATCAGGAAATGATTGGTCAGGTTGATGGGGGCAGAATCAGCGGACATCGGCGGATTTTAAGCGGCCCCCCTCGGCCGGCCGACCGCCCCACCCCTGCATTCCCCTCCACGCCATGCAACGTTTCGACAGTGGACTCATGTGGTTCCGGCGCGACCTCCGCGCGACCGACAACACCGCCCTGCACCACGCCCTGGCCAGCTGCCGGCGGGTGTGGTGCGTGTTCGTGTTCGACCGCGAGATCCTCGACCCCCTGCCCCGTGCCGATCGCCGGGTGGAATTCATCCGCGAATCGCTGGTGGAGCTCGATGCCCGGCTGCGCGAACTGGGCCAGGCCCACGGCGTGGAGGGCGCCGGCCTGATCGTGCTGCATGACACTGCGCGCAGCGCCATCCCGGCGCTGGCGCAGCAGCTGGGCGTGCAGGCGGTGTTCGCCAACCACGACGACGAGCCCGCTGCGCTGGCGCGAGACGCCCGGGTGCTGGGCGACCTGGCCCATGCCGGCATCATCCTGCGCAGCTTCAAGGACCATGTGGTCTTCGAGCGGCGCGAGGTGCTGACCCAGGCCGGCGGCTGCTTCGGCGTGTTCACGCCCTACAAGAATGCCTGGCTCAAGCGCCTGGGCGAGGAACACCTCAAGGCCTGGCCGGTGGAGCCGCTGGCCGCCGCCCTGGCGCCCCGCCCGGCCGACCACGCGCGGCCGGTGCCCAGCCTGGGCGACATCGGTTTCGAGCCCACCAACCTGTCGCAGCTGCCGATGCCGACCGGCGCTTCCGGCGCCTCGCGCCTGCTGGACGATTTCGTGCAGCGCATCGACCGCTACCAGGAGACCCGCGATTTCCCGGCGGTCAAAGGGCCGAGCTACCTCAGCGTGCACCTGCGCTTCGGCACGGTGTCGGTGCGGCAGCTGGCCTCGCTGGCATGGCCCATGCACCTGCAGGGCATGGCAGGCGCCAGCAACTGGCTCTCAGAGCTGATCTGGCGCGACTTCTACCACCAGATCATGGCGAACTTTCCGCATGTGATCGAACGCGCCTTCAAGCCCGAGTACGACCGCATCGCCTTCGAACACGGTGCGAACGCCCAGGCGCTGTTCGAGGCCTGGTGCGAAGGCCGCACCGGCTACCCGCTGGTGGATGCCGCCATGGCCCAGATCAACCAGACCGGCTACATGCACAACCGCCTGCGCATGGTGGTGGCGAGCTTTCTGGTGAAGGACCTGGGCCTGCACTGGCACTGGGGCGAGCGTTACTTTGCCGAGAAGCTGATCGACTTCGACCTGGCCGCCAACAACGGCGGCTGGCAGTGGGCCAGCTCCAGCGGCTGCGACGCCCAGCCCTACTTCCGCATCTTCAACCCGGTGAGCCAGAGCGAGAAGTTCGACCCGCAGGGCAAGTTCATCCGGCGCTACCTGCCGCAACTCGCCGGTCTGTCGGACAAGTCCATCCATGCTCCGTGGGCCGCACCGGCCATGGAGCGGCTCGCCGCCGGTGTGGAGCTGGGCCGCAACTATCCGCATCCGGTGGTGGACCACGCACTGGCGCGCGAAAAGACGCTGGAGCGCTACGCCGTGGTGAAGAAAGCCGCCTGAGGGGCGGCTTGCATTCCGATGCCCCCGCTCAGGCCTCGGCCGGCGCGTGGGCGTAGCGGGCCACCAGCGCCAGCAGATCGTCTTCGGCGTAGGGCTTGCCCAGGTAGTGGTCCACACCCAGCTCGCGGGCATGCTCGCGGTGCTTCTCGGCGATGCGCGAGGTGATCATGATCACCGGCAGCCCCTGAAGCGCCGCATCGTTGCGGATGTTGCGCACCAGGTCGAAACCGTCCATGCGCGGCATTTCGATGTCCGACAGCACCACCGCCGGGCGCTCGGCCTGCAGCCGCTCCAGCGCCTGCAGACCATCGGCCGCCAGGGCCACACGGTAGCCCTCGCGCTGCAGCAGGCGCTGGGTGACGCGGCGCACGGTGATGGAATCGTCCACCACGAGCACCAGCGGCACGGCAGCGGCCACCGCGTCGGTCGGGACACCGGCGCCAACGCCGGCCGCCGGGGCAGCGAGTCGGGACGCCACCCAGCCGCGCACCTGCTCGCCGTACACCGTGGACAGCGCCACCGGGTTGTAGATGAGCACCACCGCGCCCGATGCGAGCACCGACATGCCGGCCAGTCCCGGCAGGCGCGACAGCTGGGCCCCCAGGTTCTTCACCACGACTTCCTGGCTGCCCAGGACCTCGTCCACGTGCACGGCCACCCGCTGGGCTGCGCTTCGGAAAATGACCACCGGCAGGGTGCGGCCCTGGGCCTCCTGGGAGGCTGCCGAGGCCTGCAACAGCGCGCCCGACCAGAAGAACGGCACCGACTCGCCGCCGTAATCCATCTGGCCGCTGGCATACGCCGCGTCCAGCTCGGCCGGCGACACCCGCCGCACCAGTTCGACCAGGTTGGAGGGCACGCCCACCGTCTGGTCGCCGGCGCGCAGCATCACCACCTGCGTCACGGCGGTGGTCAGCGGCAGCACCAGCGTGAATCGGGTGCCCTCGCCGCTGCGGCTGGCGGTCTCCACCCGGCCACCCAGGCCGACCACGTCGCTGCGGACCACGTCCATGCCGATCCCTCGACCGGCCAGCTCCGACACGCTCTGTGCGGTGCTGATGCCGGGCTCGAACACCAGCTGGGCCACACGCGGATCGGCCGCCGGCACGCTGTCGTCGATCAGCCCGGCCGCCAGACCCTTGTCGCGCAGCCGCTCCAGGTCCAGGCCGTTGCCGTCATCGGCAAACACCACCGACACATCGTTGAGTTCCTGGGTGAGCGTGATCTCGATCCGGCCCTCGGCCGGCTTGCCGCGCGCAGCCCGCAGCTCGGGCGACTCGATGCCGTGCACCACGCAGTTGCGCAGCAGGTGCTCGAACGATGCGGTCATGCGGTCCAGCACACCCCGGTCCATCTCGATGTTGCCGCCGGTGATGTCCAGCCGCACCTGCTTGCCGGTTTCCTTGGAGGCCTGACGCACCACGCGGTACAGGCGCTCGGAGATGCCCTCGAACTCCACCATGCGGGTGCGCAGCAGGTCGCGCTGCAGTTCACGCGTCTGACGCGCCTGGGCGACCAGGCTGTCCTCGGTCGATTCCACCGCCCGCTGCAGGTTGCGCTGCACCGTGGCCACGTCGTTCACCGACTCGGCCATCATGCGGGTGAGTTCCTGCACGCGGGTGAAGCGGTCGAACTCCAGCGGATCGAACGACTGGTCGGCATCGCGGGCCTGGGCCAGTCGGGACTGCATCTGCGATTCGGCCTGAAGCTCGATGTCACGCAGCTGCTGGCGCAACCTGTCGAGGTTGCCGGTGAGGTCCTTGAGGGAGGCGCGCAAGGTGACCAGTTCGGACTCCATCCGCGAGCGGGTGATCAGCACCTCGCCGGCCTGGTTGACCAGCCGGTCCAGCAGCTCCGGACGCACCCGCACCGCGCTCTGGTTGCGGGCCGCCAGGGCCACCGGCGCCTGGGGCGTGGTCAGACCGGTCAGGCCGGTGCTGGCGCTCACCGTGGACGTCGGTGCCACCGGCTGGGCTGCCGGTGCGGCTTCGACCGGCTCGTCCGCTGCCAGGGCCGCGGTGTCGCCTTCCGGCGCGGTCTGCAGCACGTCCTGCGCCGCCTCGGGATGGCGCAGCTGGTCGAAGCGGGCCACGATGGCGTCGAAGGCGGTCTGCAGGGGCTCGATGTCGGCCGAGCGCTGCACGTCGGAGCCCAGCCGCTCGGCCACGGTCTCCATGCGGTGGGCCATCTCGCCCAGTCGCAGCGCACCGGCCAGCCGGGCGCTGCCCTTGAGGGTGTGCAGATTGCGCAGCACTTCGGACCGGGCGCTGGCGTTGTCCGGACGGGCACTCCACTGGCGCAGGGCGCCTGCCAGCTGCGGCAGCAGTTCGTCGGCTTCCTCGCTGAAGATGGGGAAAAGATCGACGTCGATGGTGTCGACCGCGTCGATGTCGTCGTCGATGTCCTGCACCGGCAGGGCACGCCGCTGCGCCGGGACGGCGGGCTGCACCGGCTGCACCGGTTGCACCGCCATGGCGGGCGCCACCGGGGCTTGCGTGACTTCCGGAATGTCCGACACGGGCAGCTCGACCACCGGTTCGGCCGGCTCTTCAGCCGACACCCCCAGGTGCGCCTGGCTGGCCGCCTCGCGCACGGCTGCCAGCAGTTCAGCGTCCGGTTCCTTGAGGAAGCCGGCGGCAAACTGGTGAAGCAGGCGTCGGATGTCCTCGGCGGCATCGACGAACAAGCGGGCCAGCGAAGCTGAGGCCACAAACCCGTCCTGCTGGTGGGCAGCCACCATGCCCAGGGCATGTTCGAGCGCACGGGCCATCTGGGACAGGCCGTCGAAACCGACAGTGGCCGAACTGCCGGCCAGCGAATGGGCCAGCGCTTCGGCCGCGTCCGGGACCGGCTCGTGGCTCTCCAGCGCCCACTCCGACAGGATGGTGCTCAGCCGGCGAGACCATTCATCGGCCTCGTTGAGGTAGACGTTGAACAGCTTGAGGCCGATGCGCAACGGGCCGATGACCCGGACCTGCTCGTCCGAAGACTCGTCCGGCTGTTCCACCGGCAGCGCCTCTGCCGCCGGCTCGGTCAGCTCGATGGCTTCGACGATGTCGCCCGCTTCCAGCGACTCGGGCACCGCCAGTTCCGACTCGGGCACCGCCAGCTCCATCGGCGGCTCGGCCCGCTCTTCTGCCGGCGCATCCACCGGGTCGGGCTCCAGGAATTCGGCGTCCTCGTACGAAGCGAAGATGGCTTCCGGCGCGGGCGTCTCTGGCGGGGTCTGCGGCACAAACGGGGCCGGTTCAGCGGCGGCAGGTGCGGGATCGGCAAAGGCTTCCAGGCTGCCCAGGTCGATGTCGGCCAGCTCGGGCGGGGCCATCGACTCGGCGGGCAGATCGGGCAGCGGCTGGGTGTCGAGATCGATCACTTCGATCACGTCAGCGGGTGCCGACAGTGCTTCCAGCGGCACAGGTGCGGACTGATCGCGCAAGGCTTCGGCGCTGCGGCGGAATGCGGCGGCCGTCCAGGCCGACGGGCGACCAGCGCCGATGTCGTCGGCCCATTGACCGAAGGCCTGCAGCGCCTGCGCCGACAGGTCCAGCAAGTCGGCGCCCGCCGCGCGTTGCTCGGCCAGCGTGGCATTGAGCAGCTGCTCCATGGACCAGGCGGCGTCACCGAACTCGTTGAGACCCACCATGCGCGAACTGCCCTTGAGGGTGTGGAACGCACGGCGCAATGTGGTGAGCTGCTCCAGGTCGCGGCCCTGGGCGCGCAGCTGGGACACCGCCTCCTGGCCGTTGCCCACCACCTCGCGGGCCTCTTCCAGGAAGATGCCGAGCAGGTCATCGTCCTCGACCTCCTCGGCTGCAATGCCGGCATCGGGCATCGGTGCGTTGACCACCGCAGACGCACTGAGATCGACCAGCGCCTGGGCACCTGCCTGCGGGTCGTTGGCCACCACGGCATCGGCCGCTTCGCGTGCGGCACGGGCCACTGCGGGCTGATCGGCCAGCGACGCCTGCTCGGCCAGCTGGTCCAGCGCCTGGGTGATGTCGACCAGGGGCGTGCCTTCCTGCACGCTCTCCACCACCTCCTGCACGCCCTGGCTGAGCTCCAGCGCATCCTGGGCTGCCGAGGGACCGGGCACATCGGCCGTGCCGACACGCCCCATGACCGGTTTGAGCTCGCCGGCCTGCTCGTCGAACACGAACAGCTTGCGCGCCAGCGTGGGCTGGTAGTTCAGCATGTCGACCAGGAAGCTCAGAGCACTCAGGTTGTCGCCCAGAAGCTGGAAGGTGCCGGCGGCGCGGGCCTGCACCTCGTCGATCTCGGTGTCGATCATCTGCTCGACCGAGGTGCGCATGCGGGCCACGGCGTGCACCGCCTGGTCCAGGCCCAGCACCGACAGCACGCCACGCATCTGCGCCAGCTGGCTGGCCGCCACATGCAGACCCGCCTTGTCCAGGGGATCGCGGAAGAACTGGTCCAGCGCCTTCTCGGCCTCGCCCAGCGAGACCTTGAGCTCGCCCACCACGCTGCCCATGGTCTGGCGGTCGCTCACCCGGCTGTAGAGCTGCTCCATCCAGACATCCAGCGGCTGCGCCGGCGCACCGGACATGGCACCGTCCAGCCGGGACGCCAGCGCCTGGCTGCGTTCGGTCAGTTCGGTGGCTTCCGGGTCGAAATCGTCGAAGACCGCCTCCAGGTACAGGGTGACCGTGGCCACCTCCATCGCCAGTTCGGCACCCACGCCGCCGGAGGAAGCCACCGCGTGTTCGGCAGCGCGCACCAGGGATGCGGCCAGCGCGGTGCTGGCCGGATGCAGCTTGAGCAGGGAATCGGCGATCAGGCCGATCTGTTCGCTGGCGGGTCGGGCGCGGGCGGCGTCGCCACCGGCGAACAGGGACCAGGTTTCCTTGGCGGCATGAATGCGTTTGCGGGCCTGGGCCAGTACCGCCGGGTCGTAGCGGCCGAGCGATGCCCGCTGGTAATCGACCGCCACCTGTCCCTGCAGCCCGTGGGCCTGTCGCACCGCCTGCAATTGCGGCGTGCGCGATGCATCGGCACCGGCGGCCTGGGCGCAGAAGAACAGCAGATCGTGCAGCAGGGTCTCCGAGACCTGGGTCTTGCCCTGCTGGAGGCTGGTGAACTGCAGCAGCACGCGGGACGTGGCGCGCTTGACGTGGACATCGCCGGGGATGAGCCCGGCGGCCTGGGCTTCAAAGAAGCCGGCGGCCACGCGCCAGAAGGTGCGCTGTCGGGTCTGCGTGGCACCCGCCGACAGGCCGGCACACAGCCGCGCCAGCGACTGCAGCGAGGCCGGGCTGTGCGTCTTGACCACCAGCAGCACCAGCCGGTCGAACAGCGAGCGCAGGGTGGCGCTGGCCTGCTGCGCGGTCACGCCGTCGGGGGCCGGCAGTTCGATGCCGCGGTGCTCGGCAGGCCAGAGATCGGCCGGGTGGATGCGCTCGGCACCGGCCACTTCCTGCACATCACGGTACTGCGGGAACAGCGCCACCGGTGGCAGCTGCCGGCCGCGCAGCACGCCTTCGAGGTATTCGATCAGGGCAAAACCGGCCCGCTCCACCCGCAGGGCGGCATCGGCCGTGCAGGTGTCGGGGCGCTGCACGAAGCGCTGCACGGCGGCTTCCATGCCCCGCAGCACCTGGGCCGGCGCAGCCAGGCCGACCATTTCCAGGGCACCCACCGCCTGGTGGATCTGTTGCCGGGCCAGGCGCAGCGAGGCGGGATCGGCCAGTTCCAGATCACCCTGACGGGCCTGCTCGTGGTCCCTCAGGAACCGGCGGATGGCCTTGTTGGCGGCGTCGAGCGATTTGCGGAGCTCCTCGAACACCCAGGCCAGCGGCCCCAGGTCTGCATCGGGGCTGTCCTTCGGTGCGCTGTCGGTAACGTCAAGCATGGGCATCCGTGGTGGGCTGGCGGGAGGGGATCGAGCGGCAGGTGTCAGGCGATCTTGAAACGCGCCACGGACTGGCGAAGTTCTTCGGCCATGGCAGAGAGCTCGCGCACCTGCTGGGCGGTGGACCGGGTACCTTCACCGGTCTGCTCGGTCACGGCAAAGATGTGCTGGATGTTGCCGGCCACCTCGTTGGCCGAATCGGCCTCGCGGGACGCGGCATCGGAAATCTGCTCGATCAGCTCGGCCAGTCGGCGCGACACGCGGTCGATCTCGGAGAGCGCGGTACCGGCGTTGTCCGACAGCTTGGCCCCTTCGACCACACCCTGGGTGGAGCGCTCCATGGCGGCCACCGCGTCCTGGGTGTCGGTCTGAATGGCCTTCACCAGTGCGGCAATCTGGCGCGTGGCGTCGGCCGAGCGTTCGGCCAGACGCTGCACCTCTTCAGCCACCACCGAGAAGCCGCGACCGGCTTCACCGGCCGACGCAGCCTGGATGGCGGCGTTCAGGGCCAGCACGTTGGTCTGTTCGGTAATGTCGGAAATCAGCTCGGTGATCTCGCCGATCTCCTGGGACGATTCGCCCAGCCGCTTGATCCGCTTGGAGGTTTCCTGGATCTGGTCGCGGATGGCGTTCATGCCGCCGATGGCATCCTGCACGGCCTGCAGACCGGACTCGGCAGCCTGCAGAGATGCGCGGGCCACCTGGGCCGATTCCTGCGCCTGACCCGACACCTGGTTGATGCGCTGCGCCATGTCCAGCACCGACTGACCGGTCTCGCGGATCTCGCGCAGCTGTTCGGTGGAAGCGGCCAGCAGTTCGGTGGATGTGGCTTCCACCGCCGACGTGGTCTGCGCCACCCGGGTGGCCGTGGCCTGCACGTTGCCCACCAGCGAACGGAGTTCTTCCACCGTGTAGTTCACCGAGTCGGCAATGGCGCCGGTGATGTCCTCGGTCACGGTGGCTTCCTGGGTCAGGTCGCCTTCGGCCACCGTCTGCAGTTCGTTCATCAGGCGAAGAATGGCGGCCTGGTTGGCGTCGTTGATGCGCTTGGCATCCTGCTCCTGCGCCTCGGCGGCGAGCCGCTGGGCTTCGGCCACCAGCTGGCGCTGGCGGCTGTCCTGCAGCTGCACATAGGCCAGACCGGCGGCACACAGCAGCGCGAAGGTGGCCGAAATCAGCAGGGCGGCGAATTCGGTGCCGCCCAGACCCGAGCGGGACGACAGGCTTTCCTGCAGCTGCTGCAGGCCCAGACGCAGCGGCTCGCTCTCGTTGACGATGCCCACCTGGGCTTCACGGGCCGAGACCAGACCCTGCAGGTTGCCCAGGATGGCGCCGGCTTCGGTACGGGTCTGCTCGTAGCGCTGCAGCAGCGCGTTCAGTCGCTCCTTGACCTGCTCGTCGGTGGCCGGACGCAGGCGCAGTTCCTCGCTGCCCTTGAGCAGACCTTCGGAGATTTCCTTGAAGGTGTTGAGGTCCTTGCCCAGCAGGAACACGGCTTCCGGGCTCACGCCTTCGGCGGTCAGGAACTCGTTGGCCGACTTGCCGATGCGCTGGGTCAGCATCACCAGCTGGCCGGCGGCCGAGATCTCGGCGGCCGGCGCGTTCTGCTGCAGCTTGAGGGACGAAATGGTTTCGGCGATTTCCAGCAGGTCGGACGATTCGCGGTTGACGGTGCGCAGGGCATTTCCCACCTGGGTCAGGATGGCCTGCTGGGCCAGCACGGTGCGGGCGTTCGCTTCGGCCTGGTCCACCTTGGGCAGCAGGGTATCCAGCTGGCTGCTGTATTCGGCGCTCAAGGCATCCAGTGCCATGTCGCCATCGCCCTGCTTGAGACCGCGCACGCTGCGCGTGAGCACGCTGATGCTGTCCTGCACCTCGGCGAACGCCGACGGACTGCCCACCAGGGCCTGGGACACGCTCTTGGCCAGTCGCTGCGACTGCATCAGGGCCTGACCGCTGGTGGCCACCTGCTGACCGATCTTCTCCGTCTGGCTCAGCACGAAGAAGGTGACGGCACCCAGCACCACCAGACCGAAGGCCAGCAGCACGGCGAGGGTCCGCTGGTGCTGTTCGGCCGGCTTGCGTCCCAGCAGGGGCACCGACACCAAGCCACCGCCGGCGAGGAGCTGCTCGTCGTCCGGACTCAGGTCGACCCCGCCGAAGGCAGCGTCGTCGGTGGGGGCCAGCCGGGCCGCGGCCAATTCGGCCACGTCCTGATCGGTCACGGTGGACAAGTCTGGCTCGTCAGCCGGTTTCTTCTTGAAAAGACCCTGGAATCGGTCAAGCGCAGCCATGTAATCACCTTCCCTCAGAAAAAACAGAGACGTTGTGCAGACGGGCCACGGCCCTCATGCAGCGATCAGGAGGAACCCGGGTTCGCTGACCAGTTGCTGCAGATCGATTTCCTGCCAGCGTTGACCCTGGCTGTCCACCAGAGCCCGCGTGATGAATGCCGGATCGTCCGGGCTGCGGTCCTCGATAGCCGAAAACTGGCCCGGGCTGCGCAGACCGAGCAGCCGGTCGATCCACAGCACCGCGTTCAGACCCAGGGCGGCGTGCAGGCTCACCAGCCGCGACTCGGACGTGGCGCGGTCCGAGGTGCCGGCGGCCGAACCCAGCCCCATGAGATGCGCCAGATCAATGACGCCATTGAGGCCGCCGCGCAGGTTGGCCACGCCCACAAACCAGTCCTTGGTGTAGGGCACCCGCTGGATCGGCGCCAGCGGAAAGATCTCCCCTGACTGCACCAGCGGCAGCAGGAACCGGCGTCCGCCGGCCTCGATGGCCAGCCAGGTGGCGGCAATCGCCTCGGACCGGGCGACCGTCAGACGCTCTGCCAGCCTTTCCTGCAACTCCTTGAGCGACTGTCGTTTGGCCATGCTGGGCGGGGGATGGTTGGGGTGTCAGGTCTTGGGGCTGTCGCCTTTGGCAATCGCGGCGATCTTGGAGAGCAGCTCTTCAGCGTTCACGGGCTTGGTGACGTAGTCGCGTGCGCCCTGGCGCATGCCCCACACCCGGTCGGTCTCCAGGCTCTTGCTGGTGCACATGATGATGGGGATGTGCGAGTACTTCGGGTCCTTGCTGATCGCCCGGGTCGCCTGGTAGCCATTCTGGTTGGGCATGACGACGTCCATCAGGATGAGGTCCGGCTTTTCGGCATCAAGCTGACCAAAGGCAGCCTCGGCGTTCTCGGCGGTACAGACGGTGTAGCCATTTTTTCCCAGCAGGTCCGAGAGGAACATCAGCTCGGTCTTGGAATCGTCCACGACGAGGATCTTGCGAATGGGCGTCGGTGCAGTGGCCATCATGCGACTCCGGTGAGGTTGGACCCGAACTGCTGCACGGCTTGCAGCAGCTGGTCTTTGGTGAAGGGTTTGGTGAGGTAGTCCTGCGAGCCGACCATGCGTCCGCGCGCCTTGTCGAACACGCCGTCCTTGGACGAGAGCATCACCACCGGAATGCCGGCATAACGGGCGTTGCGCTTGATGATGGCGCAGGTCTGGTACCCGTCCAGGCGCGGCATGAGGATGTCGCAGAAGATCAGGTCGGGCTGGTAGTCGTTGATCTTGGCCAGGGCGTCGAAACCGTCTTCAGCCAGAAGCACCTCGTGCCCTCCCTGCTTGAGGAAGATTTCGGCGCTGCGGCGTATGGTGTTGCTGTCGTCGACGACAAGGACCTTCAGGGGCGCTGCGTTGCTCACGGTGCAAGGACTCCCGGTTGTTGGACCGTCAGGGCTGGGACCGGCCGGATCGCGCAAATGTAGCGGGCATGTTAGCGGGATCGCCACCCTGGCTTACCAGGGCCGTGGTGCGCCGACGACAAGTCAGATCTGCACCATCTCGAAGTCTTCCTTGCGGGCACCGCACTCGGGGCAGGTCCAGTTCATGGGCACATCGGCCCAGGCGGTACCTGCCGCAATGCCATGCTCGGGCGCGCCGGCAGCCTCGTCGTAGATCCAGCCGCAGATCAGGCACATCCAGGTCTTGTTGTCGGTCATTTGGTCAGAAGCCCTATCGTAGAATGGCGCGATTGTATCGGCGCATCACCACGGTCCACGCCCCGGGAAATTCCGATGCACGGCCGCCGGTTCCGGGTGAATGGACAGCCTCCCGGTGAACGCGAACCCCCTGCCGGATGCACGTTGCGAGCCATGCCCGACACCTCTCCCGACTCCCTGCGCGACGACAGCTCCGCACCGGCCTCCCTTCCCTGCGTGCTGGTGTTCAACGCCAACGATCCCAGCGGCGCGGGCGGGCTGAGTGCCGACCTCACCGCCATGAGCAGCGCTTCGGTGCATGTGCTGGCTGTGGTCACCGGCGCCTATGTGCGCGACACCAGCGAGGTGCACGACCACATCGCCTTCGACGAGGAAGCGGTGGTCGATCAGGCCCGCTGCGCGCTCGAGGACATGCCGGTGCAGGCCTTCAAGGTCGGCTTCGTGGGCACGCCCGAGAACCTGAGCGCCATCGCCGGCATCACCAGCGACTACACCGATGTGCCGGTGATTGCCTACATGCCCGACCTGTCCTGGTGGGACGAGATGGCCATCGACACCTACCTCGATGCCTTCACCGAGCTTCTGCTGCCCCAGACCACGGTGCTGGTGGGCAACCACAGCACGCTGTGCCGCTGGCTGCTGCCCGAATGGGAGGGAGATCGTCCGCCGAATGCGCGCGAGATTGCCCGGGCGGCCGCCGTCCATGGCGTGCCTTACACCCTGGTGACCGGCTTCAATGCCGCCGACCAGCACCTGGAGAGCCACCTGGCCTCGCCCGAGTCGGTGCTGGCCAGCGCCCGTTATGAACGCTTCGAGGCCACCTTCAGCGGCGCCGGCGACACCCTGTCGGCCGCGCTGTGCGCCCTCATCGGCGGCGGTGCCGACCTGCAGTCGGCCTGTGCCGAGGCCCTCACCTACCTCGACCAGTGCCTCGACGCCGGCTTCCAGCCCGGCATGGGCCACGCCGTGCCCGATCGCCTGTTCTGGGCCCATGACGACGAACCCGACGACGATGCCGCCGACCCGCCAGAGGGCGGCGGCACCGACAGCACGCTGGATGCGGACGACTTTCCGCTCGACACCACCCGCCACTGAAACCCTGCCGACGCTGCCACCATGACCGACCGCAACCAGATCCTGTTCGACCGCGCCAAAGCCCTGATCCCCGGCGGCGTGAACTCCCCGGTGCGCGCCTTCCGCGCCGTCGGCGGCACACCCCGCTTCGTGCAGAAGGCCCAGGGCGCCTACTTCTGGGACGCCAACGGCCAGCGCTACATCGATTACATCGGCTCCTGGGGCCCCATGATCCTGGGCCACGGCCACCCGGCGGTGGTGGAAGCGGTGCAGAATGCGGTGCTGGAAGGCTTCTCCTACGGCGCCCCCACCGAGCGCGAGGTGGAGCTGGCGCAGGCCATCGTCGACATCGTGCCGAGCATCGAGATGGTGCGGCTGGTGTCCTCGGGCACCGAAGCCGGCATGAGTGCCATCCGCTTGGCGCGCGGCGCCACCGGCCGCAAGAAGATCATCAAGTTCAACGGCTGTTACCACGGCCACGCCGACGCGCTGCTGGTGAAGGCCGGCTCCGGCCTGGCCACCTTCGGCCACCCCACCAGCTCCGGCGTCCCGCCCGAGGTGGTGCAGCACACCCTGGTGCTGGAGTACAACGACATCGCCCAGCTGGAAGAGGCGTTTGCCGAGCACGGTAACGACATCGCCTGCCTGATGATCGAGCCCATCGCCGGCAACATGAACTTCGTGCGCGCCAGCGTGCCCTTCGTCAAGCGCTGCCGCGAGCTGTGCACCCAGCACGGCGCGCTGCTGGCCTTTGACGAGGTCATGACCGGGTTCCGTGTGGCCCTGGGCGGTGCCCAGAGCGTCTACGCGAAGCTCATTCCCGGTTTCGAGCCCGACATGACGGTCATGGGCAAGGTGATCGGCGGCGGCATGCCGCTGGCGGCCTTCGGGGCCAAGCGCGCGGTGATGGAGCAGCTGGCCCCGCTGGGCGGCGTCTACCAGGCCGGCACGCTCTCGGGCAACCCGGTGGCCACCGCCTGCGGCCTGGCCACGCTGGCCGAGATCCGCAAGCCCGGCTTCTACGAAGCACTGGGTCAGCGCACCCGCTCGCTGGTGGACGGCCTCAAGGCCGCCGCCGACGCCGAAGGCGTGCCCTTCTGCGGTGACAGCGAAGGCGGCATGTTCGGCTTCTTCCTGATGCCCGAACTGCCCCAGAACTACCCCACCGTCATGACCACCAACGGCGCGAAGTTCAACACCCTGTTCCACGGCCTGCTGGACCGCGGCGTCTACATCGCCCCGGCGCTGTACGAAGCCGGCTTCGTGAGCGCGGCCCACACCGAACAGGACATCGCGGACACCGTCTCGGCCGCCCGCGAAATCTTCAAACAGCTGAACTGAGGGCCACGCCAGCCCAGGTCGCCACGGGACCGGCTCCGCCGGCCCGTCGGCGACGCCCCCTTGAGGGGGGGACGTGCTGAAGGCGCGGCGCAGGGGTGGGCAATGTCAATGCCTGAAGTGGCGCACGCCTGAGAAGACCATCACCACGCCGCGCTCGTCGGCAGCATCGATGACTTCCTGATCGCGCATCGAGCCGCCCGGCTGGATGACGCAGCTGGCGCCCGCGTCCACCACCACGTCCAGACCGTCGCGGAACGGGAAGAAGGCGTCGCTGGCCACGGCCGTGCCCTGCAGCGTGAGCTTGGCATGACCGGCCTTGATGCTGGCGATGCGCGCCGAATCGAGGCGGCTCATCTGGCCGGCGCCCACGCCCATGGTCATGCCGTCCTTGCAGAAGACGATGGCATTGCTCTTGACGAACTTGGCCACCTTCCAGGCGAACATCAGGTCATCGAGCTGCTGCTCGGTGGGCTGCAGCTTGGTCACCACCTTCAGGTCGGCGCGCTGCAGCACATGGTTGTCGGCGCTCTGGATCAGCAGGCCCGAGCCGATGCGCTTGATGTCGCTGAGGTTCAGGCCCCGCTCCCAGGCGGTGGCGCCACCCGGGGGCAGCGCGATCTCAAGCACGCGCACATTCACCTTGGACTTGAACACCTCCAGCGCCTCGTCCGAGTACCCCGGGGCCATCAGCACCTCGACGAACTGCTTGCTCACGGCTTCGGCCGCTGCCTTGTCCAGCGGGCGGTTGAAGGCAATGATGCCGCCGAAGGCGCTGGTGGGGTCGGTCTGGAAGGCCTTGCTGTAGGCCTGCAGCGGATCGGCACCGATGGCCACGCCGCAGGGGTTGGCGTGCTTGACGATGACGCAGGCCGGAGCATCGAAGCTCTTGACGCATTCCCAGGCGGCATCGGCGTCGGCGATGTTGTTGTAGGACAGTTCCTTGCCCTGCAGCTGGCGGGCGGTGACCAGCGAGCCCGGGGCCGGGTGCAGGTCGCGGTAGAAGGCCGCCGTCTGGTGCGGGTTCTCGCCGTAGCGCAGGTCCTGCAGCTTGACGAAGCGGCCGTTGGCCTGGCCCGGGTATTCGCTGCGCTTGGGCACGGCGGCGGCTTCGTCGAATTCGATGGCCGACAGGTAGTCGCTGATGGCGGCGTCGTAGTTGCTGATGCGGTTGAAGGCCGCCACCGACAGGGCAAAGCGGGTCTTGAGCGAGATCTGGCCGTGGGTCTGCAGCTCTTCGATGACGCCGGCGTACTGCGAGGCATCGGTCAGCACCGCCACGTCCTTCCAGTTCTTGGCCGCACTGCGCACCATGGCCGGGCCGCCGATGTCGATGTTCTCGATGGCGTCGTCCAGCGTGCAGCCGGCCTTGGCCACGGTGGCCTCGAACGGATAGAGGTTGACCACCAGCAGGTCGATGGTGTCGATGCCGTGGGTCTTGAGCGCGGCCATGTGCTCGGGCAGGTCGCGGCGGGCCAGCAGGCCGCCGTGCACCTTGGGGTGCAGCGTCTTGACGCGGCCGTCCAGCATTTCAGGGAAGCCGGTGACCTCGGCCACTTCGGTGACCGGCAGGCCCTGGTCGGCCAGCAGTTTGGCGGTGCCGCCGGTGGAGATGAGGGTGACGCCCTGGCGGTGCAGGGCCTGGGCCAGCTCGACGATGCCGGTCTTGTCGGAGACGGAGATGAGTGCGCGCATGGGAATGGTCAAGGTTGAGGAATTCAGTCGATGAGGCCGTGTTCGACCAGCTTCTTGCGCAGGGTGTTGCGGTTCAGGCCCAGCCACTGCGCGGCGCGCGACTGGTTGTGCTGGGCCTGCTCCATCACCACCTCGAGCAGGGGCCGCTCCACCGCCTTGACCAGCATGTCGTGCAGGTTGGCGGGCTCGGTGCCGTCGAGATCCTGGAAGTAGCCCTCCAGGCTGGAGCGCACGCAGTCGTGCAGGTTGTTCTTTTTCATGCAGCCAGTTTCCACGGAAGGATGGACGCACCCGCCAGCCAGGCATCCAGGCTGCGGGTCACGGCCAGCAGCTGTTCGTCGATGGTGGTGGTGCTGTTGATCAGGTGGCGGAAGGCGTCGGCCTCGGCCGGCGCCACCGGCAGCGCGCGCACATACCAGCCCAGGTGCTTGCGGGCGCTGCGCACGCCGGTGAATTCGCCGTACAGGTCGTAGTGATCGTGCAGGTGGTCGAGCAGCCAGGGACGCACCTCGGCCAGGTCGGGGGGCGGCAGGTGCTCGCCCGTGGCCAGAAAGTGGGCGATCTCGCGGAAGATCCAGGGCTTGCCCTGCGCGGCGCGCCCGATCATCAGCGCATCGGCGCCGGTACGGCGCAGCACCTCGCGGGCCCGCTCGGGGGAATCGATGTCGCCGTTGGCCACCACCGGAATGCGCAACCGGCTCTTGATGTGGGCCACGGTGTCGTGCTCGGCCTGGCCCTTGTAGCCCTGCTCGCGGGTGCGTCCGTGCACGGTGAGCATCTGCACCCCGGCGGATTCGGCCGCCAGCGCCAGGATGGGCGCGTTGCGCACCGACTGGCACCAGCCGGTGCGCATCTTGAGGGTGACCGGCACGCCGTGCGGCACGCAGGCGGCCACCACCGACTCGACGATCTGGATGGCCAGGGCTTCGTCCTGCATCAGGGCCGAGCCGGCCCACTTGTTGCAGACCTTCTTGGCCGGACAGCCCATGTTGATGTCGATGATCTGGGCACCACGGTCGATGTTGTAGCGGGCGGCGTCGGCCATCATGTCGGCGTCGGTGCCGGCGATCTGCACCGCAATCGGCGCGGCCTCGCCGTCGTGGTTGGCGCGGCGCGAGGTCTTGAGGCTGTCCTGCAGATCCGGGCGGCTGGTCACCATCTCGCTGACCGCATAGCCGGCCCCCAGCCGCTTGCACAGCTTGCGGAACGGGCGGTCGGTCACACCCGCCATGGGAGCAACGAACAACGCGTTCGGCAGGGCGTAAGGGCCGATCTGCATGGCGGATGAGGGAATGCGGGAGGGGGTGTTCGGGCCAGGGGGACGGCCCGCGACGCCGGCCGGCGAAGCGCGCATTGTACTGCCCACTTTTTGAGCACCCCGACCCCGCCGATCCGCAGCAGCCTTCCTACAATGCCCCACCCATGCCCACCTGGTTCACCCCGCTCATGCACTGGCTGGCCCTGCCCGAGGTCGGTCTGAGCACCGTCTTTGTGGTGGCCTTCGTCTCGGCCACCCTGCTGCCCATGGGTTCGGAGCCGGCCGTTTTCGGCCTGATCAAGCTCAACCCCGAACTGTTCTGGCCCGCCATCCTGGTGGCCACCGCCGGCAACACCCTGGGCGGCGCGGTGAGCTGGGCCATGGGACTGGGCGCGCACAAGGCAGTGGACCGGGCCCGAGGGACTGAGCACAGCGCCAGCGAACTGCGCGCCCTGACCTGGCTGCGCCGCTTCGGCCCCAAGGCCTGCCTGCTGAGCTGGCTGCCGCTGATCGGCGACCCGCTGTGCGCCGTGGCCGGCTGGCTGCGCCTGCCTTTCTGGCCTTGCGTGGCGTACATGGCAGTGGGCAAGCTGGGGCGGTATGTGGTGATGACGTCCGGCCTGTTGTGGGCGTTTCCGGGCGGGGTGGGCTGAGGCCCTGTCACCCGCAGCACCCCCGGGTGAACCCTGATGCCCGACACTCGGGCCCATGTCCGCCACGCCCTCTGTCGATCGATCCCCCCTGCCCCCCGTCCTCTGGGCGCTGATGGTGGGCAACTTCGTCATCGGCACCGGGGTGATGGTGGTGCCGGGCACGCTGACCGACATCAGCCAGTCGCTGGGGGTGTCCATACCGAAAGCCGGGCAGCTGATCACGGCGGCGGCCATCCTGATGGGGGTGGGGGCGCCGCTGTTCGCCAGCCTGGTGGCCGGCTGGGACCGGCGGCGGCTGCTGGCGCTCTCCCTGGTCTGGTATGGCCTCCTGACACTGGCCTGCGCGCTGGCGCCCAGTTACCCGTTGCTGCTGGTGCTGCGGGTGCTGGCCGTGGTGTCGCCGGCCATCTTCACGCCGCAGGCCGCCGCCAGCGTGGGCCTGCTGGTGGAGCCGCAGCAGCGTGGGCGGGCCATCACCTTCATCTTCCTGGGCTGGTCGGTGGCGTCGGTCATGGGCATGCCGCTGTCGGCCTTCATCGGCGGCACGTTGGGCTGGCGTTGGGCGTTCGGTCTGGTGGGGGTGCTGGCGCTGGGCAGTGCCTGGTGGGTGTGGCGGGCCATGCCGGACGGCGTGAAGCCGGCCGCCCTGTCGCGCCAGGCCTGGGGGGCCACGCTGGGCTCATCGGCGCTGATGCTGGCTGTGGGCGTGACCCTGCTCTCGGCCTTCGGCCAGTTCACCTTGTTCTCGTACTTTGCGCCCTACCTGCTGCAGACCCTGGGCCTGAGCGGCGGCAGCCTGTCGCTGATGTTCCTGTGGTTCGGCGCCTTCGGCCTGCTGGGCAATGTGATGCTGTCGCGCTGGATCGACCGCATCGGTGCGCCGCGCGCGGTGATGTTCACCCTGGGCTCGATGGCGCTGTGCCTGCTGCTGTGGCCGCTGGGCCGGCTGGGCATCTGGCAGCAGGCGCTGGTGCTGGTGCCCTGGGCGCTGGGCTGCTTCTCGGCCAACTCGGCCCAGCAGGCGCGGCTGGTGCAGCTGTCGCCCTCGCTGGCCTCGGCCACGGTGGCGCTCAACACCTCGGCCATGTACGGGGGCCAGGCCATGGGCGCCGCGCTGGGCGGCGCCATGATCGCCAGCGGCCAGATGCTGCAGCTGCACTGGGTGGGCCTGGTGGTGCTGGGCAGCGCCATGGCCCTGAGCATGTGGGCCGCATCGCGCCAGATGCGGCCGATGGTGGCGACCTGACGGCGCCTCTGGCGAACCCCTCACTGCGAACCGTCGCGGGGTTTCTGGCCCAGGAAATCCCCCCGCGGCGGCAAGCCGCCGCCGGGTGACCGCGGACTGGCGGGCCAATGGAGCTGTGAAGGCGACCCAGGGGGTGACGGCGGGGTGTCGTGGTCCGACAGATCCACGATCTCGTAGCGCTCGTGGTTCAGGAACTCCACCAGGATCTCGCCTTCCACGTCGCTGTCGCCTGATGGCCCGTCGGTGCGCTCCGGCCCCCGAGGCGTGGGGGTCGGCACCGGTGGCAGCTCGGGCATGGGCCGCAGGTCGTTGAACAGATCGAGCCGGGGGACCGGCCGGCGCAAGTCGACCCGCGTGAACCGGGGCGACACGGGCCCATCCCCGGGCGACCCGAAACCGGTCTGACGGGGCTTGGGCAGCTTGAACGGCGAGGGGCTCTCCAGCGGAACGTCGCCCTCGGCGGGGTTCGCACGGACCATGACGGATTTCGGCCTGGGGCTGAAGTGGTAGGTCCGCTGGGCAGGTGCCTTGTCGTTCGGCGAGGTCTGCATCGACCAGCTGGCCGACAACGTCGAAGGGGAAGGCGATGGCAGACCTCCGGGTGTCGGCGAGGCCTGGGTCGTCGCGAGATTGATCGGAGGTACTTTGCAGGACGCTGTGTTGCGGGATTCTGGGCGCATGGGGGCTTCAACGGTAGTGGATGACCCCGTTGAGTGACGGCCCGGTCGGCTCCAATCCCCGGCGCGCGCCAGGCTGTCAAACAACCGTCAACCAGGAACCGATCAGAAGCGCTCGGCCGACCCCAGGCAGCGCCACTGTCCGACCGCCATGCCGTCCAGCCCGATGCGGCCGATGCGCTGGCGGTGCAGCACGGCAGCCAGCCCGGCCCGGGCGGTGCGGTGGGCCGGCTCGTCCGGCATGTCGTGCTTGAAGGCCAGGCGCAGGCGGCGGTCGCTCTGCCAGCTGGCCTTGAGCGAAGGGAGTTCGCGTCCGTCGAAATACAGCGGCTTGCCGATGGAGCGCAGCACCGCCTCGCGCTCGTCGGGGGTGGTGGGCGCATCGCTCACGTCGGCCAGCCACTCCTGCTCCAGCGGCGACTGGCGGTCGGTGATGCGGCGGGCCACGGCCGGGTTCTGGGTGAAGACCATCAGGCCGCTGGCGGCCACGGGCAGCGGGGAGACCGGCAACAGCCGGTGCAGCAGCGCGCGCAGCAGACGCCGGCCAGAGGCATCGGTGCGGCTGCGTTGCGCGGCGCCGAACCACTGCCGGGCCAGGGCATCGGGCAGGGTGGCATCGGGCGGCACCGCCACGCCGGCCGGCTTGTGCCAGACCAGGGTGGCCGGTGGCAGGGGCTCGGCCCGGGCCTGGGGGTCCAGCACGATGGTCTGCCCGGGACGCACCCGGGCCTGGGGCTCTTCCACCACCGTGCCGTCCACGCTGATCCAGCCACCGGCGATGTAGAGCTCGGCATCGCGCCGCGAGCAGCCCACCTGAGCGGCCAGCTGCTTGGCCAGGCGTTGGGCGTCGTCGGTCACTCTGCTGCGACCGGGTTCAGACGTTGAACAGGAAGTTGAGCACATCGCCATCCTTGACGACGTACTCCTTGCCTTCGGCACGCATCTTGCCGGCGTCCTTGGCGCCCTGCTCGCCCTTGTAGGCGATGTAGTCGTCGAAGGCGATGGTCTGGGCGCGGATGAAGCCGCGTTCGAAGTCGCCGTGGATCACGCCGGCGGCCTGCGGCGCGGTGTCGCCGATGTGGATGGTCCAGGCGCGCACTTCCTTCACGCCGGCGGTGAAGTAGGTCTGCAGGCCCAGCAGCTTGAAGCCGGCGCGGATCAGGCGGTTGAGGCCCGGTTCGTCCTGGCCCAGTTCCTTCAGGAATTCAAGCCGGTCGGCGTCGTCCATCTCGGAGAGTTCGGCCTCGATCTTGGCGCAGATGGCCACCACCGGCGCATTCTGGGCACTGGCGTACTCGCGCAGGCGGTCCAGGAAGGGGTTGTTCTCGAAGCCGTCCTCGGCCACGTTGCCCACGAACATGGCCGGCTTGGCGGTGATCAGGCACAGCGGCTTGAGCAGGGCCTTTTCCTGGTCGCCCAGGGCCAGGGTGCGGACCGGCTTGCCTTCGTCGAGCACGGCCTGCACCTTGCCCAGCAGGGCCACCAGGGCAGCGGCTTCCTTGTCGTTGCCGCTCTTGGCGGCCTTGGTGTAGCGCTGCAGGGCCTTCTCGACCGTGCCCAGGTCGGCCAGGCACAGCTCGGTCTGGATGACCTCGATGTCGGCGATGGGATCGACCTTGTTGGCCACATGGATCACGTTGGGGTCCTCGAAGCAGCGCACCACGTTGACGATGGCGTCGGTCTCGCGGATGTGGGCCAGGAACTGGTTGCCCAGGCCCTCGCCCTTGCTGGCGCCGGCCACCAGACCGGCGATGTCCACGAACTCCACGATGGCCGGCACGATGCGCTCGGGCTTGACGATGTCCGAGAGCTGCTGCAGGCGGGGGTCGGGCACCTCCACCACGCCCACGTTGGGCTCGATGGTGCAGAAGGGGTAGTTCTCGGCGGCGATGCCGGCCTTGGTCAGGGCGTTGAACAGGGTGGACTTGCCCACGTTGGGCAGGCCCACGATGCCGCATTTGAGGCTCATGGAGGGCTTTCGGGTCGGTCGGGGAAACCGCGAATTTTAAAGGGCGGGGGTCAGTCGAACCGCAGGTCGGCCCGCACGGTCTGGCCGGGACGCAGGGTGAAGCCGTCGCCGGCGGTGACGATGGCATTCATGCCGAAGGTGACCGCGCCGCCCACGCGAGCGTCCTGGCGGTAGGTCTGCAGCACGTCGCCCACCTGGTAGCTGCGCCGGGCGGTGTCGGGGTCGATGTCGGGAATGGGGCAGCGCGCGCAGGGCTTGACCGGCTCGATGACCGCCTCGCCCTGGTCGGTGGCAATGCTCATGGGGCCGCAGCGGTCTTCGTCGTGGGCGGCCAGACCGCCCAGCACGATGTTGGGCCGGAAGCGCCGCATGTCCACCGGCGAATGACCGGCCGCGCGCAGCCGCTGGTTCAGGTCGTCCAGCGAGGCCCGGCTGGCCACCAGCAGACCGAAGCCGTCGGCGAACTGGGTGTGGGACACGTGCTCGCCGGTCCAGGCCGGGTCGCAGCGGCGCATGGCCACCGGGTCGAACCGGGCCAGGCGCAGGCGCTGCAGGCCCTTGGGCGCATCGGGCGACAGGAAGTCGGTGAACCATTGCGCGGCCACGTCGCCCATGTCGTAGGCCTCCACCTCGTCGTCCCACACCCGTACGCGGGCCGGCTTTTCGGCGGCGTCCAGCGCCAGGTGCAGGGCCAGCATGCCCGGCGCCTTGAGCTGCAGCTGGCCCATGCGGAAGGCCGGCTGGATGAGCGCCATGCGGGGCAGTTCGCGCTGGCTCACGAAGTCGCCCTGCTCGTCCACCACCATCCAGGCGCGGTCGTAGGTGAGCCCGGTGTCCGAGAGCTCGGCCTCGGGCAGGCGCACGCCGGCACAGGATTTCACCGGGTAGACCCAGAGTTCTTCGATGGTCGCATTCAGGTCGCTGGAGGCTGTCTGGTTCATGGAGCGTCTCGGGAACGGTTGCGGGGGAGACCGGTCGGACACGGCGTATCCGCCGGAAAGCGCCGGATTGTGCCCTGCTCCTAGAATCCAGCCCATGCCTTCAAACACCCCCCGAGCCGGCGGCGTCCGGCGTCATGACGTCGCCATCCGGGGCGCGGGCGTGGTCGGCCTGACCCTGGCCTTGCTGCTGGCCCGGGAGCGGTTGCGGGTGGCCCTGGTCGGCTCCGCCGCCCCGGCCGGTGCCACCGATGTGCGCGCCTATGCCCTGAATGCAGCCTCCCGATCGGTGCTTGCCTCGGTCCGTGCCTGGCCGGAGGATGCGCCGGGCGAGGCGCCCGCCGTCACCCCGGTGCGGGCCATGCAGGTGCACGGCGACGACGGCGGCGAACTGCGCTTCGACGCCGCCCCGCTGGGGGCCGAGGCCCTGACCTGGATCGTGGACGTGCCCGCACTGGAACGCCGCCTGGCGGACGCGGTGCAGTTCCAGCCCGGCATCGAACGCCTGGAAGAGGCACCGCCCGCCGCGCTCACCGTGGTGTGCGAAGGCCGGCGCAGCAGCACGCGTGCCGAACTCGGCATCGATTTCGACGTGCGCCCCTATCCCCACAAGGCCCTGGCCGCGCGCCTGTCCACCGCCCTGCCCCATGGCGGCGTGGCCCGGCAGTGGTTCGTGGACGGCGAGGTGCTGGCCCTGCTGCCGCTGGACGGGGCCGATGGCCGCGCCGTGGCGCTGGTGTGGTCGCTGCCGCCGGACCGGGCCGACGCCCTGCAGCAGGCACCCGGCGCCGAACTCGCCGCCGCCGTTCAGCAACGCTGCCACGGCGCACTGGGCGACATGGCGCTGCTGGGTGCAGCCCAGAGCTGGCCGCTGGAGCGCTCGCTGGCGCGGCAATGGACCGCCCGCACCGAGCAGGGCATGGTGGCCCTGGCCGGTGACGCGGCGCATGCGGTGCACCCCCTGGCCGGCCAGGGGCTCAACCTGGGACTGGCCGACGCGGCCGAACTGGCCCGCGTTCTGGCCGGCCGCGAATACTGGCGCGAGGTGGGCGATGCCCGCCTGCTGCGCCGCTTCGAGCGCGCCCGCGCCGCCGACGTGCAGGCCATGGGCCTGGTCACCGACGGCCTGTTCGGCCTGTTCTCGCACGACGACACCCGCATCCAGGGCCTGCGCAACTGGGGGCTGTCCGCCTTCGACCGCAGCGGCCCGCTCAAGCACTGGCTGGTGCGCCAGGCCATGGGCCAGGGCACCTGACCCCTCATCTCCTCACGACCCGAGACACCCCGCCATGAAACGAATCGCCCACCTGCTGATGGCCGCCCTGCTCGGCCTGTCCTTCGCGGCCTCGGCCCAGGAAGCCACCATCCGCAAGAACCTGTCCGAGCGCCTGCCCACCCTGCCCCGCATCGACGAGATCAGCAAGACGCCCATGCCGGGCATCTTCGAGGTGCGCATCAACCAGACCGACATCTTCTACACCGATGCCGAGGGCAACTACCTGATCCAGGGCTCGATGTTCGACACCCGCCAGCGCATCGACCTGACCGAGGAGCGGGTCAACAAGCTCACCGCCATCAGCTTCAAGGACCTGCCGCTGAAGGACGCCTTCACCCTGGTGCGCGGCAAGGGCACCCGCACGATCGCGGTGTTCGAAGACCCGAACTGCGGCTTCTGCAAACGCTTCGAGCGCGACCTGATGAAGGTGGACGACATCACGGTGCATGTCTTCCTCTACCCCATCCTGAGCGCCGACTCCACCGAGAAGTCGCGCAACATCTGGTGCGCCAAGGACAAGGGCAAGGCCTACATCGACTGGATGGTCAACAACGTCACGCCGCCGGCCGCCAGCTGTGACGCCGCCGCGCTGGAGCGCAACGTGGCATTCGGCCGCAAGGCGCGCATCACCGGCACGCCCACCATCATCTTTGCCGACGGCAGCCGCGTGCCCGGCGCGCTCAACCCCGAACAGCTCGAAGCCCGCCTGAAGCAGACCGCCACCAAATGAACACCACCGCGCCCCGCGCCCTGAGTCCGCAGCCCGACCCCGCCCGGCGCCTGATCGACCTGCTGGGCTACGGCGGCCTGATCCCGTTTGCCGGTCTGGCGCTGCTGCTGTGGCTGGTCACGCCCGATCTGGCGCCCTGGGTGGCCATGGCGCTGTCGGCCTATGCCGCGCTGATCGCATCCTTCCTGGGCGGCATCCACTGGGGCGTGGCCTGGCTGCGCATGGAACGCGGGCAGGACCACGCACGCACCCACCTGGCCTGGGGCGTGGTGCCCTCGCTGCTGGCCTGGCCGGGCGTGGTGATGCCCGCCTACGCCGGCCTGGTGTGGCTGGCGGTGGTGCTGGTGGTCTGCTACCTGGTCGACCGCCGGCTCTACCCGGCCGCCGGCCTGTCGCCCTGGCTGGCGCTGCGTTTCCGGCTCTCGTCGGTGGCGGCGCTGTGCTGCCTGATCGGGGCGGGAGCGGTATGAGCCGGCGCACCCGCCAGGCTGCCGTGGCCACCGTGGCCCCTGTGCAATACACGGTGGCGGTGCGCGATGCCCATGCCCACCTGTTCGACGTCACGCTCACCGTGGCTGCGGCCGGGAGCCGCCAGATCCTGGCGCTGCCGGTGTGGATTCCGGGCAGCTACCTGGTGCGCGAGTTCTCGCAGCACCTGCAGGGGCTCAGCGCCTCCAGCGCCGGCAAGTCCGTGGCCCTGCAGCAGCTGGACAAGCACCGCTGGCGGGCCGACATCGAGGCCGGCGCCAGCCTCACCGTGTCCTACCAGGTCTATGCCTTCGATGCGTCGGTGCGCACCGCCTTTCTGGACAGCACACGCGGCTTCTTCAACGGCACCAGCACCTGCCTGCGCGTGGTGGGCCAGGAAGACCGGCCGCACACACTCACCATCGCCCCAGGCGCCACCCCGGCCGGCTGGCGTGTGGCCACCGGGCTGACGCCGACCGAGGTGGATGCCGATGGCTGGGGCCACTACAGCGCCGCCGACTACGACGAGCTGGTGGACTGCCCGGTGGAGCTGGGCAGCTTCTGGAGCGGCGAGTTCACCGCCTGCGGCGTGCCGCACCGTTTCGTGGTGAGCGGCGCCGGCGCCTGGTTCGACGGCCAGCGCCTGCTGGACGACACCCGGCGCATCTGCGAGACCCAGATCCGCTTCTGGCACGGCGACCAGCCGCCGCCGTTCCAGCGCTATGTGTTCATGCTGCATGCCAGCGCGGACGGCTACGGCGGGCTGGAACACCGCAACAGCACCGCGCTCATCGGCCAGCGGGCCGACCTGCCGCGCAGTGCCGACAAGCCCCGGGCGCTGAAGGCCACCGACGGCTACACCACCCTGCTGGGGCTGATCAGCCACGAGTACTTCCACACCTGGAATGTCAAGCGCCTGCGGCCGGCCGAGTTCGCCCGCTACGACTACGACCGCGAGAACTACACCGAGCTGCTCTGGTTCTTCGAGGGCTTCACCAGCTACTACGACGACCTGTTCCTGCGCCGCGCCGGCCTGATCGACGACGCCACCTGGCTGCAGCTGCAGGCCAAGAACATCAACCCGCTGCGACAGACGCCCGGACGCCTGCTGCAGACCGTGGCGCAGGCCAGCTTCGATGCCTGGGTGAAGTACTACCGGGTGGGCGAGAACACCCCCAATGCCACCGTGAGCTACTACGGCAAGGGCGCGCTGGTGGCACTGTGCCTGGACCTCACCCTGCGGCAATGCGGCAGTTCGCTGGACGAAGCCATGCGGGCCTTGTGGGCGCGCACCGGCGGCGGGCCGCTGCGCGAGGCCGACGTGCGCCGAGTGCTCAAGCAGCTGGCAGGCCGCAGCCTGGACGCCGAGCTCGATGCCTGGGTGCACAGCACGGCCGAGCTGCCGGTGGAGGCACTGCTGCAGGCCGCTGGCGTGAAGGTGCAGGACGAACCGGTGCCCCTGGCCCAGCAGCTGGGCCTGCGGGTCAGCGAGACCGGCGGCGCGGTGCAGATCAAGACCGTGCTGCGAGGCTCGGCGGCCGAGGCGGCGGGTCTGGCCGCCGGGGACGAATGGCTGGGCATCGAGCTGGCGCCGCTTAAGCGGGGGCAGGCGGCCGAGGCCTGGCGCATCGGCAAGCTCGACGAGGTGGCCTGGCTGCGCGGTGCGCGCCAGCGCGTGGTGGCACTGGTCTCGCGCGACCGCCGGCTGCTGCGCTGCCCGCTGGAATGGCCGACGGCTGCGCAGGCGGTGCGCCTGTCGGCGCAGGATACGGCAGCGGTGGGCCGCTGGCTGGAGGGCTGAGGACGGGGCAGGCCTCAGGCCGGTGGCAGCCGCCCGGCCCAGGCCTGATCGAACTGCTGCACCACGCCGGCGCCCTTCATGTTGCGCAGGCCTTCGCGGATGCGCGGCAGCAGGGCCTGCAGCTCGGCCGCGGTCTTGCAGCCCTCGACCTTCATGGCCAGGGACTCGCCCATGGGTCCGAGCTGGTCATTGATGAAGCGCACCACGCCCTTGCGGGCCTCGGCCAGGGGCAGGACCTCGATGACCACCGCTGCCGCACCCGAAGCCGCCTGGGGGGCAGACGCGGGTGCAGCCGCTGGGGCAGCCACCGCTGCAGGGGCCGCAGCCCGGGGCGCCTCGATCCATCCCTGCTGTTCGAGCTGCTCCAGCAGCGCGACCGCACCGTCGCCACCCAGCAGCTGGTTGAACTCTTCGACGCGGCGCTTGCCGTCAACCATGATCAGCAGCGACCGCAGGCGTGGGCCGAGCGCCGGCGGACGGCTCGTCAATGCCTCGCGACCCGCGTCGGTCTTGGTAAACACGGTGTTCTTGTCCATGGACTCCCTTGGTTGCCGGCACTGTAGGCCACACGGTGCCCGGCAGCCTATCCGGATTGACCGCAGTGAACTTTGGTTCTAGAGCGGCCGTGTGACCGCTTCATTTCGGCCGCTGGTCCACCACGCGCCGCGCCTTGCCCTGGCTGCGCTCCACCCCGCCTTCGGGCCGCAGCGTGATGTGGGCGCTGGTGCCGATGAAGGTCTTGATGTCGTGCTGCAGCCGCGCCGCCGCAGCCGATGCCGCCTCGCTGGTGGGCGAGATGCCTGGCGCGGTCTCCACCACCACGGTCAGCTCGTCCATGGGGCCGCTGCGGGTCAGCACGCACTGGTAGTGCGCGCTGAGTTCGGGGCGCTGCAGGATCAGCTCCTCGATCTGCGTGGGGAAGACGTTGACGCCGCGCACGATCATCATGTCGTCGCTGCGGCCGGTGATCTTCTCCATGCGGCGCATGGTGCGTGCGGTGCCGGGCAGCAGGCGCGTGAGGTCGCGGGTGCGGTAGCGGATGATGGGCAGCGCTTCCTTGGTCAGGCTGGTGAAGACCAGCTCGCCCGGTTGCCCGTCGGGCAGCACCTCACCGGTCTCGGGGTCGATGATCTCGGGGTAGAAGTGGTCTTCCCAGAGGGTCGGGCCGTCCTTGGTCTCCACACACTCGTTGGCAACGCCGGGGCCGATCACCTCGGACAGGCCGTAGATGTCCACCGCATCGATCCCCATGCGGGCCTCGATGGCCAGACGCATGTCGTTGGTCCAGGGCTCGGCGCCGAAGATGCCGGTGCGCAGGCTGGACTCGCGCGGGTCCAGGCCGATGCGCTGGAACTCGTCGGCGATGGCCAGCATGTAGCTGGGCGTGACCATGATGATGTCGGGCCTGAAATCCTGGATCAGCTGCACCTGCCGCTCGGTCTGGCCGCCGCCGAAGGGCACCACCGTCAGGCCCAGCTTCTCGGCGCCGTAGTGCGCGCCCAGACCGCCGGTGAACAGGCCGTAGCCGTAGCTCACATGCACCATATCGCCACGGCGTGCGCCGGCGGCGCGGATGCTGCGCGCCACCACACCGGCCCACATGTCGATGTCGCGGGCGGTGTAGCCCACCACCGTTGGCTTGCCGGTGGTGCCGCTGCTGGCATGGATGCGGGCGCACCGTTCTCGTGGCACCGCGAACATGCCCCAGGGATAGCTCTCGCGCAGGTCGTGCTTGGTGGTGAAGGGAAACTTCGCCAGGTCGGCCAGGCTGTGCAGGTCGTCCGGGTGCACGCCGGCCGCATCGAACTTGGCCCGGTACACCGGCGAGTTGGCATGGGCATGGGACAGCGTGGCCTTCAGGCGCTTGAGCTGCAGCGAACGCAGCTCGTCCACGCTGGCGGTCTCGATGGGGTCGAGCGGCAGGCCGCCGGCAGAGAGTCGGGTCATGGAGCCTCCTCGGGGAAGACGGTGCCGGCGATCTGGGCGCTCTTGCCCCGGAACAGGGCCACCGCCTCGCCGCGCTGGTTGGTGACCTTCATGTCGTAGATGCCGTGGCGGCCGCTCAAGGTCTGCTCCAGGCCCTCGCAGGTGAGCACGTCGCCCTCGTGCGAGGGCCGCAGGAACTCGATGCTGCAGCCCGCCGCCACCGCATTCCTGTTGTGGCTGTTGCAGGCAAAGGCAAAGGTGGAGTCGGCCAGGGTGAACACGAAGCCGCCGTGGCAGATGCGGTGGCCGTTGAGGTGCCGGGGCGTCACCACCATGCGCATGAGCGCCCGGCCCGGCTCGCAGGCCAGCAGCTCCATGCCCATGGTGTCGCGGCTGGCCACATCGTTGGCGAACATGGTCTCGCCCACCTGGCGGGCGCGTTGCTCGGGTGTCATCAGGCCCCCTTGAACTGCGGCGCGCGCTTCTGGCGGAACGCCATCACGCCTTCGATGTAGTCGTGCGTGCGGCCCAGGGCCGACTGGGTGTCGCGCTCGGCATCCAGCTGCTCGCTGAAGCTGCGGGTGCCGGCAGCGCGCAGCAGTTCGCGGGTGGCCACCAGGGCCTTGGTGGGCATCGCAGCCAGCCGCTCGGCCATGGCCAGGGATGCACCCAGGCAGTCGTCGGACACGTCCCAGATCATTCCCCAGTCGCGGGCCTGTGCGGCTGGCAACTTGTCGCCGGTCATGGCCAGCGCCATGGCCCGGGCCAGGCCCAGGCGCTCCACCAGGAGCCAGCTGCCGCCGGCATCCGGGATCAGGCCGATCTTGCTGAAGGCCTGGATGAAGCTGGCCCCGGGCGCGGCGATCGCGATGTCGCAGCACATGACCAGCGAGGCGCCGGCACCGGCGGCCACGCCATTGACCGCTGCCACCACCGGCATGCGCAGGCCCTGCAGGCGGCGCGCCGTGGGGTTGAAGGCCTGTTCGATGACCGGCCCGGGGTCGGCCCGCTCCACCAGATCGGGACCGGGCTCGAAATCGAACTCCGACAGATCGGCGCCGGCGCAGAAGCCACGCCCCGCACCCGTGATGACCATGGCGCGGATGGCCGGGTTGGCCTCGGCGCGGTCCAGCGCAGCCCAGAGGTCGCGGTGCATGGCGCGGGTGAAGCTGTTGAGCGCGTCGGGACGGTTCAGTGTGAGCAGGGCCACGGCCCCGCGCTCCTCGTACCGCACGGTGGGTTCGGTCATGTTGTCTCCTCGGTCGGATGGCGGCCAGCGCAGCATGGGCGCTGGCCTGCTGCGGTGCAATGTAGCATTCGCCAACCAGTCGGTCGGCTAATGTTTTCCCGGGGTTGTACCCCGGTATAGTGTCCGGCTGATCCCGATTTTTCCCTGCAAGGACCCCTGCATGAGCACCACCCCCGAGACCATCCTGGTTCGCACCGAAGGCCGCGTCGGCATCGTCACCCTGAACCGGCCCAAGCAGCTCAACGCCCTGAACGACCAGCTCATGAACGAGCTGGGCGCCGCGCTGGCCGCCTTCGACGCCGACCCGGAGATCGGCTGCATGATCGTCACCGGCAGCGAAAAGGCCTTTGCCGCCGGCGCCGACATCGGTGCCATGGCCAAGTACAGCTTCGCCGACGTGTACGTGGGCGACTACATCACCCGCAACTGGGAAACCATCCGCAGCGTGCGCAAGCCGGTGATCGCGGCCGTGTCGGGCTTTGCCCTGGGCGGCGGCTGCGAGCTGGCCATGATGTGCGACTTCATCATCGCCGCCGACAACGCGAAGTTCGGCCAGCCCGAGATCAAGCTGGGCGTGATTCCCGGTGCCGGTGGCAGCCAGCGCCTGCCGCGCGCGGTGGGCAAGTCCAAGGCCATGGACATGTGCCTGACCGGCCGCATGATGGACGCCACCGAGGCCGAGCGCGCCGGGCTGGTCAGCCGCGTGGTGCCGCTGGACAAGCTGATGGACGAAGCCCTGGGCGCTGCGCTCACCATCTGCGGCTACTCGCTGCCCAGCGTGATGGCGGCCAAGGAAGCGGTGAATCGCGCCTTCGAAGGTTCGCTGTCCGACGGCGTGATGTTCGAGCGCCGCCTGTTCCACGCGCTGTTCGCCACCGAAGACCAGAAGGAAGGCATGGACGCCTTCGTCAACAAGCGTGCGCCGGCCTGGAAGCACCGTTGAAAACGGCCGAAATTTCGGTCTATAATGCCGGCTTTCGGCGATATAGCTCAGTTGGTTAGAGCGCAGCATTCATAATGCTGATGTCGGTGGTTCAAGTCCACCTATCGCCACCAGAATTCGGCAAGGGCGGGTACCGGCAACGGCACCCGCCCTTCTTCATTTCCGGACATGGTTCCGGCAGCGCGCATGGCCCTCAAGTCCACCATCTTCAAGGCGAACCTGCAGATCGCCGACATCGATCACGGCTACTACGCCGACCATGCGCTCACCCTGGCCCGCCACCCCAGCGAGACCGACGAACGCATGATGGTGCGACTGGTGGCCCTGGCCCTGCACGCCCACGAGCTGCAGGACACCTGCCGGGGCGACGGCACGCTGGCGTTTGGTGCCGGCCTGTCCGACCCGGAAGACCCCGATGTGTCGCTGACCGACTTCACCGGCCGCAAGCGCCTGTGGATCGAGGTGGGCCAGCCCGAAGACAAGCCGCTGGCCAAGGCCTGCAGCAAGGCCGATGCGGTGATCGTCTACGCCTTCGGCAGCGCGGCCGATGTGTGGTGGCGCGGCATCGAGACCAAGCTCACCCGGCTCGACCGCCTGCAGGTCTGGCGCCTGCCCACCGAGGTGGCACCGGCCCTGGCCGCCATGGCCGAACGCAGCATGCAGCTGCAGGCCACGGTGCAGGAAGGCGGCCTCACCCTCAGCAGCACGCTGGGCAGCGTGCAGATCGACGCGATCCGCTGGAAGTGAGGAAGGGGCTCAGCGCCCGGTCCAGCGCTTCACGAAGGCCCCGTCGGGGTCGTGCTCGCGCGCCTGCTTCTCGGGGTTGAAACGCCGGCCGCCGCGCGGGTCGGTGCCGCGTCCGCTGATGTAGAGCCAGTTGCCGTGGTTGCTGTGCACATCGTGGTCCACCAGCAGGTGCTCGAACCAGGCCGCACCGGCCCGCCAGTCGCCGCCCAGGTCGTGGATCAGGTAGCTGGCCACCAGCTGGCGCAGGCGGTTGCTCATGAAGCCGGTGGCGGAGAGCTCGCGCATGGCCGCGTCCACCAGTGGCACGCCGGTGCGCCCGGTCTGCCAGCGCGCAAAGCCCTGCGGGTTGTGGCCCGGCGGTGGCTGGTCGGTCAGGCCACGACCCCGGTAGAGCTTGCGCCCGAAGCGGTGGTGCAGCAGCCGGAAATGCTCGCGCCACAGCAGCTCGAACACGATCCAGCGGCTGCCGTCGCTCTCGCCCTCGCGTTGCTCATGCGCCAGCAGCTCGGCATGGATCTGCCGGGGCGAGAGGGCCCCGGTGGCCAGCCAGGGGGAGAACTTGGTCGAGAAGTCGGTGCCGGACAGGCCGTTGCGGGTGGCCTTGTACTGCCGGGGCAGCGGGCCGGCAAAGTAACGCTGCACATGGGCCAGGGCGTCGCGGCCTGCGCCGGTCCAGCCAGTGCGGGCATAGGGGAACGAGCTGCGCGGGTCGTCGCCACCCTCTGAAGCCAATGCAGGCAGCACCGGCTCCGGCAGGCCGGCTGCATCGGGCAGGGGCGGCAGGCTGCGGGGCGCGGCCATGGGCGGGTGCACCGGGGTGCGCTCGCCTTCGACGGCATGGCGGAACGGTGTGAACACGGTGGGCACGGCGGCCGGCTTGAACGGCAGGTCGCTCAGGTCGAACAGGCTGGTGGGCGCCACGGTGAGCACCGCCACACCGGCGCGGCGCAAGGCCGCCACATCGTCCTGCTCGTACGGCGCCACCTCGGCCTGGGTCACCACCACATCGATGGATGCTGCCTTGACGAGGGCAGTGACCACCGCCACCGGGTCACCCGCCTGGGCCCACAGGCGGCTGCCCAGGGCACGCAGGCTGCGGTCCAGGTCGGCCACCGCGTCGGCCTGGAAGCGCGCGCGGTGCGGTCCCAGAGGTTCGATGCCCCAGCGGTCCGGCTGGTGCCAGCGGGCCTCGTCCACCCAGACCGGCAGCAGCACGGCAGCGTCCATCGTCGCACGCAGACCGGGCAGATCGGCCAGGCGCAGGTCACGGCGAAACCAGTAGATCACGCGCTTGCCGGTGCACTGGCGCGCCACCTGCACCGGCGACTGGCCCGCGTCGATGCCGGACAGGCTGGTCTCAGCGCGGGGCACGGCCGTGCTCCACCCAGATCAGTCCTTTGGTGTCCACACCGAGCGATGCGGCCTGGGCCACCAGCTTGTCGCGCACGGCAGCGTCCAGCGTGCGTTCGCGCGCCAGGATCCACAGGTAGCCGGTGTCGGGGCCGATCACCATGGCCCAGCGGTAGTCGGGGTCCAGCGCGATGACGTGGTAGCCGCCGAAGAAGGGGCCGAAGAAGCTCACCTTGAGCGATGCGGTCTTCGGATCGCCGATGAACAGCGCCCGGCCCTCGGCCTCCTTCCAGGCGCCCTTGACCGGGTCGAAGCCCCGGTTGAGCACCGACACGCTGCCGTCGTCCTTGAGCGCGTAGGTGGCGTTCACATCGGTCAGGCCACGCTCGAACACATGGTCGAGCCGGGCGATCTCGTACCAGGTGCCCAGGTAGCGTTGCACGTCGAACGGGCTCACCGGCACCGCGCCCTGGGGCACGCCGGTGAAGCAGCCGGCCAGCAGGGTGGAGGACAGCAGGGCCGCGCCCAGCAGGCCGGCAGACAGCCAGCGGCGTCGGGGCAAAGAGGTCGGGTTTGACATGGATCAGCGGGCCCGCCGCGGGTGCGGGCGCAGAATGGTTGAGTTCCGATTCTGGCGCCAAGGGGCTGGTGCCTGCCGCCGCAGGGACATGCCCGTCACCATCCCCATCCACAGGAACCGCCATGCAACGCTTGCCCGGCCACATCCGCACCCCCTACGGACGCGAACTCGTGGTGCTGCGCCGCCTGCCCCTGTGGTTGCTGGGCGGCACCGTGGTGCCGGCACTCAGCGCCGGCATGGCCCGGCTCTGGCCCTGGGAGCTGTCGGCCAGCGAGCTGGCGGCGCGCATCGGCCTGATCGACATCCTGGCGGTGGCGGTGGTGATCCTGTGGTGGACCGCGCTGTTCACCGTGGGCATCGGCGCGTTCATCGTGATGGTGATGAAGGGGCCTGCCTACGTGGCCGACGCTTACCCGCTGGTGGACGCCGACCGGCCGGCCGACGGCCCCGTGCGAAAATCCTGATCTTCTTCAGCCTCTGGATCTACACCATGAACCGCTGCCTCCCCGCCTTCACCCTGGCCGCCGCCGTGCTGCTGACTGCGCTGCCTGCGCAGGCCCAGTCGCTCAAGCGGCCGTTTCCCAAGGACGCCCTGCGCGGCACGCTGGAAATGACCCAGCCGCCGTACGCCCGCATGGACGACCGCGAGGTGCGCCTCTCGCCCGGCGCCCGCATCATGAGCGACAACAACACCGTGGTGCGCCCGGCGTCTCTGGTCGGCAAGGAAGTGCTGGTGAACTACCGCGTGGACGGCCGAGGCCAGATCCAGATGGTGTGGATCCTCACCCCCGAGGAAGCCAAGGAAAAACGGCGCACCCTGGGCGTGGAGCGCAACTACGTGTTCGAGTCCATGCTGCCCGAGCCCGACCCGCGCGCCTACAAGCCGCCGGTCAAGCCGGCCGCCGACTGATCCCCTGTCGCTGAAGCGGCGCCGTGTCGGCGCCGTTGTCCATTTCGTCGCATCCCTCTCGGCCCAAGGGCCGACCCCCACGCCGGGCCGGCCACTGCCCCGGCGTTCCAGGAGCCATTCCATGACGCGCAAAGTTTTCATCAAGACCTTCGGCTGCCAGATGAACGAGTACGACTCGGACAAGATGGCCGACGTGCTGGGCGCTGCCCAGGGCTACGAACCCACGCAGGACGTGGAAGAGGCCGACCTGATCCTGTTCAACACCTGCTCGGTGCGCGAGAAGGCCCAGGAGAAGGTGTTCTCCGATCTGGGTCGGGTCAAGCACCTCAAGAAGAAGGGCGTGCTCATCGGCGTGGGCGGCTGCGTGGCCAGCCAGGAGGGTGCGGAGATCATCAAGCGCGCGCCCTTCGTGGACGTGGTGTTCGGTCCGCAGACCCTGCACCGCCTGCCCGAGCTGCTGAACCAGCGCCAGCAGCAGGAGCGGCCGCAGGTGGACATCAGCTTCCCCGAGATCGAGAAGTTCGACCACCTGCCGCCGGCCAAGGTGGAAGGCGCCTCGGCCTTCGTCTCCATCATGGAAGGCTGCTCCAAGTACTGCAGCTACTGCGTGGTGCCTTACACCCGGGGCGAGGAGGTGAGCCGCCCCTTCGACGACGTGCTGGTGGAGGTGGCCGGTCTGGCCGACCAGGGCGTGCGCGAAGTGACGCTGCTGGGCCAGAACGTGAACGCCTACCGGGGCGCCATGGGCGATACCGCCGAGATCGCCGACTTCGCCCTGCTGCTGGAGTACGTGGCCGCCATCCCGGGCATCGAGCGCATCCGCTACACGACCAGCCACCCCAACGAATTCACGCCGCGCCTGATCGAGGCCTATGCCCGCATACCGCAGCTGGTGAGCCACCTGCACCTGCCGGTGCAGCACGGCAGCGACCGCATCCTCATGGCCATGAAGCGCGGCTACACCGCCATGGAATACAAGAGCACCATCCGCAAGCTGCGCGCCATCCGGCCTGACATCTCGATGAGCAGCGACTTCATCGTCGGCTTCCCCGGCGAGACCGAGGACGACTTCAACAAGATGATGAAGCTCATCGAGGACGTGGGCTTCGACAGCAGCTTCTCCTTCATCTTCAGCCCGCGCCCCGGCACGCCGGCGGCCAACCTGGCCGACGACACGCCGCACGAGGTCAAGCTCAAGCGCCTGCAGCACCTGCAGGCCACCATCGAGGCCAACGTGCGCCGCATCAGCGCCAGCCGCGAAGGCACGGTGCAGCGCATCCTGGTCGAAGGGCCGTCGCGCCGGCCCGGCCCGGATGGCGCTGCCGAGCTGATGGGCCGCACCGAGTGCAACCGCATCGTCAACTTCGACGGCGGGCCGAACGGTGCACGGCTGATCGGCCAGATGATCGATGTGCGCATCTCCCAGGCCTTGCCGCACTCGCTGCGGGGCGAAGTGGTGACCGTCGAGGCGTGAAACCGTCGTCGCTGTCGTTCCAGCAGATGCTGCTGGTGGCGTTCCTGCTGATCGGGGTGCTGCTGGGAGCGGCAGCGGTGCGCGCGCTGTTCTCGCTGGAGTCGCTCATGGCCCAGGGCCGCGAGGGGGCCGATCAGGCCATCGCGCTGTCCACCGCCGCCCAGTCGCTGGGCGAGCGCAGCGTGGCCATGGAGCGGGTGGCCCGGCAATCGCTGGTGCTGGGTGACCGGCAGCTGCGCCAGCGCTTCAACGAGGCCGCCCGGCAGGCCGCCGCCACGCTGGAGCGGCTCACCGCCAACGACCTGCCCGACGAATTCGCCCGCCCCTGGCGCGAGCAGATCCAGACCATCGGGCAGCTGCTGGACGGCCCACCCGAGACCGCGCTGGACCGCGAACGCGAGGTGGCGCGAGCCTTCCGCGAACTCGACGGCTTCACCACGCTGATCGCCCAGCAGGTGCAGAGCCTGATCGCGCAGCGCAACGAGGCGCTGCAGGCCCGCTTCGAGGCCAGCCGCCAGCAGCTGGCCCAGCAGGTGCTGGGCTCCATCGGCCTGGCCGCCGCGCTGGCGGTGGGTTTCGGCGTGTGGCTGGCGAGGCCGTTCCAGCGGCTGGAAAAGGCCATCGTGGCGCTCGGCGAGAACCGGCTGGAATCGCCCATCGACATCCCCGGCCCGACCGACGTGCGCCGGGTCAGCCAGCAGCTCGACTGGCTGCGCCTGCGCCTGACCGAGCTGGACGCCGACAAGGCCCGCTTCCTGCGCCACATATCGCACGAGCTCAAGACACCGCTGGCCTCGCTGCGCGAAGGCGTGGCGGTGCTGGGCGACGGTGTGGCCGGACCGCTGGGCCCCGACCAGGCCGAGGTGGTGCGCATCCTGCAGCACAACACCGGCCAGCTGCAGGAGCAGATCGAGGCGCTGCTGCGCTTCAATGCGGCCGCCTTCGAGGCCCGGCAGCTCAAGCGCGAACGCACCGACCTGCTGACCCTGACGAACGACCAGGTCCAGTCGCAGCGGTTGCACTGGCAGGCGCGCGGCCTGCTGGTGCGTGTGGAAGGCTCGCCGGTGGTGCTGCCGCTGGACCGCGAGAAGATGGCCTCGGCCCTGGGCAACCTGCTGCTCAACGCCATCCGCTTCTCGCCCGACGGCGGCGTGATCCGCGTGCTGGTGAACGACCTGCCCGGGCGCGCCAGCGTGGACATCATCGACCAGGGCCCCGGCGTGGCCGAGCCCGACCGCGAACGCATCTTCGAGCCTTTCTACCGAGGCCAGCGCCAGCCGCCGCAGGCGGTCAAGGGCACCGGCATCGGCCTGTCCATCGTCCATGAATACGTGACCGCCCACGGCGGCCGCGTGACCCTGGTGCCGCAACCCGGCGGCGCCCATTTCCGCATCGAGCTTCCCCATGCCAGCTGACACCCTGCCCTCCCTGCGACGCCCGCGCGCGGTCGCCGCCCTGCTGCTGGCGCTGTCGCTGCTCGCCAGCGCCTGCAGCGCCACACCGGCTGTGGCCGACGACCGTGTGGCCGTGGCCCATGTACTGGCCTACGCCGACCGGGTCCGGCTGCTGGGGCCCGCCGAACTGGCCACCGAGATCGCCAGCCTGGGCGACGGTGGGGACACTCCCCACCTGCAGCTGCAGCTGGCCCTGGCCCTGGTGCAGACCCACCAGCCGGTGGACACTGCCCGCGCCCTGGGCCTGGTGCAGCGGGTGGTCGCCAGCACCCAGCCCCAGGCCGTCGCGCTGCAGCCCCTGGCCCGGCTGCTGGCCGCACGCCTCATGGAGCAGCGCCGGCTGGAAGACCAGGCCGACCGACAGAACCAGCAGATCCGCGATGCGCAACGCCGCATCGACCAGCTCAACGAACGGCTGGAGGCCATGCGCGCCATCGAACGCAGCCTCACGCCGCGCGCACCCCGCACGCCGGCGCCCTGAGGCGGCGGCGTCCCCCCCCCACCGGAACCATCGCGCCCGCCACCTGTCCCACCGCCATGGCCGACACCGCTTCCTCTCTCCAGGCCGCCACCAGTGCACGACGCGCACGCCTGCTGGTGGTGGACGACGATGCCGACATGCTGCGCCTGCTGTCCATGCGCCTGGGCGCCGCCGGTTACCAGGTGAGTGCAGTGGGTTCGGCCGAAGCCGCGCTGGCGCAGCTCGACATCGAACGGCCCCAGGTGGTGCTGTCGGACGTGCGCCTGCCCGGGCGCGACGGCCTGGCCCTGTTCGACGACATCCGGGCCCGTCATCCGTCGCTGCCGGTGATCCTGCTCACCGCGCACGGCACCATTCCCGACGCGGTGGAGGCCACCTCGCGCGGCGTGTTCAGCTACCTCACCAAGCCCTTCGACGCCCGCGAGCTGCTGGACAAGATCGCCCAGGCACTGTCCCTGGGCGCAAGCGAAGGCCCGAGCGAGCCGGTGGACGAGGCCTGGCGCTCGGAGATCGTCAGCCGCTCCAGCCGCATGGCCGACCTGCTGGCCGAGGCGCGCATGGTGGCGCGCAGCGACGCCAGCGTGCTGCTGCGCGGCGACTCCGGCACCGGCAAGGAAATGCTGGCCCGTGCCATCCACAAGGCCAGCCGGCGGGCCGGCAAGCCCTTCATCGCGGTCAACTGCGGCGCCATTCCCGAAGCGCTGCTGGAGTCCGAGCTGTTCGGTCACGTCAAAGGCGCCTTCACCGACGCCGTGGCCAACCACAAGGGCCTGTTCCAGGCGGCCGATGGCGGCACCCTGCTGCTCGACGAGATCGGCGACATGCCGCCGGCGCTACAGGTCAAGCTGCTGCGGGTGCTGCAGGAGCGCGCGGTGCGACCGCTGGGGTCCAGCCAGTCGATCCCGGTGGATGTGCGCATCGTCTCGGCCACCCACCGCGACCTGGAAGCCGCCATGGCCCAGGGCCAGTTCCGCGAAGACCTGTACTACCGCCTCAATGTGGTCACGCTGACCCTGCCCACACTGGCCGAGCGGCGCGAGGACATCGCCCTGCTGGCCAACCACTTCCTGGCCCGGCTGGCGGCCAAGTACGGCAAGCGCAGCTCGGGCTTCGCGCCCGAAGCCCTCAAGGCGCTCACCCTGGCCAGCTGGCCGGGCAATGTGCGCCAGCTCTACAACGTGGTGGAACAGGTGTGCGCGCTGGCCACCACGCCGCTGGTGTCGCTGGCCCTGGTGCAGCGCGCCCTGCGCACGCCGGCGGTGGAGGTTCTGAGCTACGCCGAGGCCAAGCAGCGCTTCGAGCGCGACTACCTGGTGGGCCTGCTCAAGATGACCGACGGCAATGTGGCCGATGCCGCCCGCCTGGCCGAGCGCAACCGCACCGAGTTTTACCGCCTGCTGCAGAAGCACGCGCTCACCCCGGGCCTGTTCAAGAACGACGGCAGCGGCGCAGGCACCGAGCCTGTCGCCACAGAGTGACAAGCGCAAACCGTTGATCTGTAACGGCTTTTCCTCTGCGCCCCACTGGCCTGTCGCCATCTGGCGACAAAAAACACGGGTTTACCCTGATATCGGGGTCCGTTGGATGCGCCAGCGTCTCGATCTGCCCGCAAGTACTTGATCTGAAACGATTTTTTCGCCCTGGCACGGGGTTTGCCCTATACCGGGCATGTCCCTGGTTTTTCCCCCTGTCCGCCGAACCGCCCGCGCCCTGCGCCGGCACCTGCTGACCGGCCTGATCGCCAGTCTGGCCGCCGTTTCCACAGCTTCCGCCGCCGCGCAAGGGCTGGACTGGGACGGCGTCTCACACATCGCCCAGACCCGCGCCACCCAGCCCTGGACGCCTGCCGGCGACAAGTCCAAAGCCCTTCCGCCCGAGCTGGCCAACATCAGCTACGACGGCCTGCGCGCCATCCGCTTCCAGCCCGAGCGCAGCACCTGGCGCGACCGCCAGCTGCCCTTTGAGCTGCAGTACTTCCACCTGGGCCTCTACCAGACCGAGCCGGTGCGCATCCGCGAGATTGGCCCGGACGGTCAGGTGACCGATCTGCCCTTCAAGACCGCCGACTACGACTACGGCTTCAACCGCTTCGACACCGCCGCCTGGGGTGACCTGGGCCATGCCGGCTTCCGGCTGCACTACCCGCTCAACAGCGTGGCCTACAAGGACGAACTCGCGGTGTTCCTGGGTGCGAGCTACTTCCGCGCGCTGGGCGCCGGCCAGCAGTACGGGCTGTCGGCGCGCGGCCTGGCCATCGACACCGTGGGCGGCCAGGGCGAAGAATTCCCCCGCTTCACCGAGTTCTGGGTCCGCCGGCCCACGGCCACCGACCGCGAGGTGACGGTGCTGGCCCTGCTGGAATCGCCGCGCGCGACCGGGGCTTACCGCTTCGTCATCCGCCCGGGCTTCCAGACCACCATGACGGTGCATGCCCGCGTGTACCTGCGCGAAGGCGCCGCCCCGGTGGCCACCCTGGGCCTGGCACCGCTGACCAGCATGTTCCTCTCGGGCGAGAACCAGCCGCTGCCAGGCGACTTCCGCCCCGAGGTGCACGACTCCGACGGCCTGATGCTGGCCACCGGCGAAGGCGAATGGCTGTGGCGCCCGCTGCAACGGCCCAAGAGCATCCAGGTGAGCTCGTTCGCCACCGTCAACCCGCGCGGCTTCGGCCTGATGCAGCGCGACCGCCGCTTCGCCAGCTACGAGGACGTGGAAGCCCGCTACGAGCGCCGGCCGAGTGCCTGGGTGCGCCCGCTGGGCAACTGGGGCGCCGGCCGGGTGGAGCTGGTGCAGCTGCCCACGCCCGACGAGACCCACGACAACGTGGTGGCCTACTGGGTGCCGGCCCGCCTGCCGGCGCCGGGCCAGCCGCTGGAATTCGCCTACGAACTGTCCTGGCAGGGCGATGAACAGCAGCGCCCGCCCTCGAGCTGGGTGACCCAGACCCGCAGGGGCTATGGCTACACCCGCCTCAGCCCGGCCGAGCAGTCGGCCCAGCCCAAGTTCGTGCTCGACTTTGCCGGCCCCGCGCTCGACGCCCTGCCCCCGGGCGCAGCGGTGCAGGCCGTGGTGAGTGCCAATGCCAACGGCCGCGTCATCGAGGCTGTGGCCTATCCCAATCCGGCCACCAGCACCTGGCGGGTGAGCCTGCGCGTGGTGCGCATCGACCCGAACCAGCCGGTCGAGCTGCGCGCCTTCCTTCAACACCAACAACACGCCGTGAGCGAAACATGGACACACCTGCTGCTGCCCGAATGAGCCCCGCCAGAAACCTGGCCGCGAGCCAGCGCAGCCCGCTGCGCGAGGAACGCCACCCGAATGCGGTGACGGCCCCGCCGCTGCGGCGCGGCTCCATGGTGCCGCGCCCCTGGCGCGGTTTCTGGAACAGCGTGGGCACCGGCCTGCTGGGCCTGGCCGACCGGCTGATCCCGCCGCCCAGCCAGCCCGCTGCCGCGGCCGAAGAGCCGATGCCGTGGTACGGCGCCGCGCGCCGCCGCCGCGCCGCCTTCGTGGCACTGACCCTGCTGAGCACCGGCCTGGCCGGCTGGCTGTTTGCCGATGCCCAGCCCGAGGGCAGCAGCGGTTGGCTGCAGACCGCGCAGCTGGTGCTGTTCTCGGTGCTCTCCGCCTGGGTGGTGACCGGTTTCGTCACGGCCCTCATGGGCTTCTGGGTGCTGCTGCGCGGTGACCGCCACACCCTGCGCGCGGCCGATGTGCGCGACCACGCCATGAACCCGGAGGCCCGCACCGCGATCATCATGCCGATCTGCAACGAGGACGTGGCCACCGTGTTCGCCGGCCTGCGCGCCACCTGCGAGTCGCTGATCGCCACCGGCCATGCCGGCCAGTTCGATGTGTTCGTGCTGTCCGACAGCTTCCAGCGCGGCGTGCCGCAGGCCGAACGCGCGGCCTGGGAACAGCTGCGCGCCGACCTGGCGGCCCAGCATGGCGGTCAGCCGCCGGTGGAGGTGTACTACCGCCTGCGCCAGCGCCGCACCCACCGCAAGGCCGGCAACGTGGCCGACTTCTGCCGCCGCTGGGGCCGCGACTACCGCTACATGGTGGTGCTGGACGCCGACAGCGTCATGAGCGGCCGCTGCCTGACCGACATGGTCAAGCTGATGGAAGCGCATCCGCGCGCCGGCATCATCCAGACCGCCACCCAGTCCATCGGCCATGCCACGCTGCACGCCCGCGCCCAGCAGTTCGCGTCGCGCGTGACTGGCCGGCTGTTCACCCTGGGCATGCAGTTCTGGCAGCTCGGCGAATCGCACTACTGGGGCCACAACGCCATCATCCGCGTCGAGGCCTTCATGAAGCACTGCGCGCTGGCCCCGATCCCGGGCACGGGCGGCATGTCGGGCGGGATCATGTCGCACGACTTCGTCGAGGCCGCCCTGATGCGCCGCGCCGGCTACCACGTGTGGCTGGTGTCGGACCTGCAGGGCAGCTTTGAACAGCAGCCGCCCGACCTGCTGAGCGAGCTGCAGCGCGACCGGCGCTGGTGCCAGGGCAACCTGCAGAACGCCCGCCTGGCCGCCGAACCCGGCATCCACCGGGTGCACCGCAGCATGTTCGCCATCGGCGCCATGTCGTATCTGTCGGCGCCGCTGTGGCTGGCCTTCCTGTCCATCGGGATTGCCCTGTGGCTCACCGGCGGCACCGATGCGCCGGTGTGGCAGGCGGTGCCGGCCGAGCTGCGCGGCCTGTGGGCCTTCACCCTGTGCCTGCTGTTCCTGCCGCGGGTGCTGGGCGTGCTGGCGGTGTTCATGAAGGGCGAGCAGAAGTCCTTCGGCGGCGGCGGCGTGCTGCTGATCAGCGCCCTGGCCGAGACCCTGCTGGCCCTGGTGCTGGCGCCCATCCGCATGCTGGCGCATTCGCTGTTCGTGCTGGTGGCCGTGACCGGCATGAAGCTGGAATGGAAGTCGCCCCCGCGTGAGGCCAACGGCGTGAGCTGGTCGGACGCCGCCGCGCGGCTGGCCCCGATGAGCCTGGTGATCGCGATCATGGCCGCCGGTGTGGCCGCGATCAACCCGGGCGCCCTGCTGTGGCTGGCGCCGGTGGCGCTGCCGCTGGTGCTGTCCATCCCGCTGGCGGTGCTGACCAGCCATGTGGAGCTGGGTCAGTGGATGCGTTCGCGCGGCGTCCTGCTGATTCCGGAAGAGTCGGCCTCGCCGGCCGTGCTGCGCCGCGCCTGGCGCCACGCCAGCCAGATGGCGCTCAAACCTACCTGATGCCCGGCGGGAGGCCCTTCAGGCCTCCCATGCCGCCCATGCGCTTCATCATCTTCATCAGGCCGCCGCCCTTCATCTTCTTCATCATGCCCTGCATCTGCTCGAATTCCTTGAGCAGGCGGTTGACTTCCTGCACATGAACCCCGGCGCCGGCGGCGATGCGGCGCTTGCGGGTGGCCTTGATGATCTCGGGCTTGCGGCGCTCCTGCAGCGTCATGCTGCAGATGATGCCTTCCTTGCGCTTGATGTCCTTCTCGGCGCGGCTGAGGTCGGCCTCGCTGGCCTTGGCAGCCATGGCGCTGGGCAGCTTGTCCATGAGACTGGACAGCCCGCCCATCTGCTTCATCTGGCGGATCTGGTCGAGGAAGTCGTTGAGGTCGAAGCCCTCGCCGCTCTTGACCTTGGCGGCCAGCTTCTGGGCCGAGGCCATGTCCACACCGGCCGTGACCTGCTCCACCAGGGCCACGATGTCGCCCATGCCCAGCACCCGGCCGGCATGGCGTTCGGCATCGAACACCTCCAGGCCATCGAGCTTTTCGGACGTGCCGGCGAACTTGATGGGCGCGCCGGTGATGGCCCGCACCGACAGGGCGGCACCGCCGCGCGAGTCGCCGTCGAGCTTGGTCAGCACGATGCCGGTCAGCGGCAGGGCCTCCTTGAAGGCCTTGGCGGTGTTGATGGCGTCCTGGCCCTGCATGGCATCCACCACGAACAGGGTCTCGACCGGATTCAGGATGCCGTGCAGCTCCTGGATCTCGCGCATCAGCGCTTCGTCGATGGCCAGGCGGCCGGCGGTGTCGACCAGCAGCACGTCGAAGTAATGGCGGCGGGCATGGTCGAGCGCGGCGCGGGCGATGTCGGCCGGCTTCTGGTCGGGCGTGCTGGGGAACCACTCGGCCCCGGCCTGGGCGGTGACGGTGCGCAGCTGCTCGATGGCGGCCGGGCGGTAGACGTCGCCCGAGACCGTGAGCACCTTCTTCTTGCGCTTCTCGATCAGGTGGCGGGCCAGCTTGGCGGTGGTGGTGGTCTTGCCCGCGCCCTGCAGACCGGCCATCAGGATGACGGCGGGCGGCTGAGCGGCCAGGTTGATGTCGGCCACCCCTTCACCCATGGTGGCCGCCAGCTCGCGGTTGACGATGCCCACCAGCGCCTGACCCGGCGTGAGCGAACCCACCACCTCGGCGCCCAGGGCGCGCTCCTTGACCCGGGCAATGAAGTCGCGCACCACCGGCAGGGCCACATCGGCCTCCAGCAAGGCCATGCGTACCTCGCGCAGCATGTCGGTGACGTTGGACTCGGTGATGCGGGCCTGCCCTCGCATCTCCTTGACGATGCGTGACAGGCGTTCGGAGAGGGCTGATGCCATGCGGAGCTCGGGGGAAGTGGGGAACGGCCGGCTGAAAGGGACCGTTAAACTGTGCAGATGATTTTAGCCGCGCCCCCCCGTCCAGCCCCGCCGGCGTGCGGCCATCCCGAGGCCTGATGCCCATGCTGTCCAGTCCGGCCCCCACCGTCATCGCCTCCGGGCTCGCCACGCTGGCCTATGCCTTGATGATCTGGGCCCACACGCGCATGTCGGCCGCACAGCTGCGCAGCCTGCTGGTCATGGCCTGGCTGCTGCATGCGGTGGTGCTGCTGCGCGGCCTGCTCAACCAGCCCGCCTCGTTCGGCTTTGCACCGGCGCTCTCCATCACCCTGTGGCTGGTGCTCACCGTCTACCTGCTGGAGAGCCGGCTCTACCCGCAGCTCAAGGCCCGGCGCGCGCTGGGCTGGCTGGGCATGGGCGTGGTGCTGCTGGCGCTGGTGTTCCCGGGGGCCACTTACCCCACGCTGTCCTCGCCCTGGATGCCGCTGCACTGGGCGCTGGGCATCGCGTCCTACGGCATGATCGCCGCCGCCGTGGGCCACGCCTGGCTGATGCAGCGGGCCGAGCGGGCCATGCGCCAGGGCCGCGCCAACGACACCGACATGCCCCTGCTCACCCTGGAACGCCTGACCTTCCGGCTGGTGGGTGCGGGCTTCGTGCTGCTCACCGCCACCCTGCTGGCCGGCGGCTGGTTCGCCGAATCGCTCAACCACCGCTGGACCTGGAACCACAAGACCGTGTTCTCGGTGCTGGCCTGGGCCACCATGGGCGTGCTGCTGCTGGGGCGCTGGCGCCTGGGCTGGCGCGGCGGCATGGCCGCCCGCATGGTGTATCTGGGTGCGGGCCTGCTGCTGCTGGGCTATGTGGGCTCGCGCTTCGTGATCGAAGTGTTCCTTCAGCGCTGACACCCATCCGTCCAAGCCCATGAAATACCTGCTCGTCCTGGTGGTGGTCCTGGTGGCCGTGCACATCTGGCGCAAGAACCGCCGCGAAGCCCAGGAAGAAGAGGCCCGCCGCCAGCCCCCACCGCCCCGGCCGGTGCCGGCACCGGTGGCCATGGTGGCCTGCCGGCACTGCGGCACCCACCTGCCCCGCGCCGACGCCGTGGAAGGCACCCTCGGTCTGTACTGCAGCACCGAGCACCACCGGCTCAACGAACCCGCCCCGCGCTGAACATGGCCCACGAGCCGAATTCCCACTTCCAGCCGTCGTGGTACTCGGCCTTCGAATCGGCCGGCACCGAGGGGCGCGAACAGCAGCAACGGGCCTTCGACCGCCTGTGGCGGGCCTTCATGGGTGCCCGGGTGCTGGTGGCCGTGGTGCTGGTGGCCCTGCAGCTGTTCCTGCTGTTCTCGGGCATCAGCGGCTCGGTGCCGCTCACCGGCCTGAGCGGGGTGTACCTGCTGCTCACGGTGACGGTGCTGCTGTTCTGGCGCCCGCGCCAGCAGGGTCGGGTGCCTACGGTGCAGTGGCTGATGACCATCGGGGTGGACGTGGCCACCTTCGCAGCCATGCAGTCCATGCAGACCGGTGCAGTCAACTACACGCCCCTGTTCGCGCTGCCGGTGCTGCTGGGCGCCATCCTGGGGCCGCTCACGCTGGCACTGGGCACCGCAGCCTCGGTCACCCTGCTGCTGCTGCTGGACGCGTGGATGGCCAGCAACGGCCTGGGCAACCAGGACACCACCCGCTTCGTACAGACCGGCCTGGCCGGCACCGGGCTGTTCCTGGTGGCGCTGCTGGCGCACCAGCTGGCCATCCGGCTGGCGCGCGAGGAAGCCCTGGCTGCCAGCAGCCAGGCTGCAGCCAGGGCCCAGGCCCGGGTGAACGAGGTGATCATCGACAACCTGAGCATCGGCGTGCTGGTGGTGGATCTGCACGGCGTGGTGCGCAATGCCAACCCGGCTGCACAACAGATGCTCATGGGTGACCGCTACCCCGAAGGCGCCCGCCTGCTGCTGTCGGCCCGCAACGGCTGGGAACACCTGGCCGCGCTGGTGAGCGACACCTTTGCCGCCGGCCAGCCGCTGGAGACCGAAACCACCATCGAGCACGACGACCGCCCCAGCCAGCGGCTGCTGGCCCGCACCCGGCTCACCGCCTCCGAAGGCCGACGCGCCGGCCTGTGCGTGCTGTTCCTCGAAGACCTGCGCGAGGTCGAGGCGCGCGTGCGCACCGAGAAGCTGGCCTCCATGGGCCGCATGTCGGCCGCCGTGGCCCACGAGATCCGCAACCCGCTCACCGCCATCACCCAGGCCAACGCGCTGCTGGACGAAGAAGTGAAGGAGCCGGGCCAGAAGCGGCTGACCGGCATGATCGAGCAGAACGCCACCCGGCTCTCGCGCATCGTGGACGACATCCTCAACGTGGCCCGGGTGCAGCCCTCGCAATCGGCCGGGGCGGCGCCGGTGGTGACGCTGGATGCCTCGGTGCGGGTGGTCACCAGCGAATGGAATGCGCAGGTGCAGCCCGGCGCGCGCCTGGGCGTGCACACCCATGCACCCAAGGCCCAGGTAGCCTTCGAGCCCGAGCACCTGCGCCGGCTGCTGGTGAACCTGCTGGACAACGCGGAGCGCCACGCCAGCGCGCAGGCCGCATCCATCCGCGTGATCACCCAGCCCAGCGGTCTGGAGCATGTGCGGCTGTCCATCTGGAGCGACGGCCCGCCGCTGGAAGCCACGGTGCTGCGCCACCTGTTCGAGCCGTTCTTCTCGTCCGAGAGCCGCTCCAGCGGCCTGGGTCTGTTCATCTGCCGCGAGCTGTGCCAGCGTTACGGTGCACACATCGCCTACCAGCGCACCCAGCTCGACCAGCGCGAGGGCAACGAGTTCTATGTGCTGCTGCCGCTGGCCGCACCACCGGCCCGCACCACACGCCCGCCGCTGCAGACCGCCTGACGCTCCACTGCCCTGCCATGCCGTCCTCCAGCACGAACCCCAGCGCGTCCATCCTGGTCGTCGACGACGAGCCCGATCTGCGCACGCTCTACGAACTCACGCTGCTGCGCGAGGGGCACGCCGTGGTGGCAGTGGGCGACCTGACGCAGGCGCGCGAGGCGGTCGACCGCGGCCGCTTCGACATCGTCATTTCGGACATGCGTCTGCCCGACGGGCTGGGGCTGGAGCTGCTGCGGGAGCTGACCGCAGCGCAGCGAACCGAAAAGTGCATCGTCATCACCGCCTACGGCTCGGCGGAGAACGCGGTGGAGGTGCTCAAGGCCGGCGCCTTCGACTACCTCACCAAACCGGTGGACCTCAAGCAGCTGCGCAGCGCGGTGGCATCGGCCCTGCGCAGCCAGCGGGCACCGCTGGCGGCCGGCGGCACCGGCGAACCGCTGCGGGCAGCGCCTCCGCCGCCAGCCGGCGTGCAGTCTCTCTCGCGCATCGTGGGCCGCTCGCCCAGCATCCTGCAGATCAAGTCGCGCATCGAGAAAGTGGCCACCAGCATGGCGCCGGTGCTGATCCTGGGCGAATCGGGCACCGGCAAGGAGCTGGTGGCGCGCGCGGTGCACGACTGCAGCCACCGCGCCAGCGGCCCCTTCGTGGCAGTGAACTGCGGCGCCATTCCCGAGAACCTGATCGAGGCCGAATTCTTCGGTGCCCGCAAGGGCGCCTACACCGGCGCCACCGCCGACCGCGAGGGCTACTTCCAGGCCGCGCGCGGGGGCACGCTGTTCCTGGACGAGATCGGAGACCTGCCCCTGGCCATGCAGGCCAAGCTGCTGCGCGTCATACAGGAACGCCGGGTGCGCGCCCTGGGCGGGGTGCAGGAAGAAGCCGTGGACGTGCGGCTGGTCAGCGCCACCCACCGCGACCTGCCGGCCCTGGTGCAGGCCGGCCAGTTCCGCCAGGACCTGTTCTACCGCCTCAACGTGATCGGGCTGCGCACGCCGGCGCTGCGCGAACGCCGGGACGATCTGGACGACCTGGTACAGGCCCTGCTGGAACGCCTGTGCCAGGACATCGGTCAGGCTGTGCCCCAGCTCACGCCCCAGGCCCGCGACTGGCTCTGGCGCCGCGAGCTGCCGGGCAATGTGCGCGAGCTCGAAAACCTGCTGCAGCGCGCGCTCGCGCTGAGCGACGGCCATCAGCTGGATGTGCCCGACTTCGGCGAATCCTTCGACGAGGCCCCCACCGACCCCATGCCGCTGCGCCAGCCGCCGACCGCAGGGGCCAGCGAGACCCAGCCGCCCGATGCCATTCCCACCGACCTGCAGCGCTACCTCGACGAGAAGGAGCGCCAGGTGCTGCTCAAGGCCCTGCGCGAATGCGACTACAACCGCACCGCCGCTGCAGCCCGGCTGGGGCTGAACCTGCGGCAGATGCGCTACCGCATCCAGCGCCTGGGCATCGTGATGCCGTCCGGCGCGGCCGAGCCGGAGCCCGAGGACGATGAGGCCCGTTGATGGTGGCTGATGCCCGACAGGCCGGCGGGCCGGTGGCCCTGACCGACTGGGACGGCGGCTGGCTGCGCGAGGCGCGCCGCAGCCCGTCGCCCAACTTCGGTCCCCGTCCCGCAGGCGCCACCATCGATCTGGTGGTGCTGCATTCGATCAGCCTGCCGCCCGGCCAATATGGTGGCCCCGAGGTGGAGCAGCTGTTCGGCAACCGCCTCGACTGGGACGCCCACCCTTACTTCGGACAGATCAGGGGCATGGAGGTGTCCTCGCATTTCTTCATCCGCCGCGACGGAGAGCTGGTGCAGTTCGTCGACACCTTCGAGCGCGCCTGGCATGCAGGCCGGTCGTGCTGGCGAGGGCGCGAGAACTGCAACGACGACTCGGTCGGCATCGAACTCGAAGGCCTGGAGGGCGACACCTTCGAGGCGGCGCAATACCAGCGCCTGATCCGTCTGATCCGGCAGCTGGCCCTGCGCCATCCGCTGCGGCATGTGGCCGGGCATGAACACATCGCACCGGGTCGCAAACTTGACCCCGGTGCAGGGTTTGATTGGGCACATCTGCAACAGCTCGCACAGGCCCATCTCGGCTGGGATCGTGCGTACTTTCCCGAGATCACCCACGGTCTGGCGGCCATGCCGCCGCAGCCTCACCAGGACGGTGCATCAGGCTGAGCCCGGCTCCATGCGGTCCGGCGGAGGAAATCGGCCTGAAGACCGCACCGACACTGGTCTGCTGCCACCGACATCGCATGGCGCCATGCGATACCGCCAGGGGCATGCGATACCGCATCGCTGCGCTTTTTATCCAGCGAAATCCGCACCACGCGCCTTCCGCACTGCAACAGGCGACACACCATAGGTAGTGGCTTGAAGGGGTCACAGACACCAGATATAGTGTGCCCTCGAGAACTGCCCAGCAGACCGACCACACCTGACAGACACCCGGCACGGCGTACGGAACGCCGCCGGCCCCGGGCCTCAGATCCCGGACATCCCACAACAACACCCAAGAGGAACCATGCTGACCGCCACCCCCCCCCAGACCACCCACAGCCCCTCGGCCATGCCGACCGGCAGCATGAGCACCAGCGCCGCGCCCGCGAGCGCATCCGTCCTGGCCCACTACCAGATCATCCGTCGCAACGGCGCGGTGGTGTCCTTCGAACCCAGCAAGATCGCCGTGGCCATGATGAAGGCCTTCCTGGCGGTGCACGGCACCCAGGGCGCGGCCTCGGCCAGCGTGCGCGAGACGGTGGACGAGCTCACCCAGGCCGTGGTGCGCGCCCTCATGCGTTCGCGCCCGGGCGGCGGCACCTTCCACATCGAAGATGTGCAGGACCAGGTCGAACTCGGCCTGATGCGCGGCGGCCACCACGAAGTGGCCCGTGCCTATGTGCTCTACCGCGAGCGCCGCACCCGCGAGCGCGCCAGCCAGGCCGTGGCCCAGCCCGCCGAGCCGCAGCTGCACGTGACCGACCGCGGCCAGCGCGTGCCGCTGGACCTTCAGGGGCTGCAGACCCTGATCGCCCAGGCCTGCTCCGGCCTGGGTGCCGACGTCAAGCCCGACCCCATCGTGGCCGAGACCAAGCGCAACCTGTACGACGGCGTGCCCATCGACGAGGTCTACAAGGCCGCCATCCTGGCCGCCCGCACCCTGATCGAGAAGGACCCCGACTACACCTACGCCACCGCGCGCCTGCTGCTGCACACCATTACCAAGGAAATCATGGGCGAGGCCGTGCCGGCCGAGCAGATGGGCGAGCGCTATGCCGAGTACTTCCCGCAGTTCATCAAGAAGGGCGTGGAGAACGACCTGCTCGACGAGAAGCTGCTGCAGTTCGACCTGGCCCGCCTGGGCGCCGCGCTCAAGCCCGAACGCGACCTGCAGTTCGACTACCTGGGCCTGCAGACCCTGTACGACCGCTACTTCCTGCACGTGCGCAAGACCCGCATCGAGATGCCGCAGGCCTTCTTCATGCGCGTGGCCATGGGCCTGTCGCTGGGCGAGATCGACCGCGAGGCGCGCGCCATCGAGTTCTACGAGATCCTGTCCTCGTTCGACTTCATGTCGTCCACGCCCACGCTGTTCAACAGCGGCACCCTGCGCTCGCAGCTCTCCAGCTGCTACCTGACCACCGTGCCCGACGACCTGGACGGCATCTACGAGTCCATCAAGGAAAACGCGCTGCTGTCCAAGTTCGCCGGCGGCCTGGGCAACGACTGGACCCGCGTGCGCGCCCTGGGCTCGCACATCAAGGGCACCAACGGCGAATCGCAGGGCGTGGTGCCGTTCCTCAAGGTGGTCAACGACACCGCCGTGGCCGTCAACCAGGGCGGCAAGCGCAAGGGCGCGGTCTGCACCTACCTGGAATCGTGGCACCTGGACATCGAGGAATTCCTGGAGCTGCGCAAGAACACCGGTGACGACCGCCGCCGCACCCACGACATGAACACCGCGAACTGGATCCCCGACCTGTTCATGCGCCGTGTCATGGAAAAGGGCGAGTGGAGCCTGTTCTCGCCCAACAGCGTGCCGGACCTGCACGACAAGTTCGGCGCCGACTTCGAGCGCGCCTACGTGGCCTACGAAGAGAAGGCCGCCCGTGGCGAGATCAAGCCCTACCGCAAGGTGGCGGCCTCCGACCTGTGGCGCAAGATGCTCACCATGCTGTTCGAGACCGGCCATCCCTGGATCACCTTCAAGGACGCCTGCAACGTGCGCTCGCCGCAGCAGCACGCCGGCGTGGTGCACAGCTCCAACCTGTGCACCGAGATCACGCTCAACACCAGCGACACCGAAACCGCGGTGTGCAACCTGGGCTCGGTCAACCTGCACCGCCACCTCAAGGATGGCCCCAACGGCAAGGAACTCGACCATGCCAAGCTGCAGAAGACCATCAACACCGCCATGCGGATGCTCGACAACGTGATCGACATCAACTACTACGCGGTGAAGAAGGCGCGCGACTCCAACCTGCGCCACCGTCCGGTGGGCCTGGGCATCATGGGCTTCCAGGATGCGCTGTACGAGCTGCGCGTGCCCTATGCCTCCAATGAAGCGGTCGAGTTCGCCGACCGTTCCATGGAAGCGGTGTGCTACTACGCCTACTGGGCCTCCACCGAGCTGGCCCGCGAGCGCGGCCGCTACAGCAGCTACAAGGGTTCGCTGTGGGATCAGGGCATCCTGCCGCCCGACACCCTGGACCTGCTGGCCCGCGAGCGCGGCGGCTATGTGGACGTGGACCGCTCCAGCAGCCTGGACTGGGACGCCCTGCGCAAGAAGATCGCCGCCGACGGCATGCGCAACTCCAACTGCGTGGCCATTGCCCCGACCGCGACCATCTCCAACATCATCGGCGTGGACGCCTCCATCGAGCCCTGCTTCGGCAACCTGTCGGTGAAGTCCAACCTCTCCGGCGAGTTCACCGTCATCAACGGCTACCTGGTCAAGGACCTCAAGCGCCTGGGCCTGTGGGACGACGTGATGGTCATGGACCTCAAGCACTTCGACGGTTCGCTGCGTCCCATCGACCGGGTGCCGCAGGAGATCAAGGCACTCTACGCCACGGCTTTCGAAGTCGAGACCGTGTGGCTGGTCGAAGCCGCCGCCCGCCGCCAGAAGTGGATCGACCAGGCGCAGAGCCTGAACATCTACATGGCCGGCGCCTCGGGCAAGAAGCTGGACGAGACCTACAAGCTCGCCTGGCTGCGCGGCCTGAAGACCACCTACTACCTGCGCACCACCTCGGCCACGCAGATCGAGAAGTCCACCGGCCGCACCGGCCAGCTCAATGCCGTGTCGGTCACGCCGAGCGCACCGGTGGCGGCAGCCGCCGTGTCCGCCGAGCCCGCGAGCGAACCGGCCACCGACATCAAGTTCTGCGCCATCGACGATCCGGGGTGTGAAGCCTGCCAGTGATGCAGACCCGTGCACGCTGATGCAGCGTGGTGCGTGGTGCCTCTTTTCGATGCACCACTGCAACACAAAGCATCAGGTGCATGAGCGATCACTTTGCAATTCATGCCGACACTTTGATAATCCATCGAATTGGACACCACCATGCTGACCTGGGAAGACAACTCGACTCCCGTCTCGACGCCCTCGCAAACCCCGCGGCCTGCCGCATCCGGTTTGCCGACCTCGCCCTCCGGCGCGGCTGCTTCCGTCTCCCCTTCTGTTTCTGCACGCACCAGCACCGACGCATCGGCCGAGCGCCGCGTGAACGTGGCTGACAAGCGCATCATCAACGGCCAGACCGACGTCAACCAGCTGGTGCCCTTCAAGTACAAGTGGGCCTGGGAGAAGTACCTCGCCACCTGCGCCAACCACTGGATGCCGCAGGAGATCAACATGAGCCGCGACATCGCGCTCTGGAAAGATCCCAACGGCCTGACCGAAGACGAGCGCCGTCTGGTCAAGCGCAACCTCGGCTTCTTCGTGACCGCCGACTCGCTGGCAGCGAACAACATCACGCTGGGCACCTACCGCCACATCACCGCGCCCGAGTGCCGCCAGTTCCTGCTGCGCCAGGCCTTCGAAGAAGCGATCCACACCCACGCCTACCAGTACATCGTGGAGAGCCTGGGCCTGGATGAAGGCGAGATCTTCAACGCCTACCACGAGGTCGCCTCCATCCGCGACAAGGACGAGTTCCTGATCCCGTTCATCGACGCGATCATGGACCCCAACTTCCAGACCGGCACGCCCGAGAACGACCAGAAGCTGCTCAAGTCGCTGATCGTCTTCGCCTGCCTCATGGAAGGCCTGTTCTTCTATGTGGGCTTCACCCAGATCCTGGCGCTGGGCCGACAGAACAAGATGACCGGCGCTGCCGAGCAGTACCAGTACATCCTGCGCGACGAGTCGATGCACTGCAACTTCGGCATCGACCTGATCAACGCCATCAAGATGGAGAACCCCCTGCTCTGGACCGCCGAGTTCAAGGCAGAGATCAAGGAGCTCTTCCTCAAGGCGGTCGAGCTCGAGTACCGCTACGCCGAGGACACCATGCCTCGCGGAGTGCTGGGCCTGAACGCTTCCATGTTCAAGGGCTACCTGCGCTACATCGCCAACCGCCGTGCGACCCAGATCGGTCTGGAGCCGCTCTTCCCCAACGAAGAAAACCCGTTCCCCTGGATGAGCGAGATGATCGACCTCAAGAAGGAACGCAATTTCTTCGAGACACGGGTCATCGAGTACCAGACCGGTGGCGCGCTGTCCTGGGACTGACGCCCGCAACACCGGCGCCGCATTGCCAGTCAACAACGACATGCTCATCAAACAACCGGAAACCCGCACACGTCGCGATGGCGCCGTTGATGGGATTTCCGTCACCGGATTCAGCCCGCTGGGGTCGGCCGTGGATGCATCCACAGGACCCCAGCGGGTTGAGTCGCTTCGCCGGCATCTGCCGCGCTGAAGTGCTCTTTGCAACTTGATCAAGGAGAAAACAATGGCAACTGCAAAAAAGGCGCCGGCTAAGAAAGCGGCCGTGAAGAAGGCCGCCCCGGCCAAGAAAGCCGCTCCGGCGAAGAAGGCCGCTCCGGCCAAGAAAGCTGCTCCGGCGAAGAAGGCCGCCCCGGCCAAGAAAGCCGCTCCGGCGAAGAAAGCCGCTCCGGCCAAGAAGGCCGCTCCGGCGAAGAAGGCCGCTCCGGCGAAGAAGGCCGCTCCGGCGAAGAAGGCCGCTCCGGCCAAGAAAGCCGCTGCGCCCAAGAAGGCCGCTCCGGCCAAGAAAGCCGCTGCGCCCAAGAAGGCCGCCGTGAAGAAGGCAGCCCCCGCAAAAAAAGCTGAGCCGGCCAAGAAGCCGGCAGCCCCTGCGGCCGCTGCTCCGGCAGCGCAAACCAAGCTCAATCCTCAGGCTGCCTGGCCGTTCCCGACCTCCAGCAAGCCCTGATTCCGATTGAGATGAAGGTCGAACCCGGCGCGAAAGCGCCGGGTTTTTTCATGGGCGATCGCCGTCAGGCCACCTGCGGTGCGCTGTAGTTCTGCGGTCCGTGGGTGGCGATCTTGGCCGCGCCCATGCGGTTGCCCAGCTCGGCACAGCGTCGCAGATCCCAGCCCTGCGACAGCCCGTGCAGCAGAGCCGCCCGGAAGGCATCACCGCAGCCCGTGGGGTCGATCACCGCGGTGGCCTGCACACCCGGCACCTTGGTGGCCATGCCGTCTTCCCAGATCTCGCAACCCTCGCCGCCCAGCGTCACGACCAGGCCCCTGACCTTGGCCGCGATCGCCTTGAGCGTGAGTCCGGTGCGCTCGCACAGCATGCGGGCCTCGTAGTCGTTCACGGCCACCCAGGTGGCCTGTTCGATGAAGGCCAGCAGCTCGGGACCGCCGAACATGGGCAGGCCCTGACCCGGATCGAACACGAAGGGAATGCCGGCCTGGTGCAGCTGGTGCGCATGCGAGGTCATGGCGTCGCGACCATCAGGGGCGACGATGCCCAGGGTGATGCCGGAGCCGGCCGGCACCGGATTGAGGTGCGCCTGCGACATGGCGCCCGGGTGGAAGGCCGTGATCTGGTTGTTGTCGCGGTCGGTCATGATCATGGCCTGTGCGGTGTAGCTGTCGGCATGCACCGCCACATGGTCCACATTCACGCCCAGGCCCCGCAGGCGCTCGATGTACTCGGCACCGTCGCTGCCCACGGTGGCCAGCGGCGTCACCTCGGAGCCCAGCAGACGCAGGCCGTAGGCGATGTTGCCGGCGCAACCGCCGAACTCGCGCCGCAGACCGGGCACCAGGAACGAGACGTTGAGGATGTGCAGCTGGCTGGGCAGGATCTGCTCGGCGAAGCGGCCTTCGAAGGTCATGATGGTGTCGAAGGCCATCGATCCGCAAACAAGAATGGACATGGTGTTGCTCGGTCAGGGGTAGAAAACCAGTGCGCGGTAACCGGCCATGGGCAGGTCGTCGCCGCTGGCGATGGAGAGTCGGAAGCTCACCGGCACCGTGGCGCGGGGCGGCAGCTCGGTCACCGCCTCCGGCCATTCGGAGGGCAGGAAGACGCGGCGCGCGATCACACGGTCGCCGACGTCGGTGAGACTGAGTTCCAGGGCCGGCGCGGCCAGCGGCAGATCGGCCGTGTTCTGCAGGACGATGTCGAAGGAATGGAACTGGCCCAGGCGCCGCACCAGGGTGGCGCTGTCGATGACGATGGCATCGATGCGGCGCAGCGGCTCCACCGAGCAGCCCAGCAGGTCGCAGGCCTGCACCAGATGCGGCTTGAGCGCGGGGTAGCGCGCGGCGATCCAGCTGCGCTGCTGCACCGCCCACTGCCCGGCCAGCAGCGCCGAGAGCACCAGCACCAGCACCATCAACACCGCGCGCACCGGGGTCGAACGCCAGAAAGCCTGGCGCCGGGCCTGGCGCATGAAGCCGGGTTCGATGGCCGACGCGTCCGACGTCTGCGGCGCTTGCGCATCGACATCGGGTCGGGCATGGGGGATGGCATCGGGGGTTTCAGGCTCGGCCGCCGCCGTGCCGTGGGTCGCGTCTGCGGACGAAAGCTCACCGGGGACCAGGTCATCGGCTGGCGGATCGGCCGGCAGCTGGCTGGACAGATCCAGGTCCAGCGGTTGCGCGGCGGATTGCTGGGCAAACGCCTGCAGTGCCGCCTGGAAGTCCGACACCGGATCATCGACCGGCGCAGGGGACGAGACCGGAACGACCTCTGCTGCCGGCTCCGGGAGTGGCGGTGGCGGTGGCGGTGGCGGAGATGGAGGCGCCGGTTCGGGCACCGGTGCCGGGACCGGCACCTGGGGCGGGAGGGCCTGCGGCTGGGGCGCCGCCGGGCTGAGCATGAGCGAAGCGCTCAGGTGCAGGGTGGCGTCGAACACGTTGGAGCAGTGTCCGCAACGCACCCAGCCATCGGAGATCTTGAGCTGGTCGGGCACCACCCGGAAACGGGTGCTGCAGGCGGGGCAGCGGGTGGTGAGGCTCATGCGCCGATTATTGCAGCGGCACCCTGCCCCACCGGACGGGTCAGGCGCGCTGCGCGGTCATGAGGATCCAGCCGTCTTCCTCGTCGGCCACCGACAGCTGCATCCACGGTGCATACGCCTCTTTCAGCTCGTCGGCCTGACGGGCCAGGATGCCGGCCAGCACCAGGTGACCACCGGGCTTCACATGAGAGCACAACAGCGGCGCCAGCACCTTCAGCGGCGTGGCCAGGATGTTGGCCAGGACCAGGTCGTGCTCGCCCTTCGCCGCGTCGGGCAGGCCGGCCTGCAGCCGCACGCCGTTGGCCTCGGCATTGAGGATGGTGGATTCGACCGCTGCCGGGTCGATGTCCACGGCGACGATGTCGGTGGCTCCCATCTTGGCCGCACCGATGGCCAGGATGCCGGAGCCACAGCCGTAGTCCAGCACGCGCGGTCCCACCGGGGCATGCCCGGCGGTCCAGCGCAGGCACATGCGGGTGGTGGGATGGGTGCCGGTGCCGAAGGCCAGACCGGGGTCGAGCCGGATGATCTGCCGCGCAGCCGCCGGCGGCTCGTGCCAGGTGGGCACGATCCAGAAGGTGGGCGTGATCTCCACCGGCTCGAACTGCGACTGCGTCAGGCGCACCCAGTCCTGCTCGGCCACCGGGCGCACCTCCAGCACGGTGCAGCCGGCGAAGAAGTCCTGGGCCTGCAGCAGGGTGGCTGCCTCTCGGGCCTGCGGCTCGCCGGGGAACAGCGCGACCACGCGCGAGCGCTGCCAGCCTTCCTTGGGCGGCGGCATGCCGGGTTCTCCGAACAGGGCCTGTTCGGCATCGGTCATGGCGTCCGCGTCTTCCACCGAGGCGCTCAAGGCCTCCAGGGCTTCCAGCGCATCGCTCACGTCCTCCACCGCCGTCTCCGGCACCATGAGGACGAGCTCGTGCAGGGTGGACGTATCAGCGCTCACGCTGCGACAGCCATTCTTCGAGGTAGTGGATGTTGGTGCCGCCGGCCACGAAGCTGGCGTCCACCATCAGCTCGCGGTGCAGGGGCACGTTGGTCTTGATGCCTTCGATCACGGTCTCCGCCAGCGCGGTGCGCATGCGGGCCAGGGCCTGCTCGCGGGTGTCGCCATGGACGATGATCTTGCCGATCATGGAGTCGTAGTTGGGCGGCACGAAGTAGTTGGTGTAGACGTGCGAATCGACCCGCACGCCCGGCCCTCCCGGCGCATGCCAGGTGGTGATGCGACCCGGCGACGGCGTGAACTTGTACGGGTCTTCCGCGTTCACCCGGCACTCGATGGCGTGGCCGCGCAGCTGGATCTGGCGCTGGGTGAAGGGCAGCTTCTCGCCGGCCGCCACCGCGATCTGGGTGCGCACGATGTCGATGCCGGTGATGAGCTCGGTCACCGGGTGCTCCACCTGCACGCGGGTGTTCATCTCGATGAAATAGAACTCGCCGTTCTCGAACAGGAATTCGAAGGTGCCGGCACCGCGGTAACCGATCTTCTTGCAGGCAGCGGCGCAGCGCTCGCCGATCTTCTCGATCAGACGGCGCGGAATGCCCGGGGCCGGCGCCTCCTCGATCACCTTCTGGTGCCGGCGCTGCATGGAGCAGTCGCGCTCGCCCAGGTACACCGCGTTGCGGTGGGTGTCGGCCAGGATCTGGATCTCGATGTGGCGCGGGTTCTGGAGAAACTTCTCCATGTAGACCTCGGCGTTGCCGAAGGCCGCACCGGCCTCGGCCTTGGTGGTCTGCACCGCGTGGATGAGGGCGGCCTCGGTGTGCACCACCCGCATGCCGCGACCGCCACCGCCGCCGGCGGCCTTGATGATGACCGGGTAGCCCACCGCCTTGGCGATGCGCTTGATGGCCACCGGATCGTCCGGCAGCGCACCGTCGGAACCGGGCACGCAAGGCACGCCGGCACGGATCATGGCCTGCTTGGCCGACACCTTGTCGCCCATCAGGCGGATCGATTCCGGGGTGGGGCCGATGAAGGTGAAGCCGCTTTTCTCGACACGCTCGGCGAAGTCGGCGTTCTCCGACAGGAAACCGTAGCCCGGGTGGATGGCCTCGGCGTCGGTCACCTCGGCCGCCGAGATGATGGCCGGCATGCTGAGGTAGCTCTGGCCGGACGGGGCCGGGCCGATGCAGACCGCCTCGTCGGCCAGCCGCACGTACTTGGCGTCGCGGTCGGCCTCGGAATAGACCATCACCGCCTTGATGCCCATCTCGCGGCAGGCGCGCTGGATGCGCAACGCGATCTCGCCGCGGTTGGCGATCAGGATCTTCTTGAACATGGGACCCGGGCCCTCACTCGATGACGAACAGGGGCTGGCCGTACTCCACCGCCTGACCGTTCTGGACCAGGATCTGGGTCACGGTGCCGGACTTGTCGGCCTCGATTTCGTTGAGGATCTTCATGGCCTCGACGATGCAGATGGTCTCGCCTTCCTTGACCACACTGCCCACTTCGACAAAGGCCTTGGCGCCCGGGCTGGATGCGCGGTAGAACGTGCCCACCATGGGCGACTTGACGATGTGGCCGGTGGGTTCGGCCGGTGCGGCGGGCGCAGCAGCAGCAGCCGGCGCAGCGGCCACCTCCACCACCGGGGCCGGCGCAGCGGCGGGAGGGGCCATGGTGTAGGTCACCGGAGCACCCATGGCCACCGGAGCGCTTTTGACGATGCGGACCTTGCCCTCCGCCTCGGTGATCTCCAGCTCCGACACGTTCGATTCGGACACCAGGTCGATCAGCGTCTTCAGTTTTCTCAAATCCATGATTTCTCCAACGAATTTCGTTCAAGTTGGCCTAATTTCGGCCAACTTCGGGCGAGCAGGCGCCGAGCCGTCGCGAAAGGTGCCGCAGTGTACACGAAGCGACCGTGAAATCCTTCACCGGCCTCCGACGCCGGCACGAGGCGGGTTTGGACGCTTTTTAGAAGAAGTTGGCCGACATTCGCGCCGGGTCAGCCGCGCTTGGCCCAGTCGGCCAGATCGGCCTCGGAGACCTTGCCGATCTTGCGGTCCAGGATGCGGCCGTCCCGGCCGAACACCACGGTGAAGGGCAGCCCGCCGTTCCCGTTGCCCAGGCTGCGGCTGAGCTGGGTGCCATCCAGCCCGGCCATGCCCACCGGAAACTCGATCGGCAGCTTCTGCAGGAAGCTGCGCACCGCGCTGGGCTGGTCGACCGCGAGCGCCAGGAGTCCCCAGCCCTTGGGACCGTGGGAGCGCTGGAACTGGTTGAGCAGGGGCAGTTCTTCCACGCAGGGCGGACACCAGGTGGCCCAGAAATTCACCAGCAGCGGCTTGCCCCGGAAATCGGCGACCCGCACCGCCTCGCCGTTCGGGCCGTCGAACGCCGCTTCCCAGAACGCCAGCTCGGCATCGCTGGCCACCGGTTGCGGCTGGTGGCGCCGGTTGGACCACCAGGCGCCGGTGCCGGCGGCGGCCAGCGCCACGGCGCCGCCCACTACGTGTCGTCGTTGCAGTTTCATGTGTCTTCTTCCAGCAGGGCACGCACCGCCGCCGTGTCACCACGGGGTTTGCGGCCCTGTGCATCGGGTTTGAGGGCACCGCGCAGGTCGTCCTGGTCGTGCACCATCAGGTGAACCAGCACCCACTGGCCCAGATCGGGGCAGCGGCTGCGCAGCGTGAGCACATCCACCGGCTCGCCGCGCCAGCCGGTCACCGTGCCGGGGTGGTAGTCCACCCGATGATCCAGCAAGGCCCACTCGGGTTCCTTGGGATCGTCGCAGTACAGCTGCAGGTGGATGTCGCTGTGGCGGGTGGCCGTGCCGTGCCAGACCGCGCCGGCCAGGTGGGGCCGGAACGCCTTGAGCCGATCCATCCATGTGAGCGCCAGCTCACGCAGGATTCGCAGCTCGCCCGGCTGGGTGTCGGCGCAGAACACGGCAATGTATTCACGCACCGCTGCCTCGACCAGCTGGTTGTCCGGCAACGCGGTGCGGCTGCCCAGGCCCAGCTGCTTGACCGCGTGGCGCTTGGCAGCAGCGTACTCCTGCCCTTCCTCGACCACCAGGCGGGCGGCCACGGCGGCGATTTCGGCCGCGATCGATTCGGAGCTGGATTGCATGGGCGCATTGTGCCCGGACCGTCCTGGCCCGCCGCCTAGAATCCCCGGATGCACATTCACATCCTGGGCATTTGCGGCACGTTCATGGGCGGACTGGCCGCCCTGGCCCGAGAGGCCGGCCACCGGGTCACTGGCTGCGACGCCGGCGTCTATCCCCCCATGAGCGACCAGCTGCGCGCCCTGGGCATCGATCTGATCGAGGGCTTCGGAGCCGATCAGATGGCCCTGGAACCGGACGTCTGGGTGGTGGGCAACGTGGTCAGCCGGGCGCGACTGCCCGACGGCGCGCCCAAGTTCCCGCTGATGGAAGCCATCCTGAATGCCGGCCAGCGCTACACCAGCGGCCCGCAATGGCTGTCGGAGCATGTGCTGCAGGGCCGTCATGTGCTGGCCGTGGCCGGCACCCATGGCAAGACCACCACCACCTCCATGCTGGCCTGGGTGCTGGAAGCCTGTGGACAACAACCCGGCTTCCTGGTGGGTGGCGTGCCCATGAACTTCGGCGTGTCGGCCCGGCTGGGCCAGGGTCCGGCCTTCGTCATCGAGGCCGACGAGTACGACACCGCCTTCTTCGACAAGCGCAGCAAGTTCGTGCACTACCGGCCGCGCACCGCCGTGCTGAACAATCTGGAGTTCGACCACGCCGACATCTTTGACGACCTGGCCGCCATCGAACGCCAGTTCCACCACCTGGTGCGCACCGTACCGGGCGAGGGCCGTGTGGTGGTCAATGGTCTGGAAGACAGCCTGGAGCGGGTGCTGCACCGGGGCTGCTGGAGCGAAGTGCGCAGTTTTGGCGCCGCCGTGAGCGACTTCACCGCCCAGGGCGAGCCGCACGACTTCGAGGTGCTGCACCGGGGCCGGCCGGCAGGCCGGGTGCAGTGGGGGCTGACCGGGGTGCACAACCAGCTCAATGCGCTGGCCGCCATCGCGGCCGCCGAACACCTGGGCGTGGCACCGGCCGATGCGGCCGCTGCCCTGGCCCGTTTCGAGAACGTGCGCCGCCGGATGGAGGTGCGTGGCGCCGTGGCACGGCCCGATGGCGACATCACCGTCTACGACGATTTTGCCCACCACCCGACCGCCATCCGCACCACGCTGGACGGCCTGGCGCGCCGGCTGGGCCAGCCGCGCGGCCGCATCCTGGCGGTGTTCGAGCCGCGCAGCAACACCATGAAGCAGGGCACCATGAAGTCGCAGCTGCCCTGGAGCCTGGAGCAGGCCGACCTGGCCTTCTGCCACTCGGGCGGTCTGGACTGGGACGCCGCCGAAGCCCTGGCCCCCATGGGCCAGCGGGCGCAGGTGTGTGGCGATGTGCCGTCGCTGGTGGACGCGGTGGTGGCCGCAGCGCGGCCGGGCGATCACATCGTGTGCATGAGCAACGGCGGGTTCGGCGGCATACATGCCCGCCTGCTGCAGGCCCTGGCGGCCTGAACGCCGATCCGGCTCAGTACGACAGGGCGTGCGAAGCGACGTCCACCGTGACCGACGGCTTGGCCAGCGCAGCACTGGCAGCGCGGGCAAAAGCCATGGCCCATTCCCGGTGGCGGCTGTCGCTGAAGCGCACCGGGCCGGCCGCCTCGGCCACGCACAGCACCTTGTCGGCGGTGAGCACCTTGCCGGTGGCCCGCAGCGGCTCGCAACCCAGCGCGACAAACTGGTCGTCCAGCCAGTGGCGGGCAGCGTCGTGCGGCATGGGCTGCACCTCTTCCAGATCGAGCACGTAACTGGCGGCATCGCCCCAGGACACGGTGACATGGCTGCGCATGGCAATCAACCTCTCGAATGGTGGAACCTGATCCATTGTGCGCAGCCCGGCAGCGGCGTCCACCGGAGTAACCCCGGTGAAGCGCCGCAGCAGACGGTCAGGCGCGCGCGGCCTTGACGGCCGCCGACAGGATGTCGAGCGACTTGACCGAATCGTCCCAGCCCAGGCAGGCGTCGGTGATGCTCTGGCCGTAGCGCAGCGCTGCGACGCTGTCTTTGCCCGGGGTGAACTTCTGGGCGCCGGCCTCGATGTGGCTCTCGATCATCACGCCGAACACGCTGCGCGAGCCGCCGGCGATCTGGGCCGCGATGTCCTTGGCCACCTCCAGCTGCTTCTCGTGCTGCTTGCTGCTGTTGGCATGGCTGAAATCCACCATCAGGCGCGGGGTCAGTTTGGCCGCTTCGAGCTCCTTCACGGCAGCGCCCACGCTCACAGCGTCGTAATTGGGCGCCTTGCCGCCGCGCAGGATGACGTGGCAGTCCTTGTTGCCCTTGGTCTGCACGATGGCGACCTGGCCGTTCTTGTGCACCGACAGGAAATGGTGGCCGCGCGCAGCCGCCTGGATGGCGTCGGTGGCGATCTTGATGTTGCCGTCGGTGCCGTTCTTGAAGCCGATGGGGGCCGACAGACCCGAGGCCAGCTCGCGGTGGACCTGGCTTTCGGTGGTGCGGGCACCGATGGCGCCCCAGCTGATCAGGTCGCCGATGTACTGGGGCGAGATCACGTCGAGGAACTCGCTGCCGGCCGGCAGGCCCAGGCGGTTGATCTCGATCAGCAGCTGGCGGGCAATGCGCAGACCTTCGTCGATGCGGAAGCTCTCGTCCAGGTAGGGGTCGTTGATCAGGCCCTTCCAGCCGACCGTGGTGCGCGGCTTCTCGAAGTACACCCGCATCACGATCTCCAGCGTGTCCGCGTAGCGGGTACGCAGGTCTTTCAGACGCCGGGCGTAATCCAGCGCTGCGGCGGGATCGTGGATGGAGCACGGCCCGATGACCACCAGCAGGCGGTCGTCCTTGCCGTGCAGGATGTCGTGGATGCGGCGGCGGGTCTGGCTGATCAGCGTCTCCACCGGCGTGCCGCCGATGGGGAAGAAGCGGATGAGGTGTTCGGGTGGCGGGAGCACGGTGATGTCCTGGATGCGTTCGTCGTCGGTCTGGCTGGTCTTGTCGACAGGACGGGCATGCCAGGCATCGCTGGCGGCGGGGGCGTTCTTGGCGGTCATCACAGGCTCCTCAGGATCGGTTGCAGAAAGGTGGAAGGGCGAAAAAAAACCGCCGGGCTTGAGGCTCCGGCGGTTGTGTCGAGATTCGGTGTGCGCTTACAGGCTCGCCTCTCGTCCGCCGGGGACAGAGAACCAAAAATAAAAGGCGAAGAATGCAGAACGCGACATATGGCCGGAATGTAGCACAGGATTTTTTCAGGCCGTGCCGCCCACGGTGAGGCCATCGATGCGCAATGTGGGCTGACCCACGCCCACCGGCACGCTCTGGCCTTCCTTGCCGCAGGTGCCCACACCGCTGTCGAGCTTCATGTCGTTGCCGATCATGGTCACGCGGGTCAGGGACTCCGGACCGTTGCCGACCAGGGTGGCACCCTTCACCGGGTACTGGATGCGGCCGTTCTCCACCCAGTAGGCCTGGCTGGCCGAGAACACATACTTGCCGCTGGTGATGTCCACCTGTCCGCCACCGAAATTGGTGGCGTACAGACCCTTCTTGATGCTGGCCACGATCTCGTCGGGCGTCTTGTCCCCGCCCAGCATGTAGGTGTTGGTCATGCGCGGCATGGGCACATGGGCGTAGCTCTCGCGCCGGCCGTTGCCGGTGGGCTTGACGCCCATCAGGCGGGCATTCATCGAGTCCTGGATGTAGCCCCGCAGGATGCCGTCCTCGATCAGCACATTGCGCTGCGACACATGGCCTTCGTCGTCGATGTTGAGCGAGCCGCGCCGGTCGGCGATGGTGCCGTCGTCCAGCACCGTCACGCCCTTGGCCGCCACCCGCTGGCCGATGCGGCCGGCAAAGGCGCTGCTGCCCTTGCGGTTGAAATCGCCTTCCAGGCCATGACCCACCGCCTCGTGCAGCAGGATGCCGGGCCAGCCTGCGCCCAGCACCACCACCATCTCGCCGGCCGGAGCCGGGCGGGATTCGAGGTTGGTCAGCGCCTGCGACACGGCTTCTTCGACATAGGCCGCCACCATGGCGTCGTCGAAATAGGCCAGGCCGAAGCGGCCGCCGCCGCCGGAGCTGCCCATCTCGCGCCGGCCGTTCTGCTCGGCAATCACCGTGACCGACAGGCGGATCAGGGGGCGCACGTCGGCGGCCAGGGTGCCGTCGGCACGGGCCACCAGCACCACATCGTGTTCGGCGGCCAGGCCGGCCATGACCTGCACCACGCGCGGGTCGCGGGCCTTGGCCAGGCGTTCCACCTTCTCCAGCAGCGCCACCTTGGCGGTGCTGTCCAGGGTGCCGATGGGATCCACCCCGTCGTACAGCGATCGCGACTTCGCCACCTTGGCCGCCGGTGTGCGCACCTTGCGCGACTGGCCGGCGCCGGAGATGGTGCGTACGGTGCGCGCTGCATCCAGCAGCGAATCCCAGGACAGGTCGTCGGAATAGGCAAACGCCGTCTTCTCGCCGCTGACCGCGCGCACGCCCACGCCCTGGTCGATGCTGAAGCTGCCGGTCTTGACGATGCCCTCCTCCAGGCTCCAGCCCTCGCTGCGGGTGGTCTGGAAATACAGGTCGGCGTCATCGACCCCGTGGGACATGATCTCGGCCAGCGCCTTCTGCAGGTGGGCGGGCGTCAGACCAAAAGGCTCCAGCAGGGAGGCCTGGGCGGTGGCCAGGCGGGCCAGGGTGGGTTCGCGTGAAATCATGAGGCCATTGTAAGAACCGGCCTCGGACATGCCCGCACCGGGGTTTTGGCCCGGCCACCGGACCGGGGATCAGCGCGGGACGAGCTGGCGCGAGCGGGCGATCGACATCAGCATGCCCAGTCCCAGGCCCATGGACACCATGGCGGTGCCGCCGTAGCTCACGAAGGGCAGCGGCACGCCCACCACCGGCAGGATGCCGCTGACCATGCCCATGTTCACGAAGGCATAGACGAAGATGTTCATGGTGATGGCCCCGGCCAGCAGGCGCGAGAACAGCGTGGGCGCGTCCAGCGCGATCACCAGCCCGCGCCCGATCAGGAACAGGAAGCCGGCCAGCAGGGTGAGCACGCCGACCAGGCCGAATTCTTCCGAGAAGGCGGCGAAGATGAAGTCGGTGGTGCGCTCGGGGATGAACTCCAGGTGGGTCTGGGTGCCCTGCATGAAGCCCTTGCCCCACACCCCGCCCGAGCCGATGGCGATCATGCCCTGGATGATGTGGAAGCCCTTGCCCAGCGGATCCTTGGTCGGGTCGAGCAAGGTGCAGACCCGCTGGCGCTGGTATTCGTGCAGCACCTTCCAGTCCACCCCGGGTGCACACCACGCATCCTGGTTGAAGATGAGCACCGTCACGCCCACGATGCCCAGCACCACCGGCGGAATGATCAGCTTCCAGCTCAGGCCGGCAAAGAAGATGACGAACAGCCCGGACGACAGCACCAGCAGCGACGTGCCGAGGTCGGGCTGCTTGATGATCAGCCCCACCGGCACTGCCAGCAGCAGGCCGGCCACCACGAAATCGATGGTGTGCAGCCGGCCCTCGCGGCGGTGGAACCACCAGGCCAGCATCAGCGGCATGGCCACCTTCATGATCTCGCTGGGCTGGATGACGATGCCCACATCCAGCCAGCGCTGCGAGCCCTTGCGCTCGATGCCGATGAGCTCCACCGCAATGAGCAGCAGAACGCCCATGGCGTAGGCGGGCAGGGCCAGCGACATCAGGCGCTGCGGCGGCACCTGCGCCACCACGAACAGGATGATCAGGGCCAGCGCCATGTTGCGGCCATGGGCGGAGAAGCGGCTGCCATGGTCGAAGCCCACCGAGTACATGGTTACCATGCCGATGACCGCCATCACCGCAAACGCGGCCAGGAACACCCAGTCGAAGCCCTGCACCACCGGCACCAGGCGTTGCAGCAGGGAGGGTTTTTCGATCACGACGGCCATGGGGCGGCATTATCCGCGCCATGACGACCCACCTGCTCTACCTGCACGGATTCCGATCCTCCCCCCGTTCCTTCAAGGCGCAACGCATGGCCGCTGCGGTGCAGGGCCGGGTTCACTGGCTGTGCCCGCAGCTGCCGCCCTCCCCGGCCCAGGCCACGGCCGGCATGCTGGCGGCCACCCGGGACTGGCCGCGCAGCCGCATGGCGGTGGTGGGCTCGTCACTGGGCGGCTTCTACGCCCGCTGGTTCGCGCTGCAGACCGGCTGCCGGGCGGTGCTGCTCAACCCGGCGGCCCACCCGGCGCGCGACCTGGCCCGCCATGTGGGCGAACAGACGTCCTGGCACGACCCGGCGGAACGCTTTTTCTTCGACCCGGCCTTCGTGGACGAACTGCAGGTGCTGGAAGCCGACATTGCGCAGCGGGCGCCCGCGCACCCGACCACGCCACAGAACCAGTTCGCCATCGTGGCCCAAGGCGACGAGGTGCTGGACTGGCGGGAGATGCAGCGCTTCTGTGCCGGCGGCCGCATCCGCCTGCTGGCCGGCAGCGACCATGCCATCAGCGATTTCAACGACCACCTGGCCGAGGTGCTCGACTTTCTGGCCCTGCAGCCGGCCTGAGGGGCCTGGCCGGCGCCCGGGCGGCGCAGGCCGCATGGGACAATCCGCCGCATGCACATCCTGTTCGACGAGGCCGGCAAACTGCTGACCGGCCGTCTCATGTCCGAAGCCGAAAGCTCCCTGCAAGTGGAGCTGGACAGCGGCAAGCGCGTCAAGGTCAAGGCCGCCAACACCCTGCTGCGTTTCGACAAGCCCGCCCCGGCCCAGCTCATGCAGGCCGCCCAGGCCCTGGCCGACACCATGGAGCTGGACCTGGCCTACGAATTCGCCCCCGAGGAAGAGTTCGGCTTTGCCGATCTGGCGGCCGAGTACTTCAGCGCCTCGGCCGGTGCCACCGAGCAGGTGGCTGCACTCATCACGCTGCAGGGCGCGCCGCACTATTTCCGCCGCGCCGGCAAGGGCCGCTACCGCAAGGCACCGCCCGAGATCCTGGCGCAGGCGCTGGCCGCCATCGAGAAGAAGAAGCAGCTGCAGGCCCAGATCGAGGCCTGGTCGGCCGAACTGGTGGCCGGCCGCTGCCCCGAGCCCATCCGGGACCAGCTCTACCGCATCCTGTTCAAGCCGGACAAGAACGCGCCCGAGTACAAGGCCGTGGTGGAGGCCGCGCGCAGCAGCCACGCCGCGCCCCTGGCCCTGCTGCAGAACGCCGGCGCCATCACCAGCGCCTACCAGTTCCACTGGCAACGCTTCCTGTTCGAGCAGTTCCCCAAGGGCACCGGTTTCCCGGCGCTGCAGGCACCGGCCGTGGCCGAGGAACTGCCTGTGGCGCCCGTTCAGGCGTTCTCCATCGACGACTCGGCCACCACCGAGATCGACGACGCCCTCTCGCTGCAGGGCCTGGGCAGCGGCACCGTGGTGCTGGGCATCCACATTGCCGCGCCAGGCCTGGCGGTGCAGCCCGACAGCCCGCTGGACCAGGTCGCTCGCGGCCGGCTGTCCACGGTGTACATGCCGGGCCACAAGATCACCATGCTGCCCGACGAGGTGGTCAGCACCTACACCCTGGAAGCCGGGCGCGACTGCCCGGCGGTGTCGCTGTATGTCAGCTTCGACGAGGCCACGCTGACGGTGCAGGACAGCCGCACCGAGCTGGAGCGGGTGCCCATTGCCCACAACCTGCGGCACGACAAGCTCGATGCCGTCGTCACCCCGGCCTGGCTGGACGGCGAAGCGTCCGATGCCGCCCCGGCCGACATCGCCGGCCTGCAGCCCCAGCTGGCCTTCCTGTGGCGGCTGGCGCGGCACCTCAAGGCCCAGCGCGAAGTGGTGCGCGGCAAACCCGAGAACTTCACCCGTCCCGACTACACCTTCCGCCTCGAAGGCGTGCAGGGCAGCGAGCCCGACGGCAGCGAGCGCGTGCTCATCGGCACCCGTTCGCGCGGCGCCCCGCTGGACCTGATGGTGGCCGAGGCCATGATCCTGGCCAACAGCACCTGGGGCCAGTGGCTGGCCGACTGCGGCGTGCCCGGCATCTACCGCAGCCAGGCCAGCATGGCCCCGGGCATCAAGGTCCGCATGGGCACCAAGGCACAGCCGCACGCCGGCATCGGCGTCAAGTGCTACGCCTGGAGCACCTCGCCCCTGCGCCGCTATGTGGACCTGGTCAACCAGTGGCAGATCATTGCCTGCGCCCGGCACGGCAAGACCGCCGCTCTGGCCGCGCCCTTCAAGCCGAAGGACGCCAACCTGTTCTCGGTCATCAGCGCGTTCGACGCCGCCTACAGCGCCTACAACGGCTTCCAGGGGGGCATGGAGCGTTTCTGGACCTTGCAGTACCTGCGCCAGAACGGCATCACCGAGCTCACCGCCAGCCTGATCCGCGACAACCTGGTGCGGGCCGACGACCTGCCGCTGGTGATGCAGGTGCTGGGCGCCGAGGGTCTGCCGCGCGGTGCCCATGTGCGGGTGCGGCTGGGCCAGAGCGACGACATCACGCTCGAGGTGCACGGCACCGTGATCGAGCGGCTGGACAGCCCGGCCGACGAACCGGCGGATGGCGCCGCCGACGATGCCACCGAGCCCGAGGACGACGAAGCCCTGGCCGCCCCGATCGCCCTGGCCATCGACGTGAACGAAGGCGACAACCCGACCGCTGCCACCGGGGCGGCCGAGAACGGATAATCCGCCGCGTGAAATCCTCCGGCATGTCACGGCTGCGCAACTTCTCCACCTTGCAGTGGGCGCTGGCGTTTTCGCTGCTGGTCCATGCCGCGCTGCTGACCATCCGCTTCGTCAACCCGGAAGCCATCGAGCGGACCTTCAAGGACACGCCGCTCGAGGTGATCCTGGTCAATGCCCGCAGCGACCAGCAGCCGGAGAAGGCCGCTGCCCTGGCCCAGGCCTCGCTGGCCGGTGGCGGCGAAGCCGAACGCGGCCGGGCCACCTCGCCCCTGCCGTCGTCGGCCACCGCCCGGCTGGGCGATTCGGCCGAGGACGACGCCCGCCGCATCGAGGCCCTGAAGGAACAGCAGAACCGCATGCTGGCCCAGGTGCGCAAGGCCCTGGCCAACCTGCCGCCGCCCGACCCGCGGGCCACCGCCAGCACCAGCGAGGCGCAGGAGCGCGAGGAGCGCCGCAAGGCCCTGGTGAAGGCGCTGGCCGAGATCGAGAAGCGCATCAACGAAGAGAACGCCCGACCCAAGAAGCGCTACATCAGCCCCTCCACCCGCGAGGTGGTGTACGCGGTGTACTACGACGAGCTGCGCCGGCGCATCGAGGAACGCGGCACCACCCAGTTCCCGGAAGTGGACGGGCGCAAGCTCTATGGCGAGCTCACCATGATCATCACGGTCAACCACACCGGGCAGGTGCTGGCCACCGAGGTGGTGCAGGGTTCGGGCATTCCGCTGCTCGACCGCCGTGCGCAGGCCATCGTGCGGGCCCTGTCCTTCGGCACCTTTTCCCCCGCCATGCGCCAGCAGGCCGACCAGATCGTGGTGGTCTCGCGCTTCCGCTTCACCCGCGAGGACGGGCTGCAGACGCAGCTCTCCTCGCAGTAAGGGAGGCCCCGGGTGCGGGCTTTCGGTCGCTGGCTGCTGTGGCTGCTGCTCGCCGGTGTGGCGCTGCAGCTGGCCTTTCTGGGGCGCATTGCCTTCATGGCCTGGGCCGATCCGCACAGCACCGCCTTCCAGCGGTCCGAGGCCTTCCGGGTGGCGCGCGAGAGCCTGCAGGGCGACAACACCTGGCACTGGAAGCAGCAGTGGGTGCCCATGGGCCAGATCAGCCCGCACCTGCAGCGCGCCGTGATCGCCTCGGAAGACGCCGGCTTCGTGGACCACGGCGGCGTGGACTGGGAGGCCATACAGACCGCGTGGCAGAAGAACGAGCGCCGCCAGGCCCAGGCCGAACAGCGCGCCGCGCGCAACCCGGCCCGCCCGGCGCGTGAACCCAAGATCGTGGGGGGCTCCACCATCACCCAGCAGCTGGCCAAGAACCTGCTGCTATCCGGCGAGCGCCAGCTGCTGCGCAAGGGCCAGGAACTGGTGCTCACCCTCATGCTGGAGGCGGTGCTGAGCAAGCAGCGCATCCTGGAGATCTACCTCAACAGCGTGGAATGGGGCGAAGGCATCTTCGGGGCCGAGGCCGCCGCCCAGCACTACTTCCGCAAGCCGGCCAGCCGGCTCACCCCCCATGAAGCGGCCCGTCTGGCGGTGATGCTGCCCAGCCCCCGCTTCTTTGAAACCCGCCAGGGATCGGCGTATCTCGCCCGCCGCACCGGCACCATCGTGGCGCGCATGGGCGCAGTGGCCCTGCCATGAGGCTGGCCGCCACCGCCATGGGTTACGCGCTGCTGGGCTTCGTGCGGCTGCTGACCGGCGCGCAGGCCCGCTGGCACGGCTGCCCGCCCAAGGCCGAACAGCGCATCTACTTTGCCAACCACCAGAGCCATGCCGACCTGGTGCTCATCTGGGCCGCGCTGCCGCAGGAGCTGCGCAGCATCACCCGCCCGATTGCCGCGCGGGACTACTGGACCGCCTCGCGCCTGAAGCAGTGGATCACCACCGAGGTGTTCAACGCGGTGTATGTGGAGCGCGAACGCAAGGGCGACGAAGACCCCCTGCAGCCCCTGATCCAGGCGCTGGAAAGCGGCGATTCGCTCATCCTGTTCCCCGAAGGCACGCGCGGCTTCGAGGAAGACCCGCAACCGTTCAAGAGCGGCCTGTACAACCTGGCGCAGCGGTTCCCCGAGGTGGTGCTGGTGCCCACCTGGATCCACAACGTGCAGCGCGTCATGCCCAAGGGCGAGGTGGTGCCGGTACCGGTGCTGTGCTCGGTGACCTTCGGCGAACCGATCCGCCTGGGTGCCGACGAACCCAGGGCCGATTTCCTGACCCGCGCGCGGCTGGCCGTCATGGCCCTGAGGGACATCTGACATGGGCAGCTTCCTGCGCAGCCTCACACCCGGCCAGCAGGTCAGCCTGCTGTTCGTGGCCGTGTTCGGCCTGCTGGCCCTGGCCACCGTGGTGCAGGTACTGCTGTCGCTGCGCGAGCGGTCGGCCACCGACATCGACGCCGATGCCGCCCACCGCCGCCAGCAACGCCAGCTGGACAACCAGGCCTTGCTGCGCACCTCGTGGATCATGGCCATCGTGTTCTGGGTCGGCTGGACGGCCGGGCCGCAGGTGGCCATCGTGCTGTTCGGGCTGGTGTCGTTCCTCGTGCTGCGCGAATTCATCAGCCTCTCGCCCACCCGCCGAGGCGACCACCGCAGCCTGGTACTGGCCTTCTTCGTGGTGCTGCCGGTGCAGTACGCCCTGGTCTGGACCGGTCAGGTGGCCCTGTTCACCGTGTTCATTCCGGTCTATGTGTTCCTGGCCATCCCGGTGGTGAGCGCCCTGCGCAACGACCCGCACCGCTTCCTGGAACGCAATGCCAAGCTGCAGTGGGGCATCATGGTCTGCGTGTACGGCCTGAGCCATGTGCCGGCGCTGCTGCTGCTGGAGTTTCCGCGCTGGCAGGGCAACAACGCCTTCCTGGTGTTCTTTCTGGTGCTGGTGGTGCAGACCTGCATGCTGGTGCAGCACCTGGCCGCGCGCGGGCTGCAACGGCCGGTGGCACCGGCCATCAGCGACAGCTTTCACTGGCGCAGCTGGGGCATGGGCCTGCTGGCCGGCGGTCTGGTGGGCGCGCTGCTGGCCGGCCTGACCCCGTTCAAGCCCCTGCCCGCGCTGGCCATGGCCCTGGTGGCCTGCGTGGCCGGCACCCTGGGCCATGTGGTCATGAAGGCCATCAAGCGCGACCGGGGCGTCACCCACTGGGGCGGTGCCAGCAAGTCGGTCACCGGCGCGGCCGGCCTGCTCGACCGGGTGGACGCCCTGTGTCTGGCCGCGCCGGTGTTCTTCCATTCGGTGCGCTGGACCTTCCAGCTCTGAGCCCACCGCCCCCACAGAGGCAACCCATGCGCATCCTTGGCATCGACCCCGGCCTGCAGTGCACCGGCTTCGGCGTGATCGACGTCGATGGCCCGCGCCTGCACTACGTGGCCAGCGGCACCATCACCACCAGCCCGCGCGACGGCGCCCTGCTGCCCGGGCGGCTGAAGGTGCTGTTCGACGGCATCACCGAGGTGGTGGGCCGCTACCAGCCCCAGGTGGCGGCGTGCGAGATCGTGTTCGTCAACGTCAACCCGCAGGCCACGCTGCTGCTGGGCCAGGCCCGGGGCGCCTGCCTGACCGCCCTGGTGGTCAACGACCTGCCGGTGGCCGAATACACCGCGCTGCAGCTGAAGAAAGCGGTGGTGGGCTACGGCCGCGCCACCAAGGAACAGATGCAGGCCATGGTGCAGCGCCTGCTCGCCCTGCCCGGCCAGCCCGGCAAGGACGCCGCCGACGCCCTGGGCCTGGCCATCACCCATGCCCAGGTCAGCCGCACCACACAGGCCATTGAACGCGTGGCGCCGCTGAAGGCGCGCACGCATGCGGCGTACAAGGACGGGCGGAGTTACTGACCCGTCGAGGAATCGTCGTCCCCTACCGGGAGATTCGGTGCAGCCGGGAGCTGCGTCCTGCGGGTTTCAGAGGGAGAGACTCGGTACTGGCCGGCCACCTCAGCGTAAGCATCTTGTTGGCTTTCGAACGCGGATGCTACTTTTCTTTCTATGCCAGTGTGGCGCGTGGCAGCCTCGAGGCGGTGCTTGGTGGCAGGCAAGACTTTCCTGTCGCGCACCCGCTCATCGCTCTTCTTCTTGTCTGTTTCAGGAATAACGCTCTGGCCATTCAGCTTCTTCAAAAAGACGACTTTAGGCGTCGATGCGTTTTGCTTCCTCTTCTTTTTCTTCGTATCGGCGTGGGCCTGATCGTCGGTCCGGACAGCCGCCGATGGGGCGCTCCACTTCAGATCGGGCGGTGGGCTGGATTGCTGGATGAACGCAAGGGCGGCAACAAAATTGTCATTGCCGGGGTCTTCCCACCCATGGATGGAGCGGTCAAAACTGCAGAGATCCTTGACCCCGGCAAGCACACTCGCCAAACGATCATTGGCTGAGTCATGGTCATCACGTGCATGTTTGAGATATGCCCAGGCCAGGATGTACCGCTCGCATTCCGTCGCATGCCCAGCATTCAAGCCTCTACCATCGCATGAATCCTTCAAAACTTTACGGACGTCTTTCCATGCGGCGCACGTTTCCGTCCCGCTGATCAAGCGCCAGTGGGAGGGAGCATCACCCAACCGGGAGAGCTTTTCCTTCAGCACCTTCTCCAGCTTGGCAGTCAGATCATTGAGAATGGAATCACCCTGCCCGGGATCGAATTTGTGGGCCTGCACCTGCGCGATCCGGGCACTCAATTGCAGAACGAATGCATCATGCGCTCCATCGGCCCTGTCATCGTCTTCGCTGGATGACCGCTCATCCAGATCGGTCGCCTTCTTGCTCACTGGAGTCTGTATCGGATGAGCGCCTGGCGCGCCGCCTTGGCGGATCTGCTTTTGCAACGCCTCGACCTTTTCATTGTTCTGCTCGGCCTGGCGACCCTGGTTCCAGCCGCCGGTGAGCTGCTGGATGGCATCTGTGGCCTTCAATTGGACGCTCAACTGCCGGACTTCATCGGCGGCTGCATCGAGGTACTGGCGCTGTCGCGAAACATCCGTCGCCTGACTGGCCAGGCAGGTAGACCCGGCGGACAACACCTGTTGGTACAACCAGCTGGCCGCTTCAGCACCATGGCCCGATTGCCCCAACTGAGTGGTAAGAAAACTTTGCAAGGCGCTGGCGATGTCTGAAGGGGGGCCGCTGTATGCCAGCAACCAGTCCCTGATGGCACTGGACGGCATGCCGAAGGCCACCGGCAGGTGGACGGTGACGGCATCGACATGGGTGCTGACCACTTGCTTCAACTGCGTCTGCAGTGGCTGAGTAAGCCCTTGGGAATGTGCCTGCGAAGACACATCAGCAAGCTGGCTGGAAACCTCGGAGAGGCTTTCCACATAAGCCTGCACGATCTGCGTGCTGACCGGCTTGTGCTGGACAGACCCCTGCGGCAGGTCATTGGCCGGCTCCAGCGAGCCATCAACAGAGGCCTCGGACACGGTGGTGCTGGCGCTGATAACCGTCTGCTTGGGCGGTTGACCGGCTTGCGAGGTCAACGGGTCCGGCGTGGCACGGTTGCGGACGTGACTCCCAAGCCGCATGGCACCTTTGCCGATACCAACAGCCAGTCCCACCAACAACTTACCTGCACCCGCAAGACATTCCATACCCGACTCCATGATTCGTGGCCCGCCCGGCGGGGTCCACAACGAACCCGGGATCACGCCTTTTTGCGGGAATGTGGATGGGTAGCAGGACTGAGGCTGGCGTTGCAGCCGCCGGTCGATTCGGGGCTTTGGCGGCGGGGCGTGACCGCCCAGCGGGTGAGCGGCATCGGGGCCAGGTCGGCCGTCAGACCAGGCGTTCGAGGATGAGCACGCCGAAGAAGCCGAGGGCGGCGAGCACCGTCCACTTGAGGATGACCAGACCCCACTGGCGGTAGCGGGCCTGGCCGGTGCCGATGTAGAAGGCAAAGCACACGCCGGCCGCCAGCAGCAGCAGCATGACGGTCCAGCGGAACAGCAGCATGTTGAGGTGCGTGGAAAGCGGCTTACCAGGCCGGGGCCAGCTGGGCGAAGCCGGCGGGGGCTTCGCGGTCGCGCTCGAAGCTGACCACCTCATAGGCGTCGGGCTGGGCCAGCAGGGCGCGCAGCAGCTGGTTGTTCATGGCATGGCCGCTGCGGAAGGCGGTGTAGGCGGCCAGCAGGGGCTTGCCCACGATGTAGAGGTCGCCCATGGCGTCCAGGATCTTGTGCTTGGCGAATTCGTCGCCGTAGCGCAGGCCGTCGGCGTTGAGCACCTTCACATCGTCCATGACGATGGCGTTGTCCAGTCCGCCGCCCAGGGCCAGACCGTGAGAACGCATCATCTCCACATCACGGGTGAAGCCGAAGGTGCGGGCGCGGGCGATCTCGCGCGAGTAGTTGCCGCTGCCCAGGTCGAATTCCACCCGCTGGCCGGTGGAGTTGACGGCGGGATGGTCGAACTCGATCTCGAAGCTGAGCTTGTAACCGTGGTACGGCTCCAGCCGGGCCCATTTCAGGCTGCGGCCCTCGCCCTCGCGCACCTCCACCGGGCGGGTGACGCGGATGAAGCGCTTGGGTGCGTTCTGGGTGACGATGCCGGCGCTCTGCAGCAGATACACAAACGAAGCGGACGAGCCGTCGAGGATGGGCACCTCTTCGGCGGTGATGTCGACCATGAGGTTGTCCAGCCCCAGGCCGGCGCAGGCGCTCATGAGGTGCTCGATGGTGTGCACCTTGGCGCCGCCGCTGGAAATGGTGGAGGCCAGCCGGGTGTCGGTGACCGCCTGGGCATTGACCGGGATGTCCACCGGCTCGGGCAGGTCGACCCGGCGGAACACGATGCCGGTGTCGGGCGCGGCCGGCCGCAGGGTGAGTTCCACCCGCTGACCGCTGTGCAGGCCGACGCCGACCGCCTTGGTCAGGGATTTGAGGGTTCGTTGCGCAAGCATCCGGCGATTTTAAGTTTTCGGTCCGCCGGGCGGCATGAAGGAAAGCTATGCCTTCGATGGCCGCCCGGTCGGAGCCGGGATCAGTCCGCCTGCTTGCGCAGGAAGGCCGGGATCTCGAAGTCGTCCATGCCGCCGGATGCCAGGGCGTCCACCCGGGCGGCGGCCTGGGTGCGGTTGGTGCGCCACACGCTGGGCACGGCCATGCTCTGGTAGTCGGGCTGGGCGGCCGGGGCGGCGGCGCCGGGGCCGGCCACGGCGGCGTTCATGGTGGGCACGTTGAAGGGCACGTTGTCGGTGCCGGTGCGCAGCACCTGCAGCGGCGGCGCGGTGCGGCGGGCGCCCTGGCGCGACAGGCCGGTGGCCACCACGGTGACGCGCATCTCGTCGCCCAGGCTGTCGTCGTAGGCGGCGCCGTAGATCACGTGCGCTTCCGGCGAGGCATAGGCGCGGATGGTGTTCATGGCCAGCTTGGACTCGGACAGCTTGAGCGAACCCTTGGCGGCCGTCACCAGCACCAGCACGCCCTTGGCGCCGGAGAGGTCGATGCCTTCCAGCAGCGGGCAGGCCACGGCCTGCTCGGCCGCGATGCGGGCACGGTCAGGGCCGGCAGCGGTGGCGGTGCCCATCATGGCCTTGCCGGGCTCGCCCATGACGGTGCGCACGTCCTCGAAGTCGACGTTGACGTTGCCGTACTCGTTGATGATCTCGGCGATGCCGCCCACGGCGTTCTTGAGCACGTCGTTGGCATGGGCAAAGGCCTCGTCCTGGGTGATGTCGTCGCCCAGAACTTCCTGCAGCTTCTCGTTGAGCACGACGATCAGCGAATCGACGTTGGCCTCCAGCTCGGCCAGGCCGCCGTCGGCGTTGGTCATGCGGCGGCCGCCTTCCCAGTCGAAGGGCTTGGTGACCACGCCCACGGTGAGGATGCCCATTTCCTTGGCCACGCGGGCAATGACCGGTGCGGCGCCGGTGCCGGTGCCGCCGCCCATGCCGGCGGTGATGAACAGCATGTGCGCGCCGGCAATGGCTTCGCGGATCTGGTCCACGGCCTGCTCGGCGGCGTCACGGCCCTTGTCGGGCTTGCTGCCGGCGCCCAGGCCGGTGAGGCCGAGCTGGATGGTCTTGTGGGCGGCGCTGCGGGTCAGTGCCTGGGCATCGGTGTTGGCGCAGATGAATTCCACGCCCTGGACGTTGCGGGCGATCATGTGCTCCACGGCGTTGCCGCCGCCGCCACCGACGCCGATCACCTTGATCTGGGTGCCCTGGTTGAATTCTTCGACTTCGATCATTTCGATGCTCATGGGGTTCTCCTGGTGCAGTTGCCTGTCTGCGGGTTTCTGTGAATCAATTCGTGCGGTTTGGTTCGGTGCGCTCAACCGTCGGGCGGTCCTGTGCAACATCGTCGCCGTCGAGCGACGAAGAAGCGCGGGGCGCCGCGGAACTGGCTTGGCCAGGCCGCTGGCGCCGCCCCCCTCGGGGGGTCACGCGGAGCGTGGCGGGGGGGCTTCATCAAAATGTCCCGACGAACCAGTTCTTGACGCGCTCGAAGGCGCCCGACACCGAGCCGGCCTTCTGCGCCACCTTGTGGCCACGCACCCGGGCCAGCCGGGCTTCTTCCAGCAGGCCCATCACGGTCGATGCCCGGGTCTGGGCCACCATGTCGGACAGGGCGCTGGTGTAGTTGGGCACGCCACGGCGCACCGGCTTGAGGAAGATGTCTTCCCCCAGCTCGACCATGCCGGGCATGACGGCGCTGCCACCGGTGAGCACGATGCCGCTGGAGAGCATCTCTTCGTGGCCGCTGTCGCGCACCACCTGCTGCACCAGCGAGAAGATCTCTTCCACGCGCGGCTCGATCACGCCGGCCAGGGCCTGGCGGCTGAGCATGCGCGGGCCCCGGTCGCCCAGCCCGGGCACCTCGACCTGCTGGTCCGGGTCGGCCAGCAGCTGCTTGGCGCAGCCGCTCTCGACCTTGATGTCCTCGGCGTCCTTGGTGGGCGTGCGCAGGGCCATGGCGATGTCGCTGGTGATCAGGTCGCCGGCGATCGGGATGACCGCCGTGTGCCGGATGGCTCCGCCACTGAAGATGGCCACATCGGTGGTGCCGGCGCCGATGTCCACCAGCGCCACGCCGAGTTCCTTCTCGTCGTCGGTCAGCACCGCCTGGCTGGAAGCCAGCGGGTTGAGCATGAGCTGGTCCACCTCCAGGCCGCAGCGGCGCACGCACTTGATGATGTTCTCGGCCGCGCTCTGGGCGCCGGTGACGATGTGCACCTTGGCTTCGAGGCGGATGCCGCTCATGCCGATGGGCTCCTTCACTTCCTGCCCGTCGATCACGAATTCCTGCGGCTCGACCAGCAGCAGGCGCTGGTCGGTGGAGATGTTGATGGCCTTGGCGGTCTCGATGACGCGGGCCACGTCGGTGGGCGTGACCTCGCGGTCCTTGATGGCCACCATGCCGCTGCTGTTGATACCCCGGATGTGGCTGCCGGTGATGCCGGTGTAGACGCGGGCGATGCGGCAGTCGGCCATGAGCTCGGCCTCTTTGAGGGCCTGCTGGATGCTCTGCACCGTGGCGTCGATGTTGACCACCACGCCGCGCTTGAGGCCGTGGCTGGCCGACACGCCGAGCCCGGCGAGCTTGAGCGTGCCGCCCGGCTGCACCTCGGCCACCACCACCATGATCTTGGCGGTGCCGATGTCCAGTCCGACGACGAGATCCTTGTATTCCTTGGCCATGATGTTCTGTGGGTCTTCGGTTCTATCGGGTGGTGGGTCGGGCGGGACTCGGGCGTGCCGGGGCTCGGCCGGGTCGCGGCGGGACCGGGGTGGCGGAGGGGTCGGTGGTGGTCACGCCGCGCACGCGCAGCGCATAGCCATTGGGGTAACGCAGATCGACCGACTGCAGGGCGCCGGCATAACGCTGGGTGAGCTGGTTCAGCGTGGCGGTGAAACGGCGCAGTCGCTGCAGCAGCTCGTCGGGCGTGCCCCGGCCGAGTTCGACCACGGCACCGCTGTCCAGGCGGGCGCGCCAGCTTCCCCGCTCGTTGAGTTCCAGGCGGTCCAGGTCCAGATCGAGCCGCTGCAGCTCGGGCTGCAGCAGGCGGAACACCACCAGCACCTGGGCCGACTGCCCGGTGGGACCGGCGAGCTCGGGCAGGCCGTCGCTGTCGTCGGGCGAGGCCTCGAACACCTCGCCCTGGCGGTTGACCAGGCGGCCGGAGCCCGACTGGTCCCACCAGGCCACGGCCTCGTGCTCTTCCAGCGTCACCCGCAGGCGGTTGGGGAATTCGCGCTGCACCACGGCGCTGCGCACCCAGGGCACCTGCTCGAACAGCTCGCGCACCTGCTGCAGGTCCACCGTCAGGAAGTTGGACGACACGCGCGACTTCATCTGGGTGGCCAGGTGGGCGCGGAAACCGACCGCGTTCTGGTGCTGCACATCGCCCTGCACCTCGATGGCCTTGACGGTCCACACCGGGTGGCGCAGCAGCCAGGTGCCCAGCGCACCCAGGCACATGAGCGCGAGCAGGCCCAGCATGAGCTGCGTGGCCAGGGCCATCAGCTTCACGTCCAGGGGCATGTCGGTGGTGCTCATGAGGTGGATGGGTGGGCGGTCAGGCGTTGTCGCGCGCGGCGCTGGCCAGCAGCGTCAGGCACAGGTCTTCGTAGGCCAGACCGGTGGCGCGGGCCGACATGGGCACCAGCGAGTGGCCGGTCATGCCGGGCGAGGTGTTGATCTCCAGCAGGTAGGGCTTTCGGGTGGCGGCGTCGATCATCACGTCGGCGCGGGCCCAGCCCCGGCAGTCGAGGGTGAGGTAGGCCTTGAGCACCAGGGCCTGGATGGCAGCCTCTTCGCCCTCGGGCAGGCCGCAAGGCACCAGGTATTTCGTGTCGTCGGTGAAGTACTTGTTCTGGTAGTCGTAGTTGCCGTCGGGCGCCACGATGCGGATCACCGGCAGGGCGCGGGCCTGGTCACCGGTGCCCAGCACCGGGCAGGTGACCTCGTCGCCGGCAATGAACTGCTCGCACATGACCATCGGGTCCTGGCCGGCGGCCAGGGCGTAGGCGGCATCGCACTGATCGAGCGTGGTGACCTTGGTCAGGCCGATGGTGGAGCCTTCGCGCACCGGCTTGACGATCATGGGAGAGCCCAGTGCGGCGAAAGCGGCACGGGTCTCGGCGGCACTGCGCACCTGGCGCCAGGCCGGCGTGGGCAGGCCTTCGGCCAGCCAGATACGCTTGGTCATGAGCTTGTCCATGGCCACGGCCGAGGCCATGACGCCCGGGCCGGTGTACGGAATGCCCATGAGTTCGAGCGCGCCCTGCACCGTGCCGTCCTCGCCGAAGCGGCCGTGCAGGGCGATGAAGCAGCGTGCAAAGCCCTCGCGCTTGAGATCGCCCAGATCGCGTTCGGCCGGGTCGAAGGCATGGGCATCCACGCCCTTCGATTGCAGGGCCTTGAGCACACCGGTGCCCGACATGAGCGAGACCTCGCGCTCGGCGGAACGTCCGCCCATGAGCACGGCGACCTTGCCGAATTCCTTCACATTCATTGCGCCAACTCCATGATCTTTCCGGCCACGGTGCCGATGGATCCTGCGCCCATGCACAGCACCACGTCACCGTCGCGCGCGTTGTCCAGCACCGATTGCGGCATGGCGGCGATGTCGTCCACGAACACCGGCTCCAGCTTGCCCGCCACCCGCAGTGCGCGGGCCAGCGAACGGCCATCGGCCGCGACGATGGGGGCCTCGCCGGCGGCATACACCTCGGCCAGCAGCACCGCATCGGCCTGGCCGATGACCTTCACGAAATCCTCGAAGCAGTCGCGGGTGCGGCTGTAGCGGTGCGGCTGGAAAGCCAGCACCAGGCGCCGGCCCGGGAAGGCTCCGCGCGCCGCCGCCAGCGTGGCCGCCATCTCCACCGGGTGGTGGCCGTAGTCGTCCACCACGGTGCAGTGGCCGCCGCCGGGCAGCGCCGCCTCGCCGTAGCGCTGGAAGCGCCGGCCCACACCCTTGAAGCCGGCCAGCGCGCGCAGCACCGCGTCGTCGGGCACGCCCAGCTCCACTGCAATGCCGATGGCGGCCAGCGCATTGAGCACGTTGTGGCGACCCGGCAGGTTGAGGGTGACGTCCAGATCGGGCAGCTGCACGCCGTTGCGGCGCTGCACGACAAAACGCATGGCGGGGCCGTCGGCCCGCACGTCAAGGGCGCGCACCTGGGCGTCCTCGCTGAAGCCGTAGCTGGTGATGGGACGGGCGATCTGGGGCAGGATCTCGCGGATGGCGGCGTCGTCCACGCACACCACGGCCGCGCCGTAGAACGGCATGCGGTGCAGGAACTCCACGAAGGCGCCCTTGAGGCGACCGAAGTCGTGGCCGTAGGTGTCCATGTGGTCGGCGTCGATGTTGGTCACCACCGACAGCACCGGCAACAGGTTCAGGAAGGACGCGTCCGACTCGTCGGCCTCGACCACGATGTACTCGCCCGAGCCCAGCGCCGCATTGGCACCGGCGCTGTTGAGCCGCCCGCCGATGACGAAGGTGGGGTCCATGCCGGCTTCGGCCAGCACGCTGGCCACCAGGCTGGTGGTGGTGGTCTTGCCGTGGGTGCCGGCAATGGCCACGCCCTTCTTCATGCGCATGAGTTCGGCCAGCATGACGGCACGCGGCACCACCGGAATCAGCTTGGCGTGGGCGGCCACCACCTCGGGGTTGTCGGCCTTGACTGCGGTGGAGGTGACGATGGCATCGGCCCCCTCGATGTTCGCGGCATCGTGGCCGATCTGCACCACGGCACCGAGCGACTGAAGACGGCGGGTGGTGGCGCTCTCGCCCAGATCGCTGCCGGATATGCGGAAGCCCTGGTTGAGCAGCACCTCGGCGATGCCGCTCATGCCGGCGCCGCCGATGCCCACGAAATGGATGTGACGGATGGCGTGTTTCATGCAGCGGGGACTTTCGCGAGTTCTTGGCAGGCGGCCACCACCGCATCGACCGCACCAGGCTTGCACTGGGCGCGGGCGCGTTCGGCCATGCCCAGCAACTGAGTGCGGTTGACGCTCTGCAGCAGGTGGGCGAGCTTCTGGGGGGTCAGACCGGCCTGGGGTTCGAGCCAGGCAGCGCCGGCATCGACCAGGAAACGGGCATTGGTGGTCTGGTGGTCGTCCACCGCCGCCGGGAAGGGCACGAAGACCGCTGCGGCGCCCACGGCCGCCAGTTCGGTGACGGTGCTGGCGCCGGCGCGGGCGATGACCAGATCGGCCTGGGCATAGGCGCTGGCGGTGTCGTCGATGAAGGGGGTGAGGTCGGCCTGCACGCCGGCCTCGGCATAGGCGGCGCGCAGGGCGTCGATCTGTTTTTCGCCGCTCTGGTGCAGCACCTGGGGGCGCTCTGCCTCGGGCAGCAGGGCCAGGGCCTGCGGCACCACGCGGTTGAGCGCCTGGGCGCCCAGGCTGCCGCCCACCACCAGCAGGCGCAGCGGCCCGCTGCGGCCGTGGAAACGTTCGGCCGGGGGCGGCTGCTGCAGGAAGGCCGCGCGCAGCGGATTGCCGACCCAGGCGGCCTTGGGCATGGCGCCGGGGAAGGCGGTGAACACCCGGTCGGCCACGCCGGCCAGCACCTTGTTGGCCATGCCGGCCACCGAGTTCTGTTCGTGCAGCACCAGGGGGCGGCCCAGCAGCACACCCATCATGCCGCCGGGAAAGGTGATGTAGCCACCCAAACCCACCACCACGTCGGGCTGCACCCGGCGCACCACCTGGATGCTCTGCCAGAAGGCGCGCAGCAGGCGCAGCGGCAGCAGGGCCAGCGTGAGCGCGCCCTTGCCGCGCACGCCACCGAAATCGATGGTCTCCAGCGCAAAGCCGCGCGGCGGCACCAGCCGGCTTTCCATGCTGCCGGGCGCGCCCAGCCAGTGCACCCGCCAGCCGCGCTCGCGCAGGGCTTCGGCCACGGCCAGACCCGGGAAGATGTGGCCACCGGTGCCACCGGCCATGATGAGGGCGCAAGGCTGCCTGACGCTCATGCCCGTGCCCCCCGCATCAGCTGGCGGTTTTCGTAATCGACCCGCAGCACGATGGCCAGCGCCACCATGTTGAGCAGGATGGCCGAGCCGCCGTAGCTCATGAACGGCAGCGTCAGGCCCTTGGTGGGCAGCGCACCCAGGTTCACGCCGATGTTGATGAAGGCCTGGAAGCCGAACCACAGACCCACGCCCTGGGCCACCAGCCCGGCAAACACCTGGTCCAGGGCAATGGCCTGACGGCCGATGTGCATGATGCGGCGGGTCAGCCAAAGGAACAGGGAAATCAGCACCAGCAGGCCGACCAGGCCGAATTCCTCGCCGATGACGGCCAGCAGGAAATCGGTGTGGGCCTCGGGCAGCCAGTGCAGCTTCTCGACGCTGCCGCCCAGGCCGACGCCGAACAGCTCGCCGCGGCCGATCGCGATCAGGGAGTGCGAGAGTTGATAGCCCTTGCCCAGGGCATGCTCCTCGCTCCAGGGATCGAGGTAGGCAAAGATGCGCTCGCGCCGCCAGTCGCTGAGCATGATCATCACCGCGAAGGCGGTGACCGCCAGCAGCGCGATCAGGAAGAACATGCGGGCGTTCACGCCACCCAGGAACAGGATGCCCATGGCGATGACCACGATCACCATGAAGGCGCCCATGTCGGGCTCGGCCAGCAGCAGCATGCCCACCACCAGCACGGCCACGCCCATGGGCGCGACGGCCTTGAAGAAGCGCTCCTTCACGTCCATCTTGCGGACCATGTAGTCGGCGGCATACAGCAGCACTGCCAGCTTGGCCAGCTCGGAGGGCTGGAAGTTCATGACGCCCAGGGAGATCCAGCGGCGCGCCCCGTTGACACCCTTGCCGATGAAGGGAATGAGCACCAGCACCAGCAGCAGCAGGGCCAGCGCAAACAGCCAGGGCGCCATCCGTTCCCAGGCCCGCATGGGGAACTGGAACGCCACCAGCGCGGCGATCAGGCCCACCATGATCGAGAAGGTGTGGCGGATCAGGAAGTGGGTCTGCGCATAGTTGGCGAACCGGGGGTTGTCGGGCAGCGCGATCGAGGCCGAATACACCATCACCAGACCCCAGGCCAGCAGGGCCACGGCCACCCACATCAGCGGCTGATCGAAGCCGAGTTCGCGCACGGCCCCGTCACGGCTGCTCCCGTAGCTGCGGCTGGACAGGCGCACCGGCAGGCCGTCGCCGCCAGCCCCGCCCAGCAGGTTGCGCAGGCGTTGCCACAGCGGCACCGGCGCGGTGGTGGCGGCAGCGGATGCGCGGCGGCTCACAGCGCACCCTCCAGGCTCTGGCCGCTCTCGGCGGCCAGGGTGGCCACCGCATCCACGAACACGCGGGCGCGGTGCACATAGTTGTCGAACATGTCCAGGCTGGCGCAGGCGGGCGACATCAGCACCGCGTCGCCGGGCTGGGCCAGGCCGGCGCAGGCCCGCACGGCGGCCGGCAGATCGGCCGCATCGTGCAGCGGCACGCCGCGTTCGGCCAGGGTGTGGCCGACGGCGGCGCGGATGGCGGCAGCGTCACGACCGATCAGCACCACGGCCCGCGCGTGGCGGGCCAGCGGCGCGGCCAGCGGCGCGAAGTCCTGCCCCTTGCCGTCGCCGCCCAGGATGACCACCAGCCGGCGGTCGGCGCCCAGGCCGGTGACGGCCGCCAGCGTGGCTCCCACGTTGGTGCCCTTGCTGTCGTCGAAATACTCCACCTCGCCCACGATGCCCACCGGCTCCACCCGGTGCGGCTCGCCCCGGTATTCGCGCAGGCCGTGCAGCATCGGCGCCAGGCTGGCGCCGGTGGAGGTGGCCAGGGCCAGCGCGGCCAGGGCATTGGCGGCGTTGTGCCGGCCCCGGATGCGCAGGGCGTCCACCGGCATCAGGCGCTGGAAATACACCTCGTCCTCACCCGGTGCCTGGCGGCCCCGGGCACGGGTTTCATCCAGCGCCACTGCACGCACCAGCCAGGCCATGCCGTTGACGGTTTCCACGCCCCAGTCGCCGGGGCGGGTGGGCGCATCCAGGCCGAAGCTGGCCCAGGGCCGTGCGGGCACCTGACGGTTGCGGTTGGAGACCTTCACCGTCACCAGCGGGGGCTGGAAGCCCATGACGGTGGGATCGTCGCGGTTGAGCACCATCAGGGCAGCCGTGCCGTAAATGGCCGCCTTGGCCTGGGCATAGGCGGCCATGCTGCCGTGCCAGTCGAGGTGGTCTTCGGTGATGTTGAGCACCGTGGCGGCGGTGGGCACGCTGTCCCAGGCGCCGCCGGCCGTGCCGTCGAGCTGGAAGCTGGAGAGTTCCAGCACCCAGGCGGTGGGCAGGTGCGGCGGGGGCCCATACACGGGGGCGGCAACGGCCGGCGGCTCGTCGTCCTCGGACGGGAGCGGCAGCGGTTCGTCGTCGGCCGGCGCATCCACGTCGGGTTCGGCATCCCGTCCGGTGTCCGGCTCGATGGCGTCGTCGGCAGCGGCCTCCACGGGGGACGCGGGCGTCACAGCGGTCTCGGGTGCGGCCTGCTCCCGCTCGGCCTCTTTCTGCTCGGCCTGTTCCTGCTCGGCGCGGGCGCGCTCCTGGGCTTCACGCTCGGCATCGGCCACACGGCCTGCGGCTTCGGCGTCCAGCGCATCGGCCAGCACATCCAGCAGCGCCGGGCCGATGTTGCCGGCCACAGCCACGCGCTGGCCAGCGCGCTGCAGCAGCAGGCCGGTGAGCGAGGTGACGGTGGTCTTGCCGTTGGTGCCGGTGATGGCCAGCACCTGCGGTCGGTAGGGTTGTTCGTCGCGCTGGCCGAGCTGCTGCAGGGCCTGCGCGAACAGGTCGAGTTCGCCGACCAGGGGCGTACTGGTCTGCTCGGCCCAGGCGCGGGCAACCGACAGGCTGTCGGGCGACAGGCCCGGGCTGCGGGCCACCAGGGTCCAGGCCTCGCGCTGCATCAAGGTCTCGTCCAGCGGACCACCGACGAAGCCGGCTTGCGGGCAGCGCTCCCGCAGGGCTTGCAGCTGCGGCGGTGCCTCCCGGGTGTCGGCCACCGTCACGCGGGCACCCTGGCGCGTGCACCACCGGGCCATGGCCAGGCCCGAGATGCCGAGTCCGAGGATGAGGACGTTCTGGTCGTGCATCGTGCTCAGCGCAGCTTGAGGGTGGACAGACCGACCAGGCACAGCAGCATGGTGATGATCCAGAAGCGGACCACGACCTGGGTCTCCTTCCAGCCGGTCTTCTCGAAGTGGTGGTGCAGCGGCGCCATCTGGAACAGGCGGCGACCGGTGCCGTAACGCTTGCGGGTGTACTTGAACCAGGTCACCTGCAGCATGACGGACAGGGCCTCGACCACGAAGATGCCGCCCATGATGGCCAGCACGATTTCCTGCCGCACGATCACCGCGATGGTGCCCAGCGCGCCGCCCAGGGCCAGCGCCCCGACGTCGCCCATGAAGACCTGGGCCGGGTGGGTGTTGAACCACAGAAAAGCCAGACCGGCACCGGCCATGGCACCGCAGAAGATGAGCAGTTCACCGGCGCCCGGAATGTGCGGCAGCAGCAGGTAAGGCGCGAACACCGCGTTGCCGGTGACATAGGCGAACACGCCCAGGGCCGAGCCCACCATCACCACCGGCATGATGGCCAGACCGTCCAGCCCGTCGGTGAGGTTGACGGCGTTGCTCGAACCCACGATGACCAGGTAGGTCATGACCACGAAGCCGGTCACGCCCAGCGGGTAGCTGATTTCCTTGAAGAAGGGCACCAGCAGGCCGGACTGCGGCGGCAGGTCGATGGTGAAGCCGGAGCTGACCCAGGCCACGAACAGTTCCAGCACCCGGGTGTTGCTGGTCTCGGAGACGGCGAACACCAGATAGAACGCCGCCACCAGGCCGATGACCGACTGCCAGAAGTACTTCTCGCGCGAGCGCATGCCCTCGGGGTCCTTGTGGACCACCTTGCGCCAGTCGTCCACCCAGCCGATGGCACCGAAGCCCAGGGTGACGATCAGCACGATCCACACGAAGCGGTTGCTCCAGTTGAACCACAGCAGCGTGGACAGGGCAATCGAGAACAGGATGAGCACGCCGCCCATGGTGGGCGTGCCGCCCTTGCTCAGGTGCGTCTGCATGGCGTATTCGCGGATCGGCTGACCGATCTTGAGCGCGGCCAGGCGACGGATGAAATACGGTCCGGCCGCCAGGCCCACCAGCAGCGCGGTCATGGAGGCCATGACCGCCCGGAAGGTGAGGTACTGGAACACCCGCAGGAAGCTCAGGTCGGGGTGGAGGCCTTGCAGCCACAGGGCCAGGCTAGGCAGCATGTGAGGAATCCTTCGGGTGGGATGAGGCGGGGTCCAGCGCAGCGATGGCCTGCACCACGCGCTCCATGCGCATGAAGCGCGAGCCCTTGATCAGGACGCTGCGCACAGGCGTCTCGGTGCAGGTGACCATGCTGGCCATGGCGCTGGCCAGTTCAGCCACATCGGTCCAGTGGCGGGGCGCGGGTTCGCCGCCGGCATTCAGTGCCGCCGTGGCATTGGCCATGTGGGTGCCGGCCACATGCACCGAACGCAGACCGCGTGCGGTGGCATGGCGCAGCACCTCCAGGTGGAAGGCCAGGCCCTGGTCGCCGACCTCGCCCATGTCGCCCAGCACCAGCAGGTGCGGGCCCGGCAGTTCGGCCAGCACTTCGATGGCGGCACGCACCGAGTCGGGGTTGGCGTTGTAGGTGTCGTCCACCAGGGTGACCGGGCGGCCGCTGATGTTCAGGCCCAGGGTGCGCGAGCGCCCGCCCACCGGCTCGAAGTTCTGCAGGCCCTGCACCACGGCGGGCAGACCGACACCGGCAGCCAGGGCGCAGGCGGCGGCAGCCAGCGCGTTGCGCACGTTGTGCCGCCCGGCAATGGCCAGCCGCACGCCGGCGTCACCTGCCGGTGTGTGCATGTGCACGAACCAGCCCTGCCCTTCCCAGCGGGCGGCCAGGGCGTGCACATCGGCCCGGGTGTCGGTGTCGCTGAAGGTCAGGGTGCGCAGGCCGGCGGCCATTTCCTGCCACAGCGGGGTGTAGGTGTCGTCGCTCGGGAAGACCGCCGTGCCGTCCACGCCCAGCGCGCGGATGACCTGGCCGTTCTCGCGCGCCACGGCTTCCACCGTGGCCATGAACTCCTGGTGCTCGCGCTGGGCGTTGTTGACCAGCGCCACGGTGGGCGCCGCCATGCAGGCCAGGCGCTCGATCTCGCCGGGGTGGTTCATGCCCAGTTCCACCACCGAGAGGCGGTGCTGGGCGCGCAGGCGCAGCAGCGTGAGCGGCACGCCGATGTCGTTGTTGAAGTTGCCCTGGGTGGCGTGGGCGCAGCTGCCGTCGCCGCCCACCGCAGCACGCAGGATGCTGGCCACCATCTGCGTGACAGTGGTCTTGCCGTTGCTGCCGGTCACGGCCACCAGCGGCATGGCGAACTGGCCGCGCCAGCGGGCGGCCAGCTCCATCAGCGCGGCGTGGCTGTCGGGCACCTCGACCCCCGCCAGGCCGGCCTCGGCCAGGCCGCGCTCGGCCAGCGCGGCCACGGCGCCGGCCGCTGCGGCCTGGGGCAGAAAGTCATGGGCATCGAAACGTTCGCCCTTGAGTGCCACGAACAGGTCGCCGGCCTGCAGGCTGCGGGTGTCGGTGTGCACCCGCAGGACGGGCTGGTCCATGCGGCCCACGGCACGGGCGCCGCTGAGCAGGGGCAGGAGTTCGGCCAGCGATTTCACCGGGTCACCTCGCGCGCAGCCAGGGCCAGGGTGGCCTGCTGCAGATCGGAAAACGGGTGCCTGACACCCCGGATCTCCTGGTAGTCCTCATGGCCCTTGCCGGCGATCAGCACCACGTCAGCGGGTGCGGCGGTCTGCACCGCATGGGCGATGGCCTCGGCCCGCTGCTCGATCACCTGCACTGCACGGCCGCTCGGCACACCGGCCTGCATCTGGCGCAGGATGGCGGCGGGTTCCTCGCTGCGCGGGTTGTCGCTGGTCAGCACCACCCGGGCCGCCTGCTGGCAGGCCACGGCCGCCATGAGCGGGCGCTTGGTGGCATCGCGGTCGCCGCCACAGCCCACCACCACCCACAGGGCACCGCCCCGGTGGGCGGCCAGGGGTTGCACGGCCTGCAGGGCTTTTTCCAGCGCATCCGGCGTGTGGGCATAGTCCACCAGCACCAGGGGTTCGGTGTCGGCACTCGGCGCCTGCTCCATGCGCCCGGGAACCGCGCTCAGTGCGGCGCAGGCGGCCACGGCCTGGCCCAGCGGCACATCCAGCGCGCGCGCAGCGGCCAGCACACCCAGCAGGTTGTGCACGTTGTACCGACCCACCACCGGCAGCGCCACCCGCAGGGCCGGGCTGTCGGCGCCGTGGGACAGACGCTCGATCACATCGAAGGCCAGCCCGCTTCGGGTGAGTTGCACCCGCTCGGCGCGCAGCCTTGCCGGTGCATCGATGGCCACGGTCCAGACATCGGGTGCGGCCGGGTCGGCACTGGCGCGTTGCGACAGGCGAGCGGCCAGTTCGCGGCCTTGCGGATCGTCCACATTCACCACGGCGGATTGCAGGCCGGGCCAGTCGAACAGCCGGGCCTTGGCGGCCCAGTAGGCCTGCATGCTGCCGTGAAAGTCGAGGTGGTCGCGGGTGAAGTTGGTGAACACCGCCACGCTCATGCGCGTGGCATCCAGGCGCTGCTCCACCAGCCCGATGGACGATGCCTCGATGGCGCAGGCCTGCAGCCCCTCATCCACAAAGGTCCGCAGGCTGCGCTGGAGCTGCACCGGATCGGGCGTGGTGAGACCGGTGGGCACCACGCTGCGGCCCGGACGGCCGATGCCCAGGGTGCCGACCAGACCGCAGGGGCGGTCGCAGGCGTCGAGCAGCTGAGCCATCCACCAGGCACTCGAGGTCTTGCCGTTGGTGCCGGTGAAGGCCACCATGTCGAGTTGCTGGGAGGGATGGCCGAAGAAGGCGGCGGCCACGGCGCCGGCCTGGGCCTTGAGGCCAGGCACGGCCAGCACGCGGCCATCGTTCAGATCGAAGGCTTCCAGACCCTCGCGCTCCACCACGGCAGCGGCCGCGCCAGCGGCCAGTGCGCCGGCCACGAAACGGCGGCCGTCGGTGGCCGCGCCGGGCCAGGCGATGAAGCCGTCGCCGGGCTGCAGCTGGCGGCTGTCGCAGCACAGCGTGCCGGTCACGGTGGCGTGCAGCCAGCGGGCCACGGCGTCGGGCTGGGGCAGCGTCTGGATCATCAGAACGACTCCTCCACCACCTCGGTGACGATCTGCGGCTTCACGCTCATGTCGGGCTGCACACCCAGGATGCGCAGGGTCTGCTGCACCGTCTCGGAAAACACGGGAGCGGCCACCAGGCCGCCGTAGTACACGCCGTTGTTGGGCTCGTCGACCATCACCGCCACCACGATGCGCGGCTTCTCCACCGGGGCCAGTCCCACGAACCAGGCGCGGTATTTCTTCTCGGCATAGCCCTTGCCTTCCTGCTTGCGCGCGGTGCCGGTCTTGCCACCCACCGAATAGCCGATGGTCTGGGCCTTGACGGCCGTGCCGCCGGCGCTGGTGGCCATGGCCAGCATGTGGCGCACGGCCTGGGCGTTCTTCTCGCTGAACACGCGCACGCCGGTGGCCGGTTCGTCGGTCTTGAGCAGAGTCACCGGGACCAGCTCGCCGTCGCGGGCGAACACGGTGTACGACTGGGCCAGCTGGAACAGCGAGGCCGACAGGCCGTAGCCGTAACTCATGGTGGCCTGCTCGATGGGGCGCCAGGTCTTGTAGGGGCGCAGCCGGCCGGACACGGCGCCCGGGAACGGCACCACCGGCTTCTGGCCGAAGCCGGCCTGGGCATAGGTCTCCCACATCTCGCGCGGGCTCATCTGCATGGCCATCTTGACCGTGCCGACGTTGCTCGACTTCTGGATCACCTCGTTGACGGTCAGCACATTGTTCGGATGGCTGTCGCTGATGGTGGAGCCGCCGATGGTGATGCGGCCCGGCGCCGTGTTGATCGGCGTGTCCGGCCGGACCAGACCCTTCTCCAGCGCCAGCGCAGCAATGAAGGGCTTCATGATGGAGCCCGGCTCGAAGCTGTCAGTGAGCACCCGGTTGCGCAGCTGCTCGCCGGTGAGGTTGCGGCGGCGGTTGGGGTTGTAGCTGGGGTAGTTGGCCAGGGCCAGCACCTCGCCGGTGATGGTGTCGATGACCACCACGCTGCCGGCCTTGGCCTTGTGCGCCTGCACCGCATCCTTGAGCTTCTGGTAGGCGAAGAACTGCACCTTGCTGTCGATGGACAGCTGCAGGTCGCGGCCGTCCACCGGCGGCACCACGTCGCGCACGTCTTCCACCACGCGGCCCAGGCGGTCCTTGATCACGCGGCGCGAGCCGTTGCGGCCGGAGAGCTGCTCGTTGAAGGTCAGCTCCACGCCTTCCTGGCCCCGGTCTTCCACGTTGGTGAAGCCCACCACGTGCGCTGCGGCCTCGCCTTCGGGGTACTCGCGCTTGTACTCGCGGCGCTGGTAGATGCCCTTGATCTCGAGTGCCGCGATCTGGCGGGCCACCGGCTCGTCCACCTGGCGCTGCACCCAGACGAAGGTCTTGTCCTCGTTGGCCAGCTTGCGGCGCAGCTCGGCCAGCGGCATGTCCAGCAGCTTGGCCAGCTTGGCCAGCTTGGGATCGTTCTTGTCGACGTCTTCCGGAATGGCCCAGATGCTCTGCGCCACCACGCTGGAGGCCAGGATGAGGCCATTGCGGTCCAGCACCTTGCCCCGGTTGGCCGGCAGCTCCAGCGTGCGGGCGAACCGCACCTCGCCCTGGCGCTGGAAGAACTCGTTGCCGAACACCTGCACATAAGCCGCGCGGCCCGCCAGCCCGGCAAAAGCCAGGGCGAGACAGGCCACGATGAACTTGCTGCGCCACACCGGCGTCTTGCTGGCCAGCAGCGGGCTGGAGGTGTAGTTGATGCTGCGGCTCATCGGGCGGACTCCGCAGGGGCGGTGGCCGATGCCGGCAGCACCACGTACTCGGTGATGCCGGGCGTGACCGGACGCATGTCAAGCTGGCGCGTGGCCAGCTGCTGCACGCGCGACGGCGTGGCCTGGGCCCGCTTCTGCACCTGCAGCTGTTCGTGCTCGGATTCGAGCTTGCGCGACTGGGCCTGTGCGCGGTCGATGGCGGTGTACAGGCGGCGCGACTCGTACTGGGTGTGCACCAGGTAGAACGCGCTGGCCAGCACCGCCACCAGCAGGACCAGGTTCAGGCGGATCATGCGGTCACCTCCGCCGGCACGTCGGTGCGGGTGGCCACGCGCATGACCGCGCTGCGCGAGCGCGGATTGCCCGCCACCTCGGCCGCCGAGGGCATGACGCGCTGCGCATCGGCCAGGCGCATGGGCTGCGGCTCGGCGAACGGTGCACGGCGGTCGTACACGGCGCGCGAGTGCGCGGCCATGAACTGCTTGACGATGCGGTCTTCCAGCGAATGGAAACTGATCACCACCAGGCGCCCCCCGGCCTTGAGCACCGACAGGCTGGCCTCTAGCGCTTGTTGCAGCTCTTCAAGCTCGGCGTTGATGAAAATCCGAAAAGCCTGAAATGTGCGCGTTGCAGGGTCCTTGCCCGGCTCGCGGGTTTTGACCGCGCCAGCCACGACTTCGGCCAGCTCGGCGGTGGTTCGAAAAGGGCCCCGTTCCTGTCGGCGACGATCAATCGCCTTTGCAATCGGTTGAGCAAACCGTTCTTCGCCGTATTCACGGATGACCTCCGACAGGGTTGAAACATCGGCCGTTTCCAGCCACTGGGCCACGCTCTGTCCGCGCGTGGTGTCCATGCGCATGTCCAGCGGGCCGTCGTTGCGAAAAGAAAAACCCCGTTCGGGGTCGTCGATCTGAGGGGAGCTGACACCCAGGTCCATCAGCACGCCGTCGGCCACCCCCTCTCCCAGCTGGCCGAGGTGCCGAAACCCTTCGTGCCGCACCGTCAGGCGGGCATCGGACTGCGCCAGCGCCTGGGCCACGGCAATGGCCTGCGGGTCCTTGTCGAACACCGTCAGGCGCCCGGCCGGCGACAGCTGCTCCAGGATGAGGCGGCTGTGCCCACCCCGGCCGAAAGTGGCGTCCACATAGTGGCCGTCCGGCCGGATGGCCAGGGCCTGCACCGCTTCCTGCAGCAGGACGGTCTGATGGGTCCAGGTGCCTTGCACTGCCGGCCTCAGAACGAGAAGTCCTTGAACACGTCGGGCATCTCGCCCTTCATGGCCTCGGCCTCCTGGGCGGCGTAGGCCTGGGCGTCCCACAGCTCGAAGTAGGCACCCATGCCCAGCAGGACGGCATCCTTCTCGATGCCGGCAGCGGCCCGCAGCTCGGGCGAGACCAGCACACGGCCGGAGGCATCCATGTCCACGTCCATGGCATTGCCCAGGAAGATGCGCTTCCACCACTGGGCCTGCATGGGCAGGGCCGCGATGCGGGTGCGGAAGTCTTCCCACGCGGCGCGCGGGAAGACCATGAGGCAGCCGTGCGGGTGCTTGGTGATGGTGAGCTGTCCGCCGGCCGCGCCCAGGGCGTCACGGTGCCGGGTCGGCACGGACAGCCGACCCTTGGCATCGAGACTCAGCGAGGAAGCACCCTGGAACACTGTGTTCAGCCCTTGAAAGACACTTTTCACCACTTAATTGCACTTTTTTCCACTGTAGCAGGAAAAGTCGGGCGCGCAACGGGGGCTCTACACTTTTTTTCAATGAAATCAACCACTTAGCGCGGTTTTGCAAGTCTCCCGAAACGAAAAAACGCATCAAAAGCAAGCACTTACAAAAGCCACTGAAAGTGATGCTTCAAAACAAAACGCCCCCGGGTATCGGGGGCGTTCTGGCGATCGATCGGTGACCTGCGGCAGGCCATCGGCGGTCAAAGGATGTAGCGGGACAGATCCTCGTTGCGGCTGAGCTCGCCCAGGCGGCCATCGACATAGGCGGCGTCGATCTGCAGCGTCTGCCCTTCCAGGCGAACCGCATCGAAGCTGACCTCGTCCAGCAGGTGTTCCATGACGGTGGACAGGCGCCGCGCGCCGATGTTCTCGGTCCGCTCGTTGACCTCGAAGGCGATCTGCGCGAGCCGGTGGATGCCGTCCGGCGTGAAGGACAGCGTCACACCCTCGGTGGCCAGCAGCGCCTGGTACTGGCGCACCAGCGAGGCATGGGTCTGGGTGAGGATGGCCTCGAAGTCGGCCACCGACAGCGATTGCAGCTCCACCCGGATCGGGAAACGGCCCTGCAGCTCCGGGATCAGGTCGCTCGGGCGGGCCAGGTGGAAGGCGCCGCTGGCGATGAACAGGATGTGGTCGGTTCGGATCACGCCGTACTTGGTGGACACGGCCGTGCCCTCCACCAGCGGCAGCAGATCGCGCTGCACGCCCTGCCGAGACACCTCGGCTGTGCTGCCACCGTCGCTGCGGCTGGTGACCTTGTCGATCTCGTCGATGAAGACGATGCCGTTCTGCTCGGCGTTGTGCAGGGCGCTGCTGCGGATCTCGTCCTCATTCACCAGCTTGGCGGCCTCTTCGTCCACCAGCAGCTTCATGGCCTCGGCAATCTTCAGGCGGCGGGCCTTCTTGCGGCCGGCGCCGATCTGGCTGAACAGACCCTTGAGCTGGTCGGCCATGGCCTCCATGCCGGCCGGCCCCATGACTTCCATGGCGGGCAAGGCATCGGCCACTTCCAGCTCGATCTCGCGGTCGTCCAGCAGCCCCTCGCGCAGCTTCTTGCGGAAGGCTTGACGGGCTGCGCCATCGGTGGCGGGCGCTGCGGGCTCGAAGCCCATGGAACGCGGCGGCGGGATCAGGATGTCGAGGATGCGCTCCTCGGCCGCATCCTCGGCCCGCGTGCGGTGCTGGCGCATGGCCACTTCGCGCGCCTGCTTGACCGCCACCTCGGCCAAGTCGCGGATGATGCTGTCCACGTCCTTGCCCACATAGCCCACCTCGGTGAACTTGGTGGCCTCGACCTTGATGAAGGGCGCATCGGCCAGCCGGGCGAGCCGGCGAGCGATCTCGGTCTTGCCCACGCCGGTGGGTCCGATCATCAGGATGTTCTTGGGCGTGATCTCCGGCCGCAGCTTCTCGTCGACCTGCTGGCGGCGCCAGCGGTTGCGCAGCGCAATGGCCACGGCGCGCTTGGCACCCTTCTGGCCGATGATGAAGCGGTCGAGCTCGGAGACGATCTCTTGTGGCGTCATGGAGGACATGTGGCCCCCACGCTTGTCACTTCGTGCACGTCGCTGCCCCCCGAGGGGGCGCGAGCTTGCTTGGGGCGGCCCGGCGCAGCGCTCATTGCTTTACTCCAGAGTCTCGATGGTGTGGTTCATGTTGGTGTAGATGCACAGTTCGCCGGCGATCGCCAGCGACTGTCGGACCACCTGCTCGGCGCTGAGTTCGGTGTGGTCGATCAGCGCCTTGGCCGCGGCCTGGGCGTAAGCCCCGCCGGAGCCGATGGCGACGATGCCGTGCTCGGGCTCCAGCACGTCGCCGTTGCCGGTGATGATCAGGCTGGCACTGAGGTCCGCCACCGCCAGCATGGCCTCCAGGCGGCGCAGCACGCGGTCGGTGCGCCAGTCGCGGGTGAGCTCGATGGCCGCGCGGGCCAGGTGGCCCTGGTGCTTCTCCAGCTTGGCCTCGAAGCGTTCGAACAGGGTGAAGGCATCGGCCGTGGCGCCGGCAAAGCCGGCCAGCACCTTGCCGTGGTAGAGCTTGCGCACCTTGCGGGCCGTGCCCTTGACGACGATGTGACCCAGGGTCACCTGCCCGTCGCCCCCGATGGCCACCTGCACCCCCTGCGGGGTCTGGCGGCGCACACTGACGATGGTGGTTCCGTGAAACGATTCCATGGCGGTACGGAAGTGAGGGGAAAGAAGCAGATGGTGCCACCGGCGGGGGTATCAACCCCCGGACAGCACGGCCATTGCAACAGGACGTGAAGCCGTCCTGCCGGGCGACACGGCCTCAGTCGGTGCGCAGCACGACCTTGGCGTACTCGGTGATGCCGATGACGTGGAAGAAGGCCGACACCAGGCGGTGCACGTCCACGAACTGCACCAGGCGGCCTTCGGCATGGTGGCGGGACACCCAGTTGAGCAGGGTGCCGGCGGCCGAGAAATCCACCCGGATCAGGTTGCGGCAGGAAATGATGAGCACATCGGCGCCGGCCAGCCGCTCTTCGAGCGCGTCCAGCGTGGCCTGAGGATCGCCACGCACCTCGCCGGAGAGCTCCACCATGCCCAGCTGCCCGCCGCCGGACAGCGTGTTGCCCAGCGTGGACGACTCGCCGCTCAGCGTGGACGACAGCGGCTCCAGCACCGATTCGCCCAGCACCGACTGGTCCACATCGGGCGATCCGGCCTCGCCCTGCTGCTGCTGAAACCGGCAGCGGGGGCGTTCCCAGCCCGGGGGCGACACCTCGTAGGTGACGCAGAAGTCGAGCGCGGTGAGTTCGAACTCGTCGGCGCGGTTCATGACCCTCAGCGCCGCCATGCGCAGCTCCCACCAGAGCTGCTCCACATCGCGGCGGCCGGCCGGCGTCATGTCGCGCAGGCAGTCGCGCAGCGCATGGGCACCGATGAAGCGCAGCTCCACCGACTGATCGCCCCACAGCGTGAAGATGCCCAACAGCGCACGGGCGGCTTTCTGGTCCAGGGTGCGCAGGGGCGACCAGTCGATCACCCACGGCGACGGCGCACGCTGCAGCACGTTCTGCAGGGTGCCCACCGAGTAGGCATCCAGCTCGACCTCGCACACCCAGTGCGCGCGGATATTGGCCGAAGCCATGTCGGACGGCGCCTTGCCGGTCATGGCGGCCACGGCGCCCGGCATGTCGTACCACTGCGGCGGCGAGCGGTGGAAGCGGGTGGTGAAATCCACCGCGCGGCTCTCGTAGGGAGCCACCTGGCCGGTGGCCCGGTAGAAATCGAAGATGGTCAGCCAGCTGGCCATGTCGTCGGCCTTGGGGCTGGCGTCGATGACCATGTCCAGCAGGCCCTGCTCGGCACCGGCGTCATCGCCGTTGGCAAAGCGGATGGCGGCCTCCTCCACCTCGGGGTCCTGCGCGACCTCCTGCACTTCCAGGGCATAGAAACGCGACGCCGAGAAGGAGGTGCCCTGGGGCAAAGGCGCACCGGCATCGCCCACCGGCATGACCAGCCCGGTCTTGACCGTGGCGCCGGGCAACTTGTCGTGCGAGGACGGGGCAGCGCCGGTCAGGGCCATGGGCACGGTGGTGGCCGGCTGGGTTTCCATGCGCGGCAGGGGCCGCGAAGTGACCCGAGGCGACTGCAGGCCGGCCGGCTCGGTGGGCATGTCGGCCCGTTGCTGGGAGGTGAGACGGTCCTGCATCGACGCACCCGGGCTACCCCCGGTGCTGACCGCCGAATCGGGGCCCTTGGTCTTCCACCACTGCATGGACATCTGGGCCTCGATCTCGTCGATCTTCTTCAGCGTCATGGCCCGGTCGTCCGGGCGGGACGGCAGACTGCTCTGGAAGAAGGACGGACGCACGCCCTGGGCCTCGCCCGGCGTGCCTTCGCGGCTGCGGATCTTGCGCAGCATGTCGAACTCGCGCTTTCGCACGAAGTCGTTGCGGCGCTTGCGCTCGATCATCTCCTTGAGCGCGGCCTTGCTGTACTCGCTTTCGCGATCGACCTCGCGGGTGTCGAGGTCGGCCCAGCTCGTGGTCGGATGACGCACGAACTTCACCACTTTCGACAGGAATCCGCCGGAGTCGTCCTTGGCCATGGATGGGTGTGCCGGATGGGGGTGGAGCGGGACGCCTGCGCGTCAGTCCCCGAACATCTTCTGCTTGAGCTCGCGGCGCTGTTGCGCCTCGAGCGACAGGCTGGCGGTGGGGCGGGCCATCAGGCGGGCCACGCCGATGGGCTCGCCGGTCTCTTCGCAGTAGCCGTAGTCGCCGGCGTCGATGCGGGCGATGGCCTGCTCGATCTTCTTGAGCAGCTTGCGCTCGCGGTCGCGGGTGCGCAGCTCCAGGGCGTGCTCTTCCTCGATGGTGGCGCGGTCGGCGGGATCGGGCACCACCACGGTGTCCTCGCGCAGGTGCTCGGTGGTCTCACCGGCATTGGCCAGCATGTCGGCCTTGAGCTGCTGCAGCTTGCGGCGGAAGAAGGCCAGCTGCACCTCGCCCATGTACTCGCTCTCGGGCATGGCCTGGATGTCCTGATCGGTGAGTTGGTCGACAGGCAGGGTCTTCCAGTTGTTGGCCCTTTTGGGGTCTTTCTGGATGGATGAGGGAACGGGAGGCGTCATGACTCGTGCAATCGTTGGAGAAAAAGTGGCTTTCGCCGCATCGGGAGCATGGGTGGGCACCACCTCGGCCTGGGTCATCTGTTCCATCATGACCTTCTTGGCGGCCCGTTTGCCCAGGGGGCGCGGGGTCGGCTCGATGGCTGCAGGCGGCGGTGCAGCATGCACCTTATCGGCCGGAGCCGGAGATGCCTTGACCACAGAGCTGACCGGCGGCTTCGTCGCGACAGGCTTCACGGCCGTGCGCGGCGCGGGGGCCGGGGCGACCGGCTTGACCGGCGCCGTCTTGGCCGCCGCAGCTTTGGCCGGCGCAGCTTTGGTGGTTGCGGCCTTGGTCGGGGGCGTCTTCACCGGTGCCTTGGCCGGCGTGGCGGCGGCTTTGGCGGCTGCCTTCACAGGGGCCTTGGCAGCTGCCTTCGCTGCCGGTTTCACAGGCGCCTTGACAGATGTCTTGGCGGATGACTTGACCGCCGGTTTCGCCGGGGCCTTGGCGGGCGCCCTGGACACCGCGGCCTTGGCTGCCGGCTTGGCAGATGGCTTGGCGGCAGCCTTAGCAGCCGGTTTTGCAGCCGGCTTGGACACCGCTTTGGTGGCTGGCTTGACCGTCCTGGTGGCCGCCTTCACCGGCGCCTTGACCGTTGCTTTCGCGGGCGTCTTGGCAGCAGACCCGGGTTTCGGCGCGGCGGACGAGGTCCGCGCCGCAGCCCCCTTGGTGGTGGGCTTGCCAGTCTTTGCTGCCTTCGATGCCGGGGCTTTCACTGAGGGTCTCCTGATGGGCTCGGACGGATCGGTCGTGTGGCGGCTCGGCCCAGAGAGGGGCCGGGTCGGCGGATCAGTGCGCTGTTATACCCCCTCATCACATCGGCCTGTCCGTCCGGGCGGAGCCGGGTGATGCCGGTTGCGGCAGGGCAGTTCCCTGAGCCGCAGATTGGTCTGTCGCCAACTTGGGCCGCGCGATTGTAGCCACGGCCCTGTCCAGGGCGCTGACGGTTGCGGCCGCCCGGCCCGCAGCGTTGGGGAAGAACGACACCCGCTCAGACCAGGCTCTGCTCGAGCCCCTGCTCCAGGATGTCGCGCGGCAGATCGATGCCGATGAACACCAGCTTGCTCATGCGCGGCTCACCCTCGGCCCAGACCGGGCCCAGATCGCTGCCCATGAGCTGGTGCACGCCCTGGAAGATGACCTTGCGTTCGGTGCCGTCCATGTGCAGCACGCCCTTGTAGCGCAGCATGCGCGGGCCATAGACCTGGACGATGGCGCCCAGGAAATCTTCCAGCTTCTCGGGGCTGAAGGGCCGGGTGGCGCGGTAGACGAAGCTCTTCACATCGTCGTCATGGTGGTGGTGATGACCGTGGCTGTGCCCGTGCTGGTGCGAGGGGTGGTTGCAGTGCTCGCCATGCTCGTGGTCATGGTGGTCGTGACCATGATCGTGGTGGTCATGGTCGTGGTGACCGTGGTCGTCGGCCTTGAGGAAGTCCGGGTCGATCTCCAGCTTGGCATTCAGGTTGAAGCCGCGCAGATCGAACACCTCGCTCAGGGCGACCTCGCCGAAATGCACCGGGCGGATCGGGGCGCGCGGGTTCATGTGCTTGAGGCGGTGGACCAGGGCGTCCACCTCGGCCGGCTCGACCAGGTCGGCCTTGCTGATGAAGATCTGGTCGGCAAAACCCACCTGGCGGCGCGCTTCCTGCCGGTCGTTGAGCTGCTGGGCCGCGTGCTTGGCATCCACCAGGGTCAGGATGGAGTCCAGCAGGTACTGCTCGGCCACCTCGTCGTCCATGAAGAAGGTCTGGGCCACCGGGCCGGGGTCGGCCAGGCCGGTGGTCTCGATCACCACCCGGTCGAAGTCCAGCTCGCCCTTGCGCTTCTTCTGCGCCAGATCCTGCAGCGTGGCGCGCAGGTCGTCGCGGATGGTGCAGCAGATGCAGCCGTTGCTCATCTGGATGATGTTCTCGGTGGTGTCGGACACCAGGATCTCGTTGTCGATGTTCTCTTCACCGAACTCGTTCTCGACCACGGCGATCTTCTGGCCGTGGGCCTCCGACAGCACGCGCTTGAGCAGGGTGGTCTTGCCGGAGCCGAGGAAGCCGGTGAGGATGGTGGCGGGGATCAGGGCCATGGCAGCAGGTCTGGAGGTAAAAAACGCAACAGTGTAGCGATAGGCCGGCAGCTCAGCCGGCTGGTGTTCGCATCACCACCAGGCCCTTGAGGTATTCGCCCTCGGGAAAGGCCAGGGTCATGGGGTGGTCGGGTGCACCGCCCAGGCGCTGCAGGATGGCGCCGTCCACCCCGGCATCGGTGCCGGCCGAAGCCACGATCTTGTGGAACAGCTCCACCCCGATGCCGCCGGAGCACGAGAAGGTGAACAGCACGCCACCCGGGTTGAGCAGCTTGAGACCCAGGCGGTTGAGGTCCTTGTAGGCACGGGCGGCCCGTTCGGCATGGGCCGCCGTGGGCGCGAGCTTGGGCGGGTCGAGCACGATGGCGTCGAAGCGCCGGCCTTCGTCCAGGAAGCGGCGCAGCGAGGCATTGACGTCGGCGTCCAGGAAGGTGGCACGGGCCGGGTCCAGCCCGTTGAGGGAAAGGTTGGCGGCGGCCTGGGCCAGCGCCGGCCCGGACGAATCGATCGAGGTGACCTGCAGCGCACCGCCCACCAGGGCTGCCACGCTGAAGCCGCCGGTGTAGCTGAAGCAGTTGAGCACTTCACGGCAGCCCAGGCGCTGCACGTACTCCCGGAAGATGCCTCGGCTGTCGCGCTGATCCAGGTAGTAGCCGGTCTTGTGGCCCTGGGCGATGTCCAGCCCCAGGCGCCAGCCGTGCTCCTCCAGCTCGAAGGCGGTCGGGCCGTCGCCGCGCAGCCAGCCGGTGGCGGGCTTCAGGCCGTCCAGTTCGCGGCTGCTGGTGTCGGACCGCTCGTACAGTCGCGGGCAGCCGGTGAGCTCGATCAGCGCGTCGGCGATCACGTCCTTCCAGCGCTCCACGCCACAGGCGGTGAACTGGGCCACCAGCGTGTCGCCGTAGCGGTCCACGATGAGCCCCGGCAGGCCGTCGGACTCGCCATGCACCAGCCGAACGCCGTTGCTGGCAATGCCCAGGCGCTCGCGCAGGGCGAGTGCGCGCTGCAGGGTGGTGCGGAAGAAGGCGGCGTCGATGCGGGTGGCCTGGTCAAAGCTCCAGGCCCGCACACGGATTCGGCTCTCGGGCGAGCACGCCCCCCAGGCCAGGAACTGGCCCTCGTGGCTGTCCACCCGCACGGTTTCGCCGGGGTCGGCACTGCCCTTGGCGATGGCGCCGTCGAACACCCAGGGGTGGCGGCGCAGCAGCGAACGTTCCTTGCCGGGCTTGAGGCGGACGACCTTCATGGACGCAGGTACACGAAGCCTTCACGGGCCTGCAGGCGGGCCACCTCGGCCACGCCGGAGGGCACCACGGTGGCCTCCATGGCCAGCTTCGCTGCATCGATCTTGCGCGAGACCAGCGTGTTGTTGCACACCCGGAACTCCACACCCTTGTTGGCCAGATCGGCAATGGAGCCGGCAAACGGCTGGTCCATCTGGTTGGTGGCGCCCTGCAGCAGGAAGTCGATGCCCAGGCTGTGGGTGACCACCACGATGCGGGCCTTGGGGTCGGCGGCCAGGTGGTTGCGGATGTTGCCGATGGCGCGCGAGGCCTGGGGGATGCCCTCGCTCAGGTGGTAGACCACCTTGATGGGGGCGTCGGCAACGGGCGTCTGGGCCAGGGCGGCCAGCGGGAGGGCGGTCAGGCCCAAGGTCAAGGCGGCCAGGGCGGCAAAGCGGCGGCGCGGGGTGTTCATGTGGGTTCCTTGTCGTCGGGGACGGATCGGGCCTGGGCCCGGGGATGGGCCGCGTCGTAGACGCGCGCCAGGTGCTGGAAGTCGAGGCGTGTGTAGACCTGCGTGGTGCCGATGTTGGCATGGCCCAGCAGCTCCTGCACCGCTCGCAGGTCGCCGCTGGACTGCAGCAGGTGGCTGGCAAACGAGTGGCGCAGCATGTGCGGATGCACCGGCACAGACAGCCCCGCCTGCAGCGAGCGGCGGCGAAGCCGGAGCCGGATGTGCTGCGGCGTGAGGCGGGCGCCGCGCTGGCCGATGAAGAGCGCCGGGTCGTCCTTGGCCCACAGCGGCCGCTGCGCCAGCCAGCGTTCCAGTGCCGCCAGCGCGGTGCGGCCCACGGGCACGCTGCGCCGGCGCGAGCCCTTGCCCAGCACGTGGGCTTCGCCGGCCTGGGCGTCGATCCAGCCACGCGCGGCGGGCCCGGCACTCACGTCCAGCCCCACCAGCTCGCCGATGCGCAGGCCGCAGCCGTACAGCAGCTCGGTGATGCAGGCGTCGCGCGCTTCGAGGCCCGGGTGGTCGTCGCCCTGCACATGGTCGGCCAGGCGCACCGCATCGTCCACCGCCAGCGCCTTGGGCAGCGGCTTGCCGGCCTTGGGCGCACGCACGCCCTGCACCGGGTGGTGGGCGATCAGGCCCTGCCGGCCCATCCAGGTGTAGAGACCGCGCCAGCCCGAGAGGATGAGTGCGATGCCCCGGGCACTGCGCCCGCCGCTGTGCATGGAGGCGATCCAGCGACGGATGTGCGCCGGCTGCACCGCCGCCAGGGCCACGCCCGCCTCCTGCGCAAATTGCTGCAGGCGCTGCAGGTCCAGCGTGTAGAGGGTCACGGTGCGCTCGGCCAGCCGCTTTCCCACCCGCACATGGTCCAGATAGGCCTGGACCAGGGCAGCGTCGCCGGCCGGGGGCGCATCCTGCATGGTCAGAGCACCGCCGCCGGCACCACCGGTCGCAGGCGCGAGAAGGCGGCGCTGGTGAGTTCGCCGATGCGCTCCAGAAAGTCGGTGCCCATGTCGGCGGCAAAGCGCTGCGGATCCGACGAGGCCAGCACCAGCAGGCCAAAGGCTTCGGGCGCGGCGCCCGCACGCAGCGGTATCAGCGCCAGCGACTGGACCGAGGCGGAGTCGTCCAGCCAGCGAGCGGCCTCCAGACCCGGGTTGCCGCCGCAGTACGGCAGCGAAAGGGACGACGCGAAGGCCTTGACGTCCTCGCTGGCACCGCTGGCCCAGGGCTCGGCCGCAAAGGGCGCGTCCACGCCCCAGACCTTGACGGCCACCTGAGGCACCAGGAACAACCGCGCCAGTTCGCGGCTGGCCACCACCGGCAGGTCGCGCGACTCGCGGGTGAGCAGCAGCTCACGGGTCCAGCGCTGCAGGCGGTCGGCGATCACGGTGTTTTCCTGGCCGTGGCGGATCATCTCTGCCGCCCGCAGCTCCAGGCCACGGATCTTCTCGCGCAGCATCTCGGCCTGGCGCTCCTGCAGGCTCACCGCGCGCTGGCCGTGCGGGCTGGTCAGCTGCACCGCCGCCAGCAGGCCGGCATGGCGCTCGAAGAAGTCGGGCGTGTTGGCCAGGTAGTTGGCGATGTCGTCTTCGGTGATGGGGGGGATGGCGTCAGGTTTCATGGCGTTCAGGTCAGTTCGGGCACGTCCACCGTGCCCTCGAAAACAGGGGTGGCCGGGCCGGTCATCATCACCGGCGCATCCAGGCGCTGCAGGCCGGGCCATTCGATGGTGAGCACGCCGCCCCGGGTGTGCACGTCCACCCGCGCATCGAGCCAGCCCAGGCGGATGCCGGCCACCACCGCGGCGCAGGCACCGGTGCCGCAGGCCAGGGTCTCGCCCGAGCCGCGTTCGAACACCCGCAGGCGCACGGTGGCGCGGTCCACCACCTGCAGAAAGCCCACGTTCACCCGGCGAGGAAAGCGCCCATGGGATTCGATCTGCGGGCCCCACTCGGCCACCGGGGCGGTGTCCACGTCGTCCACCCGCAGCACGGCGTGCGGGTTGCCCATGGACACCACCGCCACGCCGGCCTGGCCACCGGCAAAGTCCAGCGGCCAGGGCTGGTAGCGGTCGGCCGCAGCAGGTGGCAGGCCTGCGGCATCGAAGGGGATGCGGTCGAGATCGAACACCGGCGCGCCCATGTCCACCGTCACCCGGCCGTCCGGCAGGCGCAGCAGGCTGAGTTCGCCCTGCTTGACCTTCACCCGCAGCGGATTGCGCTCGCTCAGACCGTGGTCGTGCACATAGCGCACGAAGCAGCGGGCGCCGTTGCCGCAGTGCTCCACCTCGCCGCCGTCGGCGTTGTGGATGACGTATTCGAAGTCCAGGCCCGGCCCGGGCGAAGGCCGCACGGTGAGGATCTGGTCGGCGCCCACGCCGAAATGCCGGTCGGCCAGCCAGCGGTACTGGGCCGGGGTGAGGCCCAGGCGGCCCTGCGTTTCGTCGAGCACCACGAAGTCGTTGCCCGCGCCCTGCATCTTGGTGAAGCGGATCTGCATCGCGCCATTATCGGCGCTCGCCCCGGCGACAGGGGACGGACGGCGCCTTCCCGCACAATGGCCGCATGGTCCGTCCCACCCAGCTCCTGCACCCCGCCCGCAGCCCCGCCCCGCTGCTGTCCGCCGCCACCGTGCTGCTGCTGCGCGACAGCACCGATCCGGCGCGCCCCGGCATCGAGGTGCTGATGACGCGCCGATCCATGAAGGCCAGCTTCGCGCCCGGCGCGTACGTGTTCCCGGGCGGCGGCATCGAGGCGGCCGACAGCCAGAGCTTCGACGTGGCCAGTCGCCGCCCCACCCAGGACGACACCGCACTCACCCAGGCCATTGCCGCCATCCGCGAGAGCTTCGAGGAACTGGGCGTGCTGCTGGCCCGCCTGGCCGACGGCAGCCCGGCCGACGACAGCGACATCGCTGCGCTGGACCGCCAGCGCCCGCTGCCCGAGCAGTGCCGCGAACGCGGCCTGACCCTGGACGCCGCCCGCGTCTTCGTGCTGGCCCACTGGATCACCGACCGCGACCTGCCCCGCCGCTTCGACGTGCCCTTTCTGGTGGCCCGCATGCCCGAAGGCCAGCAGCCGGTGGCCGACGAGTCCGAGCAGTTCGAGCCACTGTGGGTGCGTCCGCAGGACGCACTGGAGCGCCACGCGGCCGGCCAGTTCTTCATCATCTTCCCGACCATCCGCACGCTGGAGCGGCTGCAGGCCCACGCCACGGTGCAGTCGGTGCTGGACGCCTGCGCGGTGGACGACCGCCCGCTGTGGACCAGCTGCCCGCGCGCCGGCTTCATGAACGGACGCGAGTCGCGCCATATGGAACACGAAGCCCCGTTCGGTGAACTGGCCCTGGTCAGCCCGGAAGGCCACATCGTCCACCACCTCGACTGGCAGAACGAGCAACCCGTGGCGCTGCTGCGCAACGTGATGCGGCTGACCGCACCCAACCCCGGCTTCATGACCGGGCCGGGCACCAACAGCTACATCGTGGGCGACCCGGCCACCGGCTACGTGGTGATCGACCCGGGCCCGGACGAACCCGAGCACATCGACCGGCTGTGGCGCGCCACAGGCGGTGGCCTGCGCGCCATCGTCTGCACCCATTCGCATGCCGACCATTCGCCCGGCGCCGTCCGCCTGCAGGCCCTGTGCACCCAGGCCGGTCTGCAGATGCCGCCGGTGCTGGGCCTGCCCAGCGCCGCCACGGCGCGGCCCAACAGCCACTTCGTGCCCGACCGTGCCCTGGCCGACGGCGAGCTGATCGAACTGGTGGGCATGCAGGGCGACGCCACCGTCAGCCACACGCTGGAAGTGATCCACACCCCCGGCCACGCCGCCAACCACCTGTGCCTGGTGCTGGTGGAAGACGGCCTGCTGTTCTCGGGCGACCACATCCTCAATGGCAGCACCACCGTCATCGATCCGCCCGACGGCAACATGGACGCCTACCTGAAGTCGCTCGACCGGCTGACCGCTGCCTGCCGACAGCACCGCATCGAGTTCATCCTGCCGGCGCACGGCTACGTGCTGGGCGACCTGCGACAGAGCGCCGACCACCCCAGCGCCCCGCCCGAAGGCGGCGCGCTGGTCGCCATCGAGCAGCTCAAGGCCCACCGCCTCGCCCGCGAAGCCAAGATCGCCCGCGCCATGCAGGCTCGACCCGACGGCACGCCGGACGACTGGGTGAAGCTGGCCTACGACGACGTGCCCGAACGCCTGTGGCCATTGGCCCGCCGCTCGCTGCTGGCCCATGTGGAGCGCATCCAGAGCCTGGGCGGGTTCAACGCTTGAGGCAGCGACAGACCGGTTCGCCCAGCAAGAGCCAGGTCGGAGAAAAAACGGGCCAGCCGCCGGGCCGCCCCAAGGCAGGCCCAGCCCCCTCGGGAGGCAGCGACCCGCGCCAGCGGCGGAGCGTGGGGGCTTTGTTAGTTGTGGAGCGCGCCTGTAAGCCGGATTCTGTGCACCCCGGTTGCCCGGGGCGTGACCGCCATTCATCTGGGCCGGGGGTTGCCCACCCGGCTCGGTGCTACCTACCCGCCAGCTCAGCGGAACCACCTCGACGCTGGCCTATTTGGTATTGCTGCGCGCAGAGATTGCCCGTTTCACCCGAACTGAATCGGCTCGTCTCTGTTGCTCTGATCCTCACCTTGGGGCCGCCCGGGTTGCCCCGGCCGGCTTTCGGTGGAGAGGTGTTACCTCCTGCGCTGTCCTGTGCAGTCCGGACGTTCCTCCAGCACACCCTTTCGGGTCTCGTGCCAGCGGCGGTCCGGCGCGCTCCACGGTGGGTATTATCGGCGCCCGGCAGGCCATTCCGGCCCGCTGTCTGCTTGATCGCCACAAGCCCCCAACGCCATGATCCGCATCGCCGAACTCAAACTGCCCCTGGCCGAGGTCCCTTTCGAGACCCGCCGCGCCGCTGACGCCCCCACCGAGACCGACGCCGACCGGGCGCCACCGCCCCACCCCGAGGCCACCCTGCGCCGCCTGAGTGGCGAAGCCCTGGGCATCGACGCCTCACACATCGTCGAGCTCCAGGTCTTCAAGCGCAGCTTCGACGCCCGCAAGGCCGACCTTCGGGCGGTCTACATCGTGGATGTGTCGCTGGCGGACACGGCGCAGGAAGCGGCCCTGCTGGCCCGCCATGCCGGCAACCCCCACATCACCGCCACGCCCGACATGGCCTGGAAGGCGCCGGTACAGGCCCCGGCCGGCTGGCCGGCCCGGGAAGCAGACAGACCGGTGGTCATCGGCCTGGGACCCTGCGGCCTGTTTGCCGCGCTGGCACTGGCCCAGATGGGCCTCAAGCCCATCGTGCTGGAGCGTGGCCGGCCGGTGCGCCAGCGCACCAAGGACACCTGGGGCCTGTGGCGCAAGAAGGTGCTGAACCCGCAAAGCAACGTGCAGTACGGCGAAGGCGGTGCCGGGCTGTTTTCCGATGGCAAGCTCTACAGCCAGATCAAGGATCCCCGCTTCCTGGGCCGCAAGGTCATGCACGAATTCGTGGAAGCCGGCGCGCCGCCCGAGATCCTGTACATGGCACACCCGCACATCGGCACCTTCAAGCTGGTGAAGGTGGTGGAGGCCATGCGCGAGAAGATCACCGCCCTGGGCGGCGAGATCCGCTTCGAGCACCAGGTGACCGGAGCCCGCTTCGAGCCGGAGGGTGAGGGCCGCCAGCGTCTGGCTGGCCTGCAGGTGCTGCAACTGGCCACGGGACAGACCGTGGACATGCCGGTGCGCCACGCGGTGCTCGCCCTGGGCCACAGCTCGCGCGACACCTTCGCCTGGCTGTGGGACGCCGGCGTGTTCATGGAGGCCAAGCCGTTCTCGGTGGGTTTCCGCATCGAACACCCGCAAAGCGTGATCGACCGTGCCCGCTGGGGTCGGCATGCCGGCCATCCGCTGCTGGGGGCGGCCGACTACAAGCTGGTGCACCACGCCGCCAACGGACGCGCGGTCTACAGCTTCTGCATGTGCCCGGGCGGCACCGTGGTAGCGGCCACCAGCGAGCCAGGTCGGGTGGTCACCAACGGCATGAGCCAGTATTCGCGCGCCGAGCGCAATGCCAACGCCGGCATGGTGGTAGGCATCGACCCGACCGACTTTCCGCAGAACTTCCCCGCTGACCTGCCGCTGTGGACATCCGCTTTCGGCGAGGTCGACGGCCCGCGTTACGCCGAACAGGCCCGGGCCCTGCGCCAGCAGGGTCAGCACCACCCGCTGGCCGGCGTGGTGCTGCAGCGCCAGCTGGAGGCCCGGGCCTTCGAGCTGGGTGGCGGCACCTACGAGGCGCCCGCCCAGCGGGTGGAAGACTTCCTGGCGGCCCGGCCCAGCACGGCGCTGGGCGAGGTGGAGCCGTCCTACAAACCCGGCGTGCACCTGACCGACCTGGCCGCCGCCCTGCCCGCCTACGCCATCGAAGCCATGCGCGAGGCCCTGCCGGTGTTCGGCCGCAAGATCCGGGGCTACGACATGCCCGACGCCCTGCTCACCGGCGTCGAGACCCGCACCTCGGCCCCGCTGCGCATCACCCGGGGCGAGGACTTCCAGAGCCTCAATACCACCGGGCTGTACCCGGCCGGCGAAGGCGCGGGCTACGCCGGCGGCATCCTGTCAGCGGGGGTGGACGGCATCAAGGTGGCCGAGGCGGTCGGGCGAGCCGTCACAGTCGGGTGAAGCAAGTCCCGCAAATGCCGGATTTCTTTACAAGGCAGCCACACGCCCCCACCAAGTTTGCGGCAGCATACGCAGCTCAATTCAAGGAGTTCGCCATGAACACCCGTCGTCTGTCCCTGCTCGCCCTGGCCTGCGCCGGCCTGTCGGGCCACGGCATCGCACTGGCCCAGCAGGAAGAGGGCCGCGTCATCAGCAGCACACCGGTCATCCAGCAGGTGGCGGTCCCCCGCCAGGTCTGCAGCGATGAAGTCGTCACCTACGAAGGCCGCAGTTCCGGCGCCGGCGCCCTGCTCGGCGCTGTGGCCGGTGGTGCGGCCGGCAATGCCATCGGCAACGGTGGCGGCCGTGCGGCAGCCACCGTCATCGGCCTGATCGGGGGCGCCATGCTGGGCGACCGCATCGAGGGCCGCGGGCCCGCGCAGAGCGAGACCATCACCCGCTGCGGCACCCAGACCATGTATGAGCCGCGCACCGTGGCCTACGACGTGGTGTACGAATACGCCGGCCGCCAGTACCGCACCCAGATGGCCCAGGACCCGGGCCGCTTCGTGCGGCTGAACGTGGCGCCGGTCGATGCCCTGCCGGCCGCACCGCCGCCGGTGTACCCGCAGCGCCCGCAGGTGATCTACCAGACGCCCTACCCGGCCCAGACCCATATCCACTCCAGCACCACCTGGTACCCGGCCACTTCGGGCGTGGTGGTCATCAACGGCCAGCGCTATCACCGGCCCTACGAGCCGGACCGGCGCTGGGAGAACCGCTACGGCGAGCGCCACTGGGACCGCGACGGGCGCCGGTGGGACCGCGACTGATCGCTGACCTGGATTGCCAGCAAAAAGGCCGCCCGAGGGCGGCCTTCTTCATGGGCGATCCGCGGATCAGCCGTTCTGCTGCAGGGCGGCAATGCGCTCTTCGATCGGCGGGTGGGTGCTGAACAGCTTGCCCAGACCGCCGGTGATGCCCATGGCCTGCATGGTCTTGGGCAGCTCGCCGGGGGTGAGACCACCCAGGCGGGCCAGGGCGTTGATCATGGGCTGCTTGCGGCCCATGAGCTGGGCAGCGCCGGCGTCGGCCCGGAATTCGCGCTGGCGGCTGAACCAGGCCACGATGATGGCGGCCAGGAAGCCCAGGATGATGTCCATGACGATGGTGGTCACCATGTAGCCGATGCCGGGGCCGCTGCTCTGGCTGTCGCCCTTGCGCAGGAAGGCATCGACCGCGTAGCCGATGACACGGCTCAGGAACACGACGAAGGTGTTCATGACGCCCTGGATCAGGGTCATGGTGACCATGTCGCCGTTGGCAATGTGGGCCACCTCGTGGCCGATCACGGCCTCGACCTCTTCACGGGTCATGTTCTGCAGCAGGCCGGTGGAGACGGCCACCAGGGCCGAGTTCTTGAAGGCGCCGGTGGCGAAAGCATTGGGCGCGCCCTCGAAGATGGCGACCTCGGGCATGCCGATGTTGGCCTGACGGGCGAATTTCTCGACCGTCTGCACGATCCAGGCCTCGTCGGCGTTCTGCGGCTGGCTGATGACCCGCGCACCGGTGCTGAACTTGGCCATCGGCTTGCTGATGAGCAGCGAGATGAAGGCACCGCCGAAGCCGATCACCAGCGAGAAGCCGGCCAGGGCGGTCAGGTTCAGGCCGTTGGCGGTCAGGAACCGGTCCACCCCCAGGATGCGGGTGGTGACCAGCAGCACCGCCATGACGGCGACGTTGGTGAGGACGAGCAGCAGGATGCGTTTCATGTGGGCTCCGTGGAGTGGGTGTGGCCGGTCAGGGCGGCCTGGGTGTCTGGGAGTCCAGGCAGGTGGGCCGGGTTCCCCTGACGCAGCGGCTGCGCATGATACCGAGAAGCCGATATGGCACCGCTGGGCCCCGATTCAAGAGCGGGGCGGGCGGAACACGGTGGCGTCGGCGTAGAAGGCCGGATCGGCATTGGCCGGCCACCAGCCGGGGACGCCCAGCACCGGCAGCGGCGTGAAGGGTTTGTGGCGCAGCGCGTCGGCCGACAGTTCGCCGGCCAGCCATTCGTCCCAGGCGGACAGTTCGGCGCCCAGTTCGGCCGGGACCGGCCAGCGCAGCACATGGGCGGTGATCGATTTGTAAGGACTCACCAGCTTTTCCAGCAAGGCATGGCCGAACACCACCAGCCGGGCCTGTGTCCACAGCGGGCGCTGCTGCACGAACAGACGCTGCCAGTCGCGCGCCAGCAGGGCGTCCCACAGTTCGGGCGGGGCCTGCAGCAGGGCGGCGTTCTCGTCGAACAGGGTGAGCGCATCGCGCAGCGGGCCACGCACCGCGCCCACACCGGCCTGGGCGATCTCGGCCGCCTGCAGCCGGTTGAGCCCCTGCTTGGTGCGCGGGAAGCGGTGCCAGCACAGACCATTGAAAGCGTCGTGCAGGTTGGCCCGGGTGGGCACGCTGGCAGTGTCGAAGATGAACTGCTCGTAGGCCGTGCCCTCGGGCAGCGCCGACTGCGGCACGAATCGCACCGGCAGCGGGCCGAGACGGTTCAGGGCCTCGGGCAGGTCAGCGGGAAAGGCCCCCGCCTCGTCCGGCCCCGGCAGGGCCGGCCCCCTCTGGGCCAGGGGCGCGAACCAAGGCGCGTCCCAGGGCAGCGACCAGCCATGGCGCATGGCGCGGTGGCAGTCCCTTCAGGCCACCTGGCGCCAGGGCAGCGCCTCACCGGCCCGCAGCGGCTTGAGTTCGGCCTGGCCGAAGGTGAAGCTCTCGGGCGGCGTCCAGCTCTCGCGCTTCAGGGTGACGGTGCCGGTGTTGCGCGGCAGGCCGTAGAAGGCCGGGCCGTGGAAGCTGGCGAAACCCTCCAGCCGGTGCAGGGCACCGGCGCTGTCGAAGGCTTCGGCGTACAGCTCCAGCGCGGCATGCGCGGTGTAGCAACCGGCGCAACCGGTGGCATGTTCCTTCAGGTGGGCCGGGTGCGGGGCGCTGTCGGTGCCCAGGAAGAATCGGTCGCTGCCGCCGGTGGCGGCTGCCACCAGGGCCTGGCGGTGCACCTCGCGCTTGAGCACGGGCAGGCAGTAGTAGTGCGGGCGGATGCCGCCGCTGAAGATGGCGTTGCGGTTGTAGAGCAGGTGGTGGGCGGTGATGGTGGCCGCCGTGAACGGTCCGGCCTCGGCCACGTACTGGGCTGCCTCGCGGGTGGTGATGTGCTCGAACACCACCTTGAGCTCGGGGAAGTCGCGGCGCAGCGGGATCATCTGCTGGTCGATGAACACCGCCTCGCGGTCGAACAGGTCGATGTCGGCCGAGGTGACCTCACCATGCACCAGCAGGAGCATGCCGTGCTTCTGCATGGCCTCCAGGGTGCGGTAGGTCTTGCGGATGTCGGTCACGCCGGCGTCGCTGTTGGTGGTGGCACCGGCCGGGTAGAGCTTGGCGGCCACCACGCCGGCATCCCGCGCGCGGGCGATCTCGTCGGGTGGCAGGTTGTCGGTGAGGTAGAGCGTCATCAGCGGCTCGAACGACACGCCCTGGGGCACGGCGGCCAGGATGCGGTCGCGGTAGGCCACGGCCTGGGCGGCGGTGGTCACCGGCGGCTTGAGGTTGGGCATGACGATGGCCCGGCCGAACTGCGCTGCCGTGTGCGGCACCACGGTGCGCAGGGCATCGCCGTCGCGCAGGTGGACGTGCCAGTCGTCGGGGCGGGTGAGGGTCAGGGTGTCGGGGGCGGAAGTCGGGGCGGCGTTCATGCAGCGATTGTCGCAGCCCGGCCGCCCAGCACGTCGTCCAGCCGCTGCCAGAACACCTGCACCGCCCGCTTGGCCCGGGTGCTGTCGGCCGGCCGGGCGCGGTAGAGGCGGATGTCCAGCGCGGCCTGCAGGCCCTCCCCGGCCGACACCAGCCGGCCGGCGGCCACCTCGGCGCGCACCGCGCTGGTGGGCAGAAAGGCGATGCCGTGGCCCTCAATCGCCATGGCCTTGAGGCCTTCGGCCATGTCGGTCTCGTAGCTGCGCTCCAGATGGATGGGCCGGTCGGCGCGCTTGGTCAGGCTGTCCACCACCCGGCCCAGGTAGGCACCGGGGGCGTAGGCCAGGTAGGGCGCCGGCGTGCCGGCCTGGCCCGGCAGGGTGTAGAGCGGGCGGCCCTGGGCATCGGGCTTGACGAAGGGGGCCAGCACATCGCTGCCCAGCGGCAGCATTTCGTAGCGGGCGGCGTCGAGCTGTATGGGCTGATCGACATGGTGATAGGCGATCAGCAGGTCGCAGCTGCCTTCCACCAGGCGCAGCACCGCGTCGTGCACGTTGAGGGCGATCAGACGGCTCTTGATCGGGCCGCAGGTCTCGCGCAGGCCGGAGAGCCAGGCCGGGAAGAAGGTGAAGGCCAGCGTGTGCGGTACCGCGAACTCGATCACGTCCTGCGCCGCCGCCGTGTGCGCGCGCAGCGTGGCCCGGGTGGTGTTGAGGGTCTGGAGCATCTCCAGCGCCTGCTCGTAGAGCGTCTGGCCGGCTGGCGTGAGGCGCGTGGGGTAGGAAGACCGGTCCACCAGATCGGTGCCGGCCCAGGCCTCGAGCGACTGGATGCGGCGCGAGAACGCCGGCTGCGTCACATGCCGCAGCTGGGCCGAGCGGCTGAAGCTGCGGGTCTCGGCCAGGCTGACGAAGTCTTCAAGCCACTTGGTTTCCATCGGCGGGATTATCCGACTGCTGCAGGCTCCACATCTGCGCGTAAACACCGCCCCTGGCGACCAGTTCGGCATGGGTGCCGCGCTCGACGATGTGGCCGTGCTCCAGCACGATGATCTGGTGGGCGTCCACCACGGTGGAGAGCCGGTGGGCAATCACCAGGGTGGTCTTGTTGCGGGCGGCGCTGCGGATCTCGCCCTGGATGGCGCGCTCGTTGGCCGAGTCCAGCGCCGAGGTGGCCTCGTCGAAGATGAGGATGGGCGGGTTCTTGAGCAGGGTGCGGGCAATGGCCACGCGCTGCTTCTCGCCGCCCGACAGCTTGAGGCCGCGCTCGCCCACCACGGTGCGCCAGCCCTGCGGCAGGCGCTCGATGAAGTCGCGGATGTGGGCCGCCTGGGCCGCTGCCACCGCCGCCTCGTGCCCGGCATCGGGCCGACCGTAGAGGATGTTGTATTCGATGCTGTCGTTGAACAGCACCGTGTCCTGCGGGACGATGCCGATGGCCTGGCGCACGCTGCCCTGGGTGACCTGGCGGATGTCCTGGCCGTCGATGGTGATGCGCCCTTCCTGCGTGTCATAAAACCGGTAGAGCAGCCGGGCCAGCGTGCTCTTGCCCGAGCCCGAGGGGCCGACCACGGCCACCGTCTGCCCGGCCGGAATCTCGAAGCTGATGCCATGCAGGATGGGCCGGGCCGGCTCGTAGGCAAAGCGCACGTCCTCGAAGCGCACCGACGGCGGGCCTTGCAGACGCAGGGCCGGCGCGCCGGGAGCGTCGGCCACCTCGCGCTCCTTCTCCAGCAGCACGAACATCTTGTCCAGGTCGGTCAGGCTCTGCTTGATCTCCCGGTAGAGCACGCCCAGGAAGCCCAGCGGGATATAGAGCTGGATCATGAAGGCATTGATCATGACCAGATCGCCCAGCGTGAGGCTGCCGTCGGCCACGCCCTGCGTGGCGCGCCACAGCATCAGCACCAGGGCCACCGCGATCACCAGCTGCTGCCCGGTGTTGAGCAGCGAGAGCGTACTCTGGCTCTTGAGGCGGGCGCGGCGCAGCTTCTCCAGCGCTTCGTCGTAGCGGCGGGCCTCGAAGGCCTCGTTGTTGAAGTACTTGACCGTCTCGTAGTTGAGCAGCGAGTCGATGGCGCGGGTCTGGCTGCTCGATTCCAGCTCGTTCATCTCGCGCCGGAACTGGGTCCGCCATTCGGTCACGATCACGGTGAAGGCCACGTACACCACCAGGGCCACCAGGGTGATGACCACATAGCCCATGTCGAACTTGGTGCCCAGCAGGGCCAGCACCATGGCCACCTCGATGAGTGTGGGCACGATGCTGTAGAGCGAATACGAGATGAGCGACTGCACGCCGCGCGTGCCGCGCTCGATGTCGCGCGTCATGCCGCCGGTCTGGCGCTCCAGGTGAAAGCGCAGTGAGAGCGCATGCAGGTGGCCGAACACCTCCAGCGCGATGCTGCGGGTGGCGCCCTCGGTGGCCTTGGCGAACACCAGCTCGCGCAGTTCGGTGAACAGGCTGGTGGACAGGCGCAGCCCGCCGTAGGCCAGCAGCAGGCCCACCGGCACCACCAGCAGCGCCTGGGTGCTGCCGGGGGGGATGGTCATGGCATCCACCAGCTCCTTGAGCAGCAGCGGCACGCTCACGTTGGCCATCTTGGCGGCCACCATGAAGCCCAGGGCGAACATGACCCGCCACTTGTAGCGCCACAGGTAGGGCAGCAGGCGCTGGAGCGTGACCCAGTCGGAACGGCGCGCGGGTTCACCGCCGGGCATTCCGGGCGTGGGCGGCAGGGCCACACGGCCTTGGGTCGGGTTGTCGGGTCGCATGCGGGAGAATCTCGGGGTTATCACGGAGATTGTGCCCATGTCCACCGACGCCGGCCCCCAGGCCACCCACTTGCCCACCGACCGCGAACTGGTGCTCAAGGTCATTCCCATGCCGGCCGACTGCAATGCCAACGGCGACATCTTCGGCGGCTGGGTCATGGCGCAGGTCGACCTGGCCGGTGCGGTGCTGCCGGCGCGCTATGTGCGCGGCCGCATGGCCACGGTGGCGGTGAACCAGTTCATCTTCAAGCAGCCGGTGCGGGTGGGCGACATCCTGAGCTTCTACTCGCACCTCACCCGCGTGGGCCGCACCTCCATCACGGTGCAGGTGGAGGTGTTTGCCGAACGCTTCTCGGCCCAGGGCCAGTATATGAAGGTGACCGAGGCCAGCCTGACCTATGTGGCCATCGACATGGAAGGCCGACCCCGGCCGATCCCGCGCGACGGGCTGCCGCCCGGCCTCTGATCAGGCAGCGATCCAGCGGTGGCGCCAGGCGGCGTAGATCTGGTTGGCCAGCGCCAGGCTGCCGGCCTGGCAATACAGCGTGGTCGCCCGCATGGCGTCCGGCGCCTGCACTGTGGACAGACCCTGCGCCACCGCCTGCGGATACACCGTGCCGGGGTTCTTCAGCCAGGCATCGATCTTCTCGGGCGTGATCTCGATGTGGAACTGCATGGCCAGGTGCTGCCCGATGGCAAAGGCCTGGTGCGCGCAGGCCGGCGAGGAAGCCAGCAGCTGCGCACCGGGCGGCAGGTGCACGAAGCTGTCGTAGTGCCACTGGTAGACCGTGGCCTGCCCCCTCGGCCCCAGGTTGCCCAGCCACTCCTGCAGCAGCGCGGCATCGGCCCCCGGCGCGGTCTGGACCGGCATCCAGCCCACCTCGGGCACTGGCAGGCGCTCCACCCGGCCACCGAAGGCGCGCGCCATCAGCTGGCCGCCCAGGCAATGGCCGATGACCGGCATGCCCCGCGCATCGGCCTGGCGGATGAGGGCCTCGGCCTGGCGCAGGCTGGGGCGGTCGTCGTTGGCGCCCCATTCGCCACCCAGCACCGCGAGTGCCCGGTAACCGTCCACCGAGTCGGGATAGTCCTCGCCGGCTTCGGTGCAGCGCACCTGCGAGGTGTGGCCGTGCGCCTCCAGCCAGTCGCCCAGGTAACCGGGGCCGTCTTCCAGGGTGTGCTGCAGCACCAGCACGTCGGCATGTTTCAACATGGCGGCGATGCTAGGCAGCGCGGCCGACCGCCCTGGGGCCATTCGGCCCGGCGGGCTCAGGGCCACCAGGCGACAGGCGGCGTCTGCAGGGCTTCGTCCAGCTCGGCCTGGGCCACCTCGATCTCCATGCGCAGCAAGGCACCGGCCATCGCCTTGCCCAGGTTGTCGTGGCGCAGGTTGCGGGCGCCGCCGCCCTGCAGCGCATCCTTGAGCACCAGCTTGAGGGCCAGCAGCCGGGGCAGCGGCCAGCGCTGGACCTCGCCGGGCAGCCAGGGCGCGAAGTGGGCCTGCACCCGCTCGGCCGTGACCTCGCGCTCGATCAGCCGCCAGCCAGCCGCGTTGCGGGCGAACAGGCCAAAGTCCACCCAGTCGGCCTTGTCGCCGCTGCGGGCGTGCGCAATGCGGGCCAGGGGAATGCGCCGCAGTTCGTCGGACGGGTTCATGCGCCAGCCTCCAGCCATTCCACGGTGACCCCCGCCTCCACCGACGCCCGGTCGACCAGCGTGGGCCAGATGCCCAGCAGTTCGCTGGCGCCGTGCAGACCGCTGAAGCCGCTGGTGTACGCCGGGCCGCTGAGCGCCAGCCAGGGGAACAGCCGGCCGAAGCCTTCGGCCGCACCGCGGTCGCGCGTGCGCAGCACGAAGCGGGTCCAGATCTCGTTCATCTCGTTCAAGGCCTGCGCATCGGGCAGCGGCGCCAGCGGACCGTGCGCCGCATTCAGGCCCGGGTGTTCGACGAACAGCTCGTCGTGCGGCACGCGGCGGCGGGCGAGTTCGGCGCGGATCATGGTCTCTGCGGCCTGCGCCTTGTCCCAGGCGTCGGGCCAGGAGAAGCCCCAGCTCACCTCGGCCTTGAAACCATCGCGGTAGCCGGCCACCACCTTGAGCCGGTCAGAGGGCGGCAGGCCGCGCGCGCCGCTCAGGTGCACCCGGTGCCGGCCTTCGTCGCGCAGTTCGATGCCGCCCATGTCCAGCACCACGTCGGGCGAGTGGTAGGCATGCGGGTCGTGCACCTCGTACAGCAGCTGCTGGCGCACCGTGTCGAAATTGACCAGGCCACCGGTGTCGGGCGCCTTGGTGATGAGGGCGCTGCCGTCTTCCCAGACTTCCGCGATGGGGTAGCCGATACGGGCCAGATCGGGGATGCGCTGCCACCCGCCCTGGCTGCCGAAGTTGCCGCCGCTGCCCTGCCCCGAACATTCCAGCAGGTGACCCACGGTCAGGCCCTGGGCCAGGCGGTCCAGGTCGGCCGCCGATGCCGCGTCCTGCAGCCTCCAGCCCAGGGCATGCACCAGCGGTCCCAGGAACAGCGCGGCGTCGGCCACGCGGCCGGTGATGACGATGTCGGCCCCGCCCTGCAGCGCCCGCACGATGGGTGCGGCGCCCAGGTAGGCATTGGCGAACACCAGGCGGTCGCGCACGGCAGCGATGTCGCCGCCATGGAACAGATGGGGAAAGTCCTGAGTCGGGTCCTGCAGGCGGGGCAGCACATCGTCCCCGGCCACCACCGCGATGCGGGCCTTCATGCCACGGGCCTGCAGCGCCACCATCACCGCCTGCGCGGCGCCCATGGGGTTGAGCCCGCCAGCGTTGCACACGAAGCGCACACCGCGCGCCTGCATGAGCGGCCACAGACGCAGCAGCATGGGCACCACGTCGCGCGCATAGCCCAGCGCCGGGTCGCGCTGCCGGTCTTTCTGCAGGATGGCCAGGGTGAGTTCGGCCAGGTGGTCGCTGGCCACGAACTGCACGTCGCCGCGCTCGATGCTGGCGGCCACCGGCTCCCAGTGATCTCCGTAAAAACCCAGGCCGGCTGCAATGCGCACAGAAGTCATGTGGACATCTTGCTGGCACCTGCGCGACGCCTGCGTCGGGACAACCCCTAGCGCCAGTCCCATGCAGGACAGCTATAAATCCGAGCACTTCTGCTGCCTTGCCCGCACCCATTACCGCAGCAGACGCGGCCATCCAGCCGCGAGACACAACAACAACGGAGACACGTTCGTGCAACTGCTGCAACTGCTCATCAGCGGTGTGGCCCAGGGGTGCATCTATGGCCTGATTGCCCTGGGCTTCGTGCTGATCTACAAGGCCACGGAAACGGTGAGCTTTGCCCAGGGCGACCTGATGATGGTCGGCGCTTTCGGCGGCCTGGCCGCCATGACGCTGCTGGGCTTCCCCTTCTGGCTCTCGGTGCCGGCCGCCATCATCGGCATGGCGCTGTTCGGCGTGCTGCTGGAGCGCATCGTCATCCGCCCCATCCTGGGCCAGCCCGCCTTCTCCATCGTGATGCTCACCATCGGCGTGGGCTATGTGCTGCGCGGCGTGATCACCATGATCCCCAACATCGGCACCGACACCCACACCCTGCCGGTGCCCTACGCCGGCGAGGTGCTGCGCCTGGGCGCGCTGGTGATCTCGGCCGAGCAGATCGTGGTGATCGGCGTGACCGCCCTGCTGTGTGGCGGCCTGTTCGCCATGTTCCGCTACAGCAAGCTGGGCATCGCCATGCAGGCGTCGTCGCAGAACCAGCTGGCGGCCTACTACATGGGCATCCCGGTGAAGAAGCTCAACGGCCTGGTGTGGGGCCTGGCGGCCGGCGTGGCGGCCATCGCCGGCCTGCTGCTGGCCCCCATCACCTTCGTGCACGCCAACATGGGCTTCATCGGCCTGAAAGCCTTTCCGGCGGCGGTGGTGGGCGGCTTCACCAGCCTGCCCGGCGCCATCGTGGGCGGCCTGATCATCGGCGTGGTGGAAGCGCTGTCGGGCTTTTATCTGCCCGAAGGCTTCAAGGACATCGCACCCTACATCGTGGTCCTGATCATGCTGGTGCTCAAGCCCAACGGCCTGTTCGGCGAAAAACTCCGCAAGAAAGTCTGAGGCCGGTCCATGCGTTTCCTGTTCAAGACCGATTACGACCAGGACATCCGGCTGGCCAAGCACGGCGGCCATGTGTTCTGGTACAGCCTGCTGGGCCTGTTCCTGCTCAGCGCCCCGTTCACGGTGGACGAGTACTGGCTCTCGCAGATGACCTTCGTGCTCATCTACGCCATCGTCGGCCTGGGGCTGATGCTGCTGGCGGGCTTCACCGGCCTGTTCTCGCTGGGCCACGCAGCCTTCCTGGGCGTGGGCGCCTACACCCAGGCCATCATGGTCAATGCCGGCCTGCCCTTCCCGCTGGCCCTGGCCTGCGCCGGCCTGCTGTCGGCCGCCGTGGGCATGGTGGTGGGCCTGCCGGCCCTGCGTGTGAAGGGCATCTACCTGGGCATGGCCACCCTGGCCTTCGGCTTCATCGTGGAAGAAGGCATTGCCCGCTGGGAGCACATGACCGGTGGCAACGCCGGCCTGATGGTGCAGTACCCCAAGCTGCTGGGCATGGAGCTCGACACCACGGCCGAGTTCTATGCGCTGTGCCTGGTGGTCTGCGTGGCCGCCACGCTGGGCATCGTCAACCTGATGCGCTCCAGCACCGGGCGGGCCTTCGTGGCCATCCGCGACTCCGAGATCTCGGCCCAGAGCATGGGCATCCACCTGGCCCGCTACAAGACGCTGAGCTTCGCGCTCTCGGCCTTCCTGGCCGGCATCGGCGGCGCGCTGTATGCCCACAAGATCCAGTTCCTCTCACCCGACCAGTTCGGCATCATCCAGTCGATCGACCTGCTGCTGATGGTGGTGATCGGCGGCCTGGGCTCCATCCACGGGGCCTTCCTGGGCGCCATCTTCCTGATCGTCATGCCGCAGCTCATCTCGCTGGGCAAGGACTTCCTGCCGGCTGCCATCGGCCAGGCCGCCGGCCTGCAGGGCACGGTGTACGGCCTGGTGCTGATCGCCTTCGTGCTGTTCGAGCCCATGGGCCTGTACGGCCGCTGGCTCAAGGTGCGCACCTGGTTCCAGCTGTTCCCGTTCTACCGCAAGGGCATGTTCAAGCGGCAGAAATCGTTCCAGAAATCGGACCGCCTGAAATGAGCGACATCCTCCTCTCGGCGAAAAACCTGAGCGTGCGCTTCGGCGGCGTGCTGGCCGTCAACGACGTCAGCTTCGACGTGAAGCGCGGCGAGGTGTTCACCCTGATCGGCCCCAACGGCGCCGGCAAGACCACGGTGTTCAACCTGATCAGCCGCATCTACACACCCACCACCGGCACCATCGACTACGCAGGGCCGCAGGGCATGCTGCGCCTGACCGAGCAGCCGCCGCACCGCATCGCCTCGCTGGGCATTGCCCGCACCTTCCAGAACATCGAGCTGTTCGAGCACGCCACCGTGCTGGAGAACCTGCTGATCGGGCGCCACACGCACCGCCGCACCGGCCTGCTGTCGGAACTGTTCTTCACCAGCAAGACGCGCGCCGCCGAGATCGAGGCCCGCGAGAAGGTGGAACAGGTCATCGACCTGCTGGACCTGCAGCACCACCGCGAGAGCATGGTGGCCGGCCTGCCCTACGGCGTGCGCAAGGTGGTCGAACTCGCCCGTGCGCTGTGCACCGAGCCGAAGCTGCTGCTGCTGGACGAACCGTCGTCCGGCCTGAACGTCGAAGAGACCGACGACATGGCCTTCTGGATCACCGACATCAAGAACGAGCTCGGCATCACGGTGCTGATGGTGGAGCACGACATGGGCCTGGTGTCCAAGGTGTCCGACCGGGTGCTGGCCATGTCGCAAGGCCAGCAGCTGGCCACCGGCACGCCGGCCCAGGTGCAGGCCGACCCCGGCGTGATCGAGGCCTACCTCGGCACGGTGGACGACGTCTCCAGCCTGCGTCGCGAAAACCACAAGGTGAATGCATGAGCGTTCCAATGAGTGACGCACCGGTGCTCAAGCTGTCCAACGTCGAGAGCGCCTACGGCCCCATCAAGGCCATCCGCGGCGTGAGCCTGCAGGTGCGCCGGGGCGAGATCGCCACCGTGCTGGGCAGCAACGGCGCCGGCAAGACCACCATCCTCAAGACCATCAGCGGCATCATCGACCCGCGCAAGGGCTCGGTGGAGTTCAAGGGCGAGAACATCACCGCCCAGGACCCCTCGCTCATCGTGCAGATGGGCCTGTCGCATGTGCCGGAGGGGCGCGAGGTGTTCCCGCTGCTCTCGGTGCGCGACAACCTGCTCATGGGCGCCTACACCCGCAAGGACCGCGACGGCGTGGCCCGCGACATGGAAATGGTGTTCGGCTACTTCCCCATCCTGCGCGAGCGCGCCGCCCAGGACGCCGGCCTGCTCTCGGGCGGCCAGCAGCAGATGCTGGCCATCAGCCGCGCCCTCATGGCCAACCCCGACCTGATCCTGCTGGACGAACCCAGCCTGGGCCTGAGTCCGAAGCTCACCAAGGAGATCTTCGAGATCGTGGTGCGCATCAACCGCGAACGCGGCACCACCATCCTGCTGGTGGAACAGAACGCCAACATGGCCCTGAATGCCGCCGACTACGGCTACGTGCTGGAGAACGGCCGCATCGTGATGGAAGACACCTGCGCCCACCTGCGCGAGAAGGACGACATCAAGGAGTTCTACCTCGGCATGAAGGAAGCCGGCGTGCGCGCCGACCGGCGCTGGAAAAAGAAAAAGACCTGGAGATGACGAGATGACCTACCTCTGGGACACCTCCCACATCCAGCCGCGTGCCGACGTGGTCATGCCCGGCGAGACCATGCCCGCCGTGTTCTGGAACGCGGTGAAGGCCCGCGGCCCGAACGTGTGGATGCGCCAGAAGGACCTGGGCATCTGGCGCAGCTGGACCTGGCAGCAGACCGGCGATGCGGTGCGCGAGATCAGCCACGGCCTCATGGCACTGGGCTTCGAGGCCCACGACACCGCCTCCATCCTGTCCAACACCACCGTCGAATGGGTGCTGTGCGACCTGGGCGTGCTGAGTGCCGGCGGCGTGTCCAACGGTATCTACCCCACCGATGCGGCCGAGCAGGTGCAATACCTGTGCGCCGACTCGCGCACCACGGTGCTGTTCGTGGAGAACGACGAACAGCTCGACAAGGCGCTGGAAGTGCGCGGGCAGCTGCCGCTGCTGAAGAAGATCGTGGTGGTCGACATGGACGGCCTGCGCGACCTGGACGACCCCGGCGTCATCAGCCTGGACGCCCTGCGCCAGCTGGGCCGCGAACACCACAAGAGCCACCCCGGCGCCATGGAAGCGCGGATGAATGCATTGAAGCCCACCGACCTGGCCATCCTGGTCTACACCTCGGGCACCACCGGCAAGCCCAAGGGCGCCATGCATTCCCACGCCGGCCTGGTCTACACCGTGCGGGGCTACAACACGCTCATTGCCCGCAGCGAGGCGGACGAGTGCATGTGCTTCCTGCCGCTGTGCCACATTGCCGAGCGCATGGGCGGCGAGTACTTCTCGCTCTACACCGGGGCCAAACTGAACTTTGTGGAGAACCCCGAGACCGTGCCTGAGAACGTGCGCGAGATCGCGCCCACGGTGTTCACCGCTGTGCCGCGCGTGTGGGAGAAGTTCTACTCCGGCGTGATGATCACCCTGAAGGAAGCCAGCGGCCTGCAGCAGGCCGCCTACGGCTGGGCCATCGGCGTGGGGCAGAAGGTGGCCGATCTGGTGATGGCCAAGCAGCCGGTGCCGGGCAGCCTCAAGCTGCAGTTCAAGGTGGCGCGGGCCCTGGTGCTCAACAACGTGCGCAAGCTCATCGGCATCCACCGGGCGCGCTTCCTGGTGACCGGTGCCGCCCCCATCTCGCCCGACCTGGTGCGCTGGTACCTGGCCCTGGGCGTGCCCATGCTGGAGGTGTGGGGCATGACCGAGACCTGCGGCGCCTCCACCGGCATTCCGGCCGAACGCATCAAGCCCGGCAGCATCGGCCCGGCCGCCGCCTACAACGAGGTGCGCATCGCACCGGACACCGGCGAGATCCTGGTGCGCGGCCCCAACGTGTTCATGGGCTACCTGAACCTGCCCGAGAAGACCGCCGAGACCATCGACGCCGATGGCTGGCTGCACACCGGTGATGTGGGCGTGATGGACGAGGAAGGGTTTTTCCGCATCACCGACCGCATGAAGGACATCATCATCACCGCAGGGGGCAAGAACATCACGCCCAGCGAGCTGGAGAACGAACTGAAGTTCTCGCCCTACGTGACCGATGCCGTGGTGATCGGTGACCAGCGACCCTATCTGACCGTCATCATCATGATCGACCAGGAAAACGTGGAGAAGTACGCACAGGACCACGATGTGCCGTTCTCCAACTACGCCAGCCTCACCCGATCGCCCGAGGTGCAGGCCCTCATCCAGACCGAGATCGACCGCGTGAACAAGAAGTTTGCGCGCGTCGAGCAGATCAAGAAGTTCTTCCTGCTCGACACCCAGCTCAGCGCCGAAGACGAAGAGCTCACCCCCACCATGAAGCTCAAGCGCAAGCTGGTGCAGACCAAGTACGCCGAGCAGATCGACGCCATGTACCGCTGAGCGCAGCGCTGCCCCCTCACCGACCAGCCACCCAGAAGGAGACGACACCATGACATTCAAACCCACCCTGATCGCTGCCGCCCTGGCACTGGTCGCCGGCTCTGCGCTGGCGCAATCGCAGGGCGTGAGCAAGGACACCATCACCATCGGCTCCATCCAGGACCTCTCGGGTCCGCTGGCCGGCTTCGGCAAGCAGGTGCGTCTGGGCATGCTGCTGCGCGTGGACGAGGCCAACGAGCAGGGCGGCATCAACGGCCGCAAGATCGAGCTCAAGGTCGAAGACTCGGGCTACGACCCCAAGAAGGCCGTGCTGGCCGCCCAGAAGCTGGTCAACCAGGACAAGATCTTCGCCATGGTGGGCCACATCGGCACCGCGCAGAACATTGCCGCCATGCAGGTGCAGTTCCCCAAGAACGTCATCAACTTCTTCCCGGTGACCGCCGCCCGCGAGATGTATGAGCCGTTCCACCGCCTCAAGTACAGCTTTGCCGCCACCTACTACGACCAGATGCGCCTGGCCGTGCCCAAGCTGGTGAAGGAGAAGAACGCCAAGAAGGTCTGCACCATGTACCAGGACGACGAGTTCGGCCTGGAGGTCAAGCGCGGCGCCGAGGACGGCCTCAAGACCATCGGCATGACCCTGGCCGAAGAGACCACCTACAAGCGCGGCGCCACCGACTTTGCCTCGCAGATGCAGAAGCTCTCGGCCGCCCAGTGCGACATGGTGGTGCTGGGCACCATCATCCGCGAGACCATCGGCGGCATCGCCACCGCGCGGCGCCTGGGCTTCAACCCCACCTTCATCGGCTCCAGCGCGGCCTACACCGACCTGATCCACAAGCTGGGTGGCGCCCCCATGAACGGCCTGTACGCCGCCATGACGGTGCAGAACCCCTACCTGGACGAATCCAGCCAGCCCATCCGCTTCTGGGCCAACAAGTACAAGACCAAGTTCAACGAAGACCCGACCGTGTTCTCGGTGTACGGCTACAGCGCGGTGGACGCCTTCCTGCGTGCAGCAGGCAAGGCCGGCACCAACCTGACCACCGACAGCTTCATCAAGGCCATGGACACCATGGTGATCCCGCCGGACATCTTCGGCGCCGCCGAGATGACCTTCGGCCCGCAGAAGCGCCTGGGCAGCAACGCCACCCGCCTCTCGCAGCTGCAGGACGGCCGCTGGAAAGTGGTGTCGGAGTACATGAACATCAACAAGTGACCTGAATCGTCACCCCGAGAAAGCCCGCCACGTGCGGGCTTTTTTCATGGCCGGCCGGCCGTGGCGAATAACCCCGCACCCGAGCAGGTCGCAGGGTCAATCCACAACAGGCACCATGCGCCGCCCTGCACCCACGCAGGCCTCTTCTTCCAACAACACCCGGGAGCCCCCCTTGATCGGCCTGCTGAACTTCCTGCGCGACCACGACCATCTGCTGGAGATGTTCCTGGAGAACCGCGATCCCTATGCCACCCAGCCCATGCCCCAATGGGTGGTGGAGGCCGTGCGCCCGCACCTGGGCCGGCAGGACCGCATCCGCGCCGTGGCCAGCGGCCGCATCGTCGGCGCCAACCGGGGGGTGTGGGTCATCACCGAACGTGAGCTGATGGTGGTGGAGTCGGGCATCAAGCCCCGTGTGCGCCATCTGCCGCTCAACAGCGTGGAGCTGTGCAGCAACCTCAAGGGCAAATACGGTCAGACCCTGCGCGTGGAAGGCCTGGGCCAGCGCCACAGCCTGATCGGCGCCGCACCGGCCACCGCCGCCGTGGTGCAGGAAGCCATCGCCCACGGCCGCCCCATGGAAGTGGTGCGTCCCGCCGCCGCCCCGAGCGAGGCCGAACTGCAGGACGCCCGCTACCTGGTGGCCGACCTGTCCGCCCGCGCCCAGCCGGCGGTGCACCTGCCGGCAGAGGCCGTGTCGGCCTGACCGCCAGCGGCGGGCTCCTCGGCCTGACCGCGCGGCGCACTGGCCGTCAGGCCAAGGGGCGTTTAACCTGCGCCGCATGACACCCACCGCCGCCGCCCTGCTGGCCGACGCCATCCTCCTGCTCCATGTGGGTGTGGTGGTGTTCGTGGTGGGCCTGCTGCCCCTGGTGCTGGTGGGCGGCTGGCGCGGCTGGGACTGGGTACGGAACCGGTGGCTGCGCGCCACCCACCTGGCCCTCATGGGGCTGATTGCTGTGCAGGCCTGGCTCGGCCAGCTCTGCCCCCTGACCATCTGGGAACAGGCCCTGCGCCGCATGGCCGGGCAGGCCAGCTACAGCGAGAGCTTCATCACCCACTGGCTCGGCCGCCTGCTGTACGTGGACGCACCGCTGTGGCTGCTGGCCTGGGTCTACAGCGGGTTTGCGTTGGTGGTGGTGGGGGCTTGGTGGTGGGTGAGGCCAGTGAAGTCATCGCCCCGAGGTGCATCAGGCAACACCCACTGAGCGGCGGAAGCCGCCACCGAAGCGGCATCGGGCCACTGCGCCGCATCGGTCAAACACCCGGCTGAGCCGGCCAATCGCTGCGTGGCACGAGCAAGGGCTATGCGGTCGTCGGTGCTGAGATCGGCTTGCTGGGCCACCAGGGCCAGGCGTTGGACCGCTTGAAGATCGAGCGACAGCTCAGCCAGCAGGTGCGCGTTCATGGGGGCGTTCTCCATCCAATGACACGAACCACCCAGCTGACCCACAGCCGGGTGGACGGGATGTTCAAACACGCATACAGACGTGCGGGCGCCCTTACGGGTAGCCCCATCCCGTCCAAACCGTGTCCAGCGACCATGCGCTGACTTTGAATTGGGACGCGATAGGACCCACATTCCTGTGGATCGCAACTCTGTAATGCGGTGTTTGAAGCACCGACCCTTTCGGGTGGGCGGCATTATGCAGAGACAGGCCCAACAGCGGCAGTACAGTACCCCATAGGGTACACAACGACTGCCAGCCATGCCGCCGCCTCCAGATCGACAAGACGAACTGCGTAAACCGTGGACCGACGAAGAGCTGAGAGCGTCGGTCGTGGCCTACAGAGACATGCAGCGGCGGCTCGACGCGGGCGAGCGCGGATTTATGAGGAGCGTCTACGCCGAACTAGGTACGCGTTTCGGCCGCTCACCGAAGTCTGTCGAACTGCGGATGCAAAATATTTCTGCAGTGCTATTGGACATGGGGCGCCGATGGATCGTTGGCCTCAAACCGGCAAAGCACGTCGGTCTCAACGTAGCGTCCAGGATCGAGTTACTCATTAACGCAGTTGACGGTAACCCTGCGCCTCCCAGTGCCTCAGACCGCATCGAAATTTTTGAACTGGCGGCAAAGCCATTAAAGGCGGGAGTGACCCCGCCGGTGCCACCAGATGGCGCGGCACAGCCAGCGCGCAGTATCACCACAAGCCTTAGCTTTGCTCGCAGCAAAGACGTCAAGGTGTGGGTGCTTCGCCGCGCGGCAGGCCGCTGCGAGTGCTGCGCTCAGCACGCGCCGTTTCAGACGGTGCAGGGCCACCCGTTCTTGGAGGTACACCACCTCCGGACCTTGGCCGACGGTGGGTCGGATCGCGTATCCAACGCGGTCGCGTTGTGCCCCAACTGCCATCGCAGGCTGCACTTTGGTCAGGACGCAGAGGCGTGCAAGGCGCAGATGTATGCATCGATCTCCGGCCTGATTCGAGAGTGATGCGCCTGCAGGCTGCGTCAACTCCTCAAGCCCCAAACTTTGGTCAGAGGCACGAGTTCGATCCGGTCGACGTTGCAGTCTGCTTGTGTGTCCAACGGGCCAGGTAGCAACCACCCTGGGGTATGAGATTCCGCCTTGATTCCTACTACTGCCTTTCGCGGCTATCCGATGCCGCTGTTGGGGGAGAGCACCGGTGCCCATCGCACACCACAAGGCCTGTCAGGACTGCAAATCGCAGCTCGGTACCCCGCACCGGACTGGTCCTGCACGTATACTTACAGCCAACAAAACCCGCCAAGGCTATGCGCGCGAGCGTATCCTCAAACCGGCGGGTTACTTTTTTGTGCGTCGGGTTGTTGCGGCGCAGGGCTTGGCCAGGAGCTCGTCGTGGCAACGATGAAGCGCCCCTTCGGCAAGCCCGCCACCACCCATGCTCAGAAGGTGGCGCTGCTGCAGCAGCGCGGTATGGTGGTCGATGATCCGGCCGCGGCCGAGTTCCATTTGCAACACCTCAACTACTACCGGCTCGGTGCCTACTGGCTGCCGTTCGAGGCCGACCACGCCACCCATACCTTCCGTCACGGGACCCGCTTTGCGGATGTGTTGAACCTTTACGTGTTCGACCGCGAACTGCGCCTGCTGGTGCTGGATGCCATCGAGCGCGTGGAAGTCTCGGTGCGCAGCCAATGGGCTTACCAGATGGCGCACCGGCACGGGCCGCACGCCCATCTGGATGCCGCGTTGGCCTTCAACAGCCACCACTGGCAGACCAACCTCACGAAGCTGACCAACGAAGTCGATCGGTCTGACGAGCTGTTCATCAAGCATCTCAATGCGACCTACAGCGAGGCACTGCCGCCTGTTTGGGCTGTGTGCGAGGTAATGTCGTTGGGCTTGCTTTCGCGCTGGTACAGCAACCTCAAACCCATGCCGACCCGCAGCGCCATCGCGGCAGCCTACGGGGTGGACCAGCGGGTTCTCGAATCCTGGCTTCACCATCTCTCACTGGTGCGCAACACCTGCGCCCACCACAGCCGGCTGTGGAACCGTGACTTCACCGTCACCCCGAAGCTGCCACACAGCAAGCCGGCCGGCCTGGCAGCGCAATGCCAGGCCGGTTCGCGCAGGCTCTATAACGCGCTGGTCATTCTGATGCACTGCATGGACGTGATTGCTCCGCAGCACCACTGGCGTAATCACCTGAAGGACCTGATCGTCCGGCATGCGGTTCCAGTAGCAGCGATGGACTTCCCTGCCGGCTGGGAGCAGCTGGCGATCTGGCAGGAGAAGACCCGATGAAGGCGGCTTGCCTGCGGTTGAACGCTCACCCCACCACCACCTCACTGATCTGGATCACCGGCGCCAGGTCGGTGTAGTTGGGGATGTCGCCCATGATTTCCTTGCCGTGGGCGGCCATGCCGGCCTGGAAGCCTTCCAGCGTGGGGCAGAACAGGTGGCACATGGCCACGTAGGTGGCGGCCTGGCCGGGGGCGCCGCCGGCCAGGCCTTTGTCCACGGTGTACGACTCGCAGGCTGCGCCCAGGCGGGCTTTCACCAGCGGCATGTGCTTGTCGCGGTAGTAGGCGTGGTCGAAGCGGGCGCCGGGGGTGTTGGGGTACATCACGCTGATCTTGAACATGGGTGTCTCCTTCTGTTGTTGTGACGGGGGAACGGGAAAACGGCGTCAACTGACGATGTAGGCCCCGGCGCCGGTGGACAGCAGCTTGCCGTCGGCGCCCCTGAATTCCATGCGGGTGCTGGCCACACGGGAGCCCAGGCGCAGCACTTCGGCGCGCAGTTCAAAGTGGTCGCCGATGCCGGGGCGCAGGTAGTCGATGCGCAGGTCGATGGTGCCCAGCTTGGCAAAGCGGTGCAAGCGCTGCTCGGGCGGCTCGTCCATGTGGCGGGCACCGATGGCGGCCATGACGGCCAGGCCGCCCATGGCGTCCAGCCCGGCGCTGATGACGCCGCCGTGGATGCGGTTGTAGCTGAAGTGGCCCACCAGCTCGCGGCGCATGTCGATGCGGGCGGTCACGTGGTCGGGGTGCAGGCCGGTGACCTTGAGGCCCAGCACCTGGTTGAAGACGATCTTCTCTTCAAAGATGGTCTTCAGGCCCTGGATGAAGGCGGGCTCAAACTCGGCCGGCGGCGGGGGGGTGCGGGTGTGTTGGGTCATACAAGGGTTCAGGTTGACGCAGCCAGGGTCAGCAGGCGCTGGCCGGGGGCCACCTGCTGGCCCTGGCTTATGGCCAGCGACTCGACCACGCCGTCGCGCGGAGCGCTGATGCGGTGCTCGATCTTCATGCTTTCGATGGCCAGCAGGGTGTCGCCCCGGGCCACGCGCTGGCCGGGCTGCACCGGCAGCGCGACCACGCGGCCGTTGAAGGGGGCGCGCACCTCGCCACTGGCGGTGGCGTCGCCGCTGCGTTGCTGCGGCTGGTGGCTGAGGTCTTGCAGCGTAAGGGTATGGCTGCCGCTGGCGGTGCCGACCTGCACCTGCCAGGCGGGCACGCCGTTCTGCGCGGGCAGCGCGGCAGCGGTGACGGTGTGGCGGATGCCGCCAATGTGCACCGCACTGGCCCCGATGCGGGCGGTGTGGGTCTGGTCGGCCAGCACCACGCTGAGCAGGCCATGGCCGTGTTCCAGCACCTGCAGGGCCAGCACCGCATCGCCGCAGCGCCAGCGCAGCGGGCGGGCCCATGGGCACGGCAGGCGTTCGGCCAGCGGCTGGCCCTGTGCCCAGGCGGCCAGCACGGCAGCGAGCTGCACAGCGGGTGGCGGCTGCAGCTGCTGGCGCAGGGCGTCGCCCTCTTCCGCCAGAAACGGAATGAGCGCCTGCCCGACCAAGAAGGTGGGGTGGCGCAGGCAGGCGGCCAGCAGCTTGCGGTTGCTGGGCAGGCCCAGCAGCACGGTGGCGTCCAGCGCCTGGGCCAGGCGCTGCGCAGCGGCCTCGCGGGTGGGAGCGTGGACGATGAGCTTGCCCAGCATGGAGTCGAAGTGCGGGCCGACCACCAGGCCGGGTTCGATGGCATGGTCGAAGCGCAAGCCGGGGGCCGCAGGCGGCTCGACAAAGGCGGCGATGGTGCCGGTGTGGGGCGCAAAGTGTTCGTCTTCGCTGCACAGGCGCACCTCGATGGCATGGCCCTGCCAGCTCACATCGGCCTGCTGCAGGGGCAGAGCCTCACCCCGGGCAATGCGCAGCTGCCACTCCACCAGGTCGAGGCTGGTGAGCATCTCGGTGACGGGGTGCTCGACCTGCAGCCTCGTATTCATCTCCATGAGGAAGAACTGCCCGTCCTCCAGCAGGAACTCCACCGTGCCAGCGCCCACATAGCCCGCCGCCTTCGCCAGGGCCACGGCGGCTTGCCCCAGGCGCTGGCGCAGGGCTTCGTCCACGGCGGGGCTGGGGGCCTCTTCGATGATCTTCTGGTGCCGGCGCTGCACCGAGCAGTCGCGCTCGCCCAGGTGGATGCAGTGGCCGTGGGCGTCGGCCAGCACCTGCACCTCCACATGGCGGGGGCGCAGCAGGGCGCGTTCGATGAGCAGGTCGGCGTTGCCGAAGCCGGCCAGGGCTTCGCCGCGGGCGCTGGCCAGGGCGGCGGGCAGATCGGCCGCTTGGTGCACCAGGCGCATGCCGCGCCCGCCGCCGCCGGCCACGGCCTTGACCATGAGCGGGTAGCCCACGCGCTGCGCCTCGGCCACGAAGCTGGCGTCGCTCTGGTCGGCGCCGGCGTGGCCCGGCAGCACCGGCACGCCGTGCTGCTGCGCCAGCGCCTTGGCAGCGGCCTTGCTGCCCAGGGCGCGGATGGCGGCCGGTGGTGGGCCGACCCAGGTGAGCCCGGCATCGATGACGGCCTGGGCGAAGTCGGCGTTCTCGCTCAGGAAGCCGTAGCCGGGGTGCACCGCGTCGGCCCCGGTGGCGCGGGCGGCATCCAGCAAGCGGTCGATGCGCAGGTAGCTCTCGGCGGCGGTGCGTCCGCCCAGGGCGAAGGCGGTGGTGGCTTCGCGCACGTGCAGGGCCTGGGCATCGGTCTGGCTGTACACCGCCACGGTGGACAGGCCCATGCGGTGGGCGGTGCGGATGATGCGCCGGGCGATCTCGCCCCGGTTGGCGATCAGCAGGCGTTGCACGGGTGGTCGGGCCATGGTCAGCGCGGCTTCTTGGCCATGCCCATGGTCTTGGCCAGGATGCCCAGCATCACCTCGTCGGCACCGCCGCCGATGGACGCCAGGCGGCCATCGCGGTACATGCGCGAGACCCTGTTCTCCAGCGTGAAGCCCATGCCACCCCAGAACTGCAGGCAGGTGTCGGGCACCAGGCGGTTCAGGCGACCGGCCTTGAGCTTGGCCATGGTGGCCCATTCGGTCACGTCCTCGCCGGCCACATAGCGCTCGCACGCCAGGTAGGTGAGCGCACGCAGCGATTCCACCTCGGTGCGCAACTCGGCCAGCTTGAACTGCACCCACTGCTGGTCGATCAGGTGGGCGCCGAAGAGCTGGCGCTCGCGCGCCCATTCGATGGTCCATTCGATGCAGTTGTTCAGTGCTTCCAGCGTGCTGGCCGCGCACCACAGCCGCTCTTCCTGGAACTGCTGCATCTGGTAGACGAAGCCCGCACCCTCGGCGCCGATGCGGTAGCGCTGCGGCACGCGCACCTCGTCGAAATGCAGCAGGCCGGTGTCGCTGCTGTGCATGCCGATCTTGCGGATCTTCTGGCTCACCTCGAAGCCCTTGACCGGCTTGCCGCCTTCGCGCAGCGGCACCATGACCAGGCTCTTGTTCTTGTGGGCCGGGCCGTCGCTGGTATTGACCAGCAGGCAGATCCAGTCGGCCTGCAGGCTGTTGGTGATCCACATCTTCTGGCCGGAGATGACGTAGTCGTCGCCGTCCTTGCGGGCATGGGTGCGGATAGCCGACACGTCGCTGCCGGCACCGGGTTCGCTCACGCCGATGCAGGCCACCGCCTCGCCGGCAATGGCGGGGGCCAGGAACTGCGCCTTGAGCTCCTCGCTGCCGAAGCGGGCCAGCGCGGGCGTGGCCATGTCGGTCTGCACACCGATGGCCATAGGCACGCCGCCGCAGTGGATGTGGCCCAGCGTCTCGGCCATGGCCAGGCTGTAGCTGTAGTCCAGCCCGGCGCCGCCCTGGGCCTCGGGCTTGGTCAGGCCCAGCAGACCCAGGCGCCCAAGCTCGCGGAACACCTCGTGCGCCGGGAACATCTCGGCCGCTTCCCATTCGTCCACATGGGGGTTGATATGGTCGTCGATGAAGCGCCGGAGCGTCTTCTGCATCTCGCGGTGTTCGTGGGTGAACTGCATGGGCGGTCTCCTGATGAGCTGTCGGGTTTACATGCGCGCTACATGCGAGCGACCGCGAACTGCATGGGGTTCGGCTGGCGTTGCGCAGCTTCGGTCACGGTGTCCAGGCAGAAGGCCAGCACGGCTCGGGTGTCGCGCGGGTCGATCACGCCGTCGTCCAGCACCAGGCCGCTGGTGAAGAAGGCGTCGGCCTGCCGGTCGAAGCGCTGCACGATGGCGTCGGACTGCGCCTTCAACTGGGCCTGCACCTCGGGCGAATCGGTGGCCACGCCTTTGCGGGCCAGGCCGGCCTCAGCCACGATCTGCATGGTGCGGGCCGCCTGCTCGCCCCCCATGACCGCGGTTCGGGCACCGGGCCAGCTGAACAGGAAGCGCGGTGCATAGGCCCGGCCGCACATGCCGTAGTTGCCGGCACCGAAGCTGGCGCCGCACTGCACGGTGATCTGCGGCACGGTGGCATTGGCCACGGCCTGGATCATCTTGCTGCCGTGCTTGATCATCCCGGCCTGCTCGCTCTCGCGGCCCACCATGTAGCCGGTGGTGTTCTGCAGATACACGATGGGGTGGCCCAGCTGGCACATCCACTGGATGAAGTGGGCGGCCTTGTTGGCGCCGGCCACGTCAATGGGGCCGTTGTTGCCGATGATGCCCACCGCATGCCCGCCGATGCGGGCCTGAACGCACACGGTGGCGGCGCCGTACAGCGGCTTGAACTCCAGCAGCTCAGAGCCGTCCAGCACCCGCAGCATGACCTCGCGCAGGTCCACCGGTTCGCGGTGGTGGGCCGGCATGATGGCCAGCAGGTCTTCGGCATCGAAAAGCGGTGAAGGCGCTGCCAGACGTGCGGGCGCCTGCCAGCCGGTGCGGGCCACCACCTGCCGGGCCAGGCCCAGGGCCTCGCGGTCGTCCTCGGCCAGGTGTTCGCCCAGGCCGGAGACGGTGGCGTGCATCTCGGCGCCGCCGAGTTCCTCTTCGGTCGCCACCTCGCCGGTGGCGGCCAGCAGCAGCGGCGGGCCGGCCAGAAAGGCGCGCGAACGGCCGCGCACCAATATCACCACGTCCGACAGGCCGGGCATGTAGGCTCCGCCCGCAGTGCCGGAGCCGTGCTGCACCGTGATCACCGGCAGGCCGGCGGCCGAATGGCGGGCCAGGTTGCGGAACAGGCCGCCGCCCAGCACGAAGCCTTCCACCTCGTAGCGCATCAGGTTGGCGCCGGCACTCTCCACCAGGTGGATGAAGGGCAGGCGGTTCTCCAGCGCGATGGCCTGCACCCGCAGGATCTTCTCCAGCCCGCGCGGCTGGATGGCACCGGCCTCGATGCCGGAATCGCTGGCCACCACCATGCAACGCACGCCCGCCACCATGCCGATGCCGGCCACCATGCCGCCACCGGGCACCGAGCGTTCGGGGTCGGGCGTGTCCTGCAGGTAACCGGCCAGCGAGCACAGCGGCAGCCAAGGTGCGCCGGGGTCGAGCAGCAGGGCGATGCGCTCGCGCGGCAGCAGCTGGCCGCGCCGCTCGAAGGTGGTCTGGCTGCGGGCCGAGGCAGCGGCCGCGCGGTCTTCCAGCGCACGCCACTGGGCAATGCGGGCGAGCATGGCGTCGCGCCGCTGCAGGGCTTGCGGGTCGTCGGGGCGAAAGCTCGATTCGAACCGGTCCGCACTCATGTCGGGTCCTTCAGGAACAGCTGCAGCGCAGCCTGGGTGAGGTCGTCCAGCGTGGCGCGGCGGTTCGGGTCGTACCACTGCACCGCCCAGTTGAGCGCGCCGAAGATCATCAGCCGCGCCAGCGACGGGTCGCCCTGCAGCGCGCCCTGGGCATGCAGGGCCTGCAGCACCGGCACCCAGGCGGCCTCGTAGCCGCTGCGCAGGCGGTTGACGGCCTCGCGCTGGGGCGCGCTCAGCGATCGCCATTCGTACAGCATGACTGGGATGAAGTCGCTCTCCGGGCCGAGCAGCACGTCGAAATGGCTGCGCACCAGCACCTGCAGGCAGTCGCGGGCACTGAGCACACGGCCGGCCTGCCGGGCGGCATCGGCGGCTGTCTGCATGGCGCCGGCCTGGTGGCGGGTGGCGCGTTCCATGCCCTCGGTCATGACGGCGGCCAGCAGGGCGGACTTGTTCTCGAAGTGGTAGAAGGGCGAGCCCGGCTGCATGCCGGCGGCCGAGGCGATGTCGCGCGTGCTGGTGGCGGCAAAGCCCTGCTGCCGGAACAGCCCGGCGGCCGCCCGCAGCAGCAGCTGGCGGCGGTTGCCGTCGTCGCGCTCGTCGGCGGTCTTGCGGGGGCGGCCGCGCGAGCGGCGCTGGGCAGGCGGCAGGGACACGGATGCAGACATGCGCCGACCTTAGCAGCGGGGCAGATTTTCAGCAAGCACACGCTCTGCATAAATCCGGATGGGCGGCGGTGACGGTATGGACAATACCGGCATGGATGTTTCGTTCTGGATTCTGGTGGGCGCTGTCTGCGCCTTTTTCTACAACCGATACGACCAGGCCCGCCGGGTCCTGATGCTGCGGGCCCATCTGCACCCTTACCAGCTGGAACAGCTGATGCAGACCCTGCTGGAGGGCTACCTGCGCGCCCAGAGCGAACCCGACGAAGAGCGGCGCCGCAGCATCTGGCAGGTGATGGAGGGGCACGAGGCGCTGCTGGTGTCGCAGCTGCAGCGTCTGGCGTCCGACACGGCCTCGCTCACCGGCCCCATGGGCCGGGTGTCGCGTCTCCCGATGGCGCTGCCCGGGGTGACGGCCTGGTGGCCCAAGGCCTGCTTCGAGCTGTCGCAGGCGCTGCGCATCCACGCCGACGGCATCACCCGTGTGGCCCACAACCCTGAGGGCCTGAACCCGCGCGACAAGGCCTTCTGCATGACCGCCGAGCTGCTGCTGTTCCAGCACACCTGCCACTGGTACTGCCGCTCGCGCACCACCGCGTCGACCCGGCTGGTCGCGCAGCACCAGACCAGCCATGCCCAGGCCCTGGCGGCGGCATCGCCGGCCACTCGCGAGGGGCTGATGGCCATCGGCGCCGTCTGACCCGGTCTGCGGGCCCACAAACCCGCCCGAGGCGTGACGCAATGCCTCAAGATGGTGCGCGGTCGGTCGATACAACGGGTGACGCCGCCACCCCGGCGGTTCCCACGGAGTGCGGATCGGCATGACCGACATCGAGACGCAGTTGCACGCCATCGTGGCGCAGGCCCTGGAGCAGACCGTCAATGGTCTGGTCATCACCGACGTGCGCACCGAGGGTCAGCCCATCGTGCATGTGAATGCGGGCTTCGAGCGCATCACCGGCTACCCGGCGCACGAGGTGATCGGGCGCAACTGCCGCTTCCTGCAGGGCTTCGACAACGAGCAGCCGGGCGTGGCCCGCATGCGTGAAGCGGTCCAGCGCGGCGAAGCCTGCACCGCCGTGGTCCGCAACTACCGCAAGGACGGCAGCCTGTTCTGGAACCGGGTGGAGATCGGCCCGGTGCGCGATGCGATCCACGGTGAACTCACCCACTACTTTGCCCTGCAGACCGATGTGACGGCCGAGCAGGACGCACTGGCCCTGCGCGAGCATTTCCTGAGCAATGCCGCACACGAGCTGCGCTCGCCGCTGGGCACCATACAGGGCTATGTGGAGCTGATGCAGATGCGCAGCACCCCGGACGATCCCAACCGGGAGCTGCTGGCCACGGTGCACCGCCATGCCGACCGCCTGGTGCGTCTGGTGGACGACATGCTGGAGCTGGCCGAGCTGGAGACCACCACCGACAGCCGCTTCGGCATCCAGCCGGTGCAGCTCAGCGCAATGCTGGAACGTCTGCACGCGCTGCTGCCCCCGGACGACGGCCTGCACCGCATCGTCATCGAAGCGGCCGACCCCGACCTGTGGGTGCAGGCCCATGCGCAGCGGCTCGAACAGGTGCTGATCAACCTGCTGTCCAACGCGCTGAAGTATTCGCCCCAGGGCGGCGAGATCCGGTGGAGCGTGCGCCCGGGCTGCGAGAACGGCTGGGTGCGCCTGTCGGTGAGCGACCCGGGCCTCGGCATGACGGCCGACGAGCAGACCCGGCTGTTCACCCGTTTCTTCCGGGCGCGCACCGACATACCCGGCACTGGCCTGGGCCTGGTCATCGTGCGCGAACTGATCGAACGCATGGGTGGCCGCATCACGGTGCGCAGCCAGGCCGGTGCGGGCACCACCTTCACCTTGCACCTGCGGACGGTATTGCAATGAACGCCCCGACATCACACCCTCCCGAAACGCTGCCCGGCTTCGGCGATGCCGACCTGCTGGACCGGCTGCTGGCGCTGCCGCCCGAGGCGCGCGACGCGCTGGACTTCGGCGTCATCGGCTTCGACCGCTCCACCCATGTGGTGCAGTACAACGCTTACGAATCGCGCGCGGCGCGGCTGGAGCCGTCACGGGTGCTGGGCAAGCATGTGTTCATCGAGGTGGCGCCCTGCATGAACAACTACCTGGTGGCCCAGCGCTTCGAGGCTGCCGGCCTGGAAGGCCGTGCCCTGGACGAGACCGTGCCCTATGTGCTGACCTTCCGCATGCGGCCCACCCCGGTGCAGCTGCGCCTGCTGGCGCGGCCCGGCGCGGCGGTGAGCTATGTCCTGGTGCAGCGCCCGCAGGATGCAACGTGAGCACGCGGGACGACGTCAGCGACGACGACCCGGGTCTGGCCCGCGAGCTGGACCTGATGATGCAGTTCCTGCACCTGGCGCCGGTGGGCCTGCTGCGGGTGGACCGGGCTGGCACCATCATCCTCATGAACCCGACCGGCGCCCAGCTGCTGGCCCTGCTGGGCCTGGGCCGCGAGCCACCGGGCCGGCTGCCCAACCTGTTCGACCTCACCGACCGGGTGGCGCCCGACATCCGCACCCTGGTCTCGCTGTTCAGCGACGATAGCGGCGTGGTGCTCGACAAGTACCGGGTGCTGCTGGACAAGACCGACCCCGGCGGACTGCCGCCGGGCGCCCCCATGGCGCTGGGCATCACCGCGCTCAAGCTGCCGGCCGACCCGGACAGCCTGATGGTGGTGGTGACCGACGAGTCCAGCACGGTGCGGCTGCAGCGGCTGCAGTCGCAGTGGCTGCGCTAGCCGGTCTGGCGCAGAATGCGCCGATGGACATGACCCTCGACACCTTCCGCGCCCAGGCCCTGGCCCGGGGATTCGACGAAGTGCTGGAGCGCCGCTGGGAGCCCCACACCGTGCTGGACGAGCACACCCACCCCTTCGCGGCGGATGCGGTGGTGGCCGCCGGCGAGATGTGGCTCACCGTGGCCGGCCAGACCCGGCACCTGCTGCCCGGCGACACCTTCGCACTGGAGCGCGATGTGCCGCACAGCGAGCGCTACGGCGCCCAGGGCGCCACCTACTGGGTGGCGCGGCGCAACGGCTGAGCTGTCAGCAGCACATACCAGCCCATCACCGGGCGCCCCTGGTCGTGCCGGATGGGTGCCTCCCACAGGGCCTGCACGAGCAGGCCGTGCTGCTCGGCCAGGGAGAGCAGGCTTTCGCGGCCGTGGGCGTAACGCAGGCTCGGGCGCAGCTGCAGGTCACGGCCCGGATCGGCCTGCTCCACCGAGAACGCCAGCACGCCACCGGGCACCAGCCGCGCACGGGCCGCACGGAATACCGGTGCCAGCGGACCGGTGTAGATGAAGACATCGGCCGCCACGATGAGATCGACCGGTCCGTCGTCGGCTTCCAGCCAGGGCAGCAGATGGGCCTGATCGACCCGGCGGTACACACCGGTGGAGCGGGCCTGTTCGACCATGGCCGGTGCAATGTCGACGCCGTCCACCGCATCGGCCAGCGGTGCCACCAGCCGCCCGCACAGACCGGTGCCGCAGCCCAGATCGAGCACCCGGGCAAAGCGCCGCTCGCCCGAGAGCAGCGGGCGGAGCAGGGTTTCGTGAGCGGTGTAGCGCAGGGCACCCAGCAGGTGGTCCTGGAAGTCGTCGGCGTAGTCGTCGAACAGGGCCTGGGCATAGACCTCGGGCGGCGGCGGGGGATCGGCCAGATCCTGCACCGCTGCCAGGTAGTAGTGGTGCAGCGCCTCGTGGGCGCCGCAGGCCAGGGCCTGGCGGTAGCAGCGGGCGGCCTCCTCCAGATGCCCGGTCTCGCGCAGCAGGTGCCCCCGCTGTGACCAGGCTTCGGCCAGCGAGTCGTCGAGCGCCAGCGCATGGTCCAGCGCCTCCATGGCCTGCGGCAGGCGGTTCAGGCGCAGCAGGCCCAGGGCGCGGGCCAGCGCCATGCCAGGGTCCTGGGTGGCGGCCTGGGCCAGCAGATCGACCGCCTCGGCCCAGCGCTGCTGGTGGAACCGCATCAACCCCAGGTTGCCCATGACCGAGGGGCGCCCCGGCACCAGGGCCAGGGCCGCTTCGTAATCGGCGGCGGCGGCGTCCACCCGGCCCGCCTCGGCATGGGCATTGCCGGACGCGAACAGGGCTCGGGCCTGTTCGGTATGCGGGTCGGTGGTCATGCGGGGCGCGGCCTCAGACCTTGGAGAAGTCGGGCTTGCGGCGCTCCATGAAGGCACCGAAGGCCTCGCGAGCGGCCGGCTCGCGCAGCATGCGGCCGAAGCTGGCGCCCTCCTCCGCCATGACGGCCATCACCTGGGCGGCCTGGCCTTTCTTCATGAGGCGCTTGGTCTCGATCAGACTGCTCAGGGGTTTGGCGGCCAGCTTGGCGGCCACGGTGTGGGCATAGCTGCGGGCCTCGGTGGGCGGCAGCACGCGGTTGACCAGGCCCACCTCCAGCGCGGCCTCGGCCATGAAGGGCTCACCCAGCAGCAGGGCTTCGGCGGCGCGGTGGTAACCCATCATCTGCGGCACCAGCAGGCTGCTGGCGGCCTCGGGGCACAGGCCCAGGTTGACGAAGGGCATGGAGAAGGCGGCGTTGTCGCCGGCATAGACCAGATCGCAATGGAACAGCAGCGTGGTGCCGATGCCCACCGCCGGGCCGCACACCGCGGCCAGCACCGGCTTGGGGAAGGCCGCCAGACCGCGCAGGAAGCGGAACACCGGGGCGTCTTCGCCGGCCGGGGGCTGGTTGAGGAAGTCGGCGATGTCGTTGCCGGCCGAGAAGATGGTCTCGTGGCCCTGGAACACCACCACACGCACGGCGGGGTCGTCCTGTGCGGCCTGCAGGGCATCGGCCATGGCGCCGTACATGGCGGCGGTGATGGAGTTCTTCTTGTCGAGGCGGTTGAAGGTGATGCTGCAGACGCCGGCTTCGGTGTGGACGAGGATGTCGCTCATGGGGGTTGTCTCGTTGGGGGCTGAGGTCGGTCCGGCGGGCCCGGACGCGGGCGCACAAATTAACACGAAAGCCCGGTGTGGATTGGAGCGGGGCGCCCAGGCCCGGCTCCTAAACTCTCGCCATGCGAATACTCCTCACCCTGTTGCTGGTGCTGCCGCTGTGCGCACTGCCGGCCCTGGCCCAGACCGCCTCCCAGACGCCCACGGCCACAGCCGATGCCGCCGCCCGCCCCAAGGTGGCGCTGGTGCTCTCCGGCGGCGGCGCGCGCGGCTTTGCCCATGTGGGCGTGCTCAAGGCGCTGGAGGCCGCGCGGGTGCCGGTGGACATGATCGTGGGCACCTCCATGGGCGCCATCGTGGGCGGCCTGTACGCCAGCGGTATGACGGCCGACGAGCTGGAGCGCGAGATCCTGGCGGTGCAGTGGGGCGACCTGTTCAACAGCCGCGAGCCGCGCCAGCAGCTGTCGCAGCGCCGCAAGGAGGAGGACTTCGAGCTCTCGCCGGTGCTGGCCCTGGGCTTCCGGGACGGCGAGTTCCGCCTGCCCACCGGCGCGGTGTCGAGCCGGTCGCTGGAGATGCTGCTGCGCCGCTACACGCTGCCCACGCGGCACCTGCAGAGCTTCGACCAGCTGCCCACGCCGTTTCGCGCCGTGGCCACCGACATGGAGACCGGCCAGCCGGTGGTGATGGACAGCGGCGATCTGGCCACCGCACTGCGCGCCAGCATGTCGGTGCCGGGCGTGTTCTCGCCGGTGACGGTGGGCGAACGCATCCTGGGTGACGGCGGGCTGGTGGACAACCTGCCGGTGGGCGTGGCCCGCCGCATGGGGGCCGACGTGATCATCGCGGTCAACATCGGCACGCCGCTGGCCGGCCGCGAGACGCTGGGCACGGTGCTGGGCATCACGGCGCAGATGGTCAACATCCTGACCGAGCAGAACGTGCAGGCCAGCATCGCCACGCTCACACCGTCGGACCTGCTGCTCACGCCGCCGCTGGGCAAGCTCACCTCGGCCGACTTCGAGCGCGCGCCCGAGCTGGTGCGCATCGGCCGCGAATACGCCGACACCGTCACTGCGGCGCTGCAGCGCTTCTCGGCCCCGCCCGACCGCTATGCCCGCTGGGTGACGGCCCGCGTGGAGGCGGCGGTGGGCAACACCGAGCGGGTGGGGCGGATTGCCAGCATCCGCTTCGAGGGCGTGAGCGAACCACGGGCCGAGCGGCTGGGCGCCGGGCTGGACACGGCCGTGGGTCAGCGGGTGGATGTGGACCGCATCGAGGACGACCTGCAGAAGCTGGCCGCTGCCGGAGACTACGAACGCATCGACTACAGCCTGGTGCGCCGCCCCGGCACCGACCAGGAAGACCTGTCCATCCTGCTGCGGGAGAACAACTGGGGGCCGAACTACCTACGCCTGGGCATCGACCTGCGCACCGACTTCCAGGGCCAGGGCGCGTTCAATCTGCGCATCAGCCACAACCGGCACTGGCTCAACGACAGCGGGGCCGAATGGCGCAACCGGGTGCAGCTGGGCGAGACGCTGGGGGTGTTCTCCGAGATCTACCAGCCGCTGGGGCTGGCCAGCGAGCGTTTCGTGTCGGCCTACGTGGACGGTCGGGTGCGCAAGGTGGAGCTGTTCGGTGCTTCAGGAGAGGCGCTGGCCCTGGTGCAGCGGCAGGGTGTGCAGGTGGGGGCCGACGTGGGCTGGCCCATCGGCCTGCGCGGCACCATTGGCGAGATGCGGCTGGGCGTGATCGGGGCGCAGCGCAGCGCCACACCCGAGCTGGTGTCCAGCGCCATTCCGGCCAATGTGGCCCAGACCCAGCGCTGGCGCGAGGCCGGCGTGCGCGCTGCCGTCATTGCCGACCAGCTGGACTACGCCAATTTCCCGTCACAGGGTTACCGGGCCGTGGGCGAGGCGGTGATGGGCCGGCGCAGCTACGACAACCTGCCCTCGGGCCGCTTCAACCGCATCGAGGGCTCGCTGACCGCCGTCAGGAGCTGGGGGGTGCACACGCTGAACCTGGGTGCCCGTTTCGCCAGGGCAAGCGATGTGCCGCTGGGCGCGGTGGACGAGTATTCGCTGGGCGGCTTCCAGCAGCTCTCGGGCTACCGGGTGGGCCAGGTGGCCGGCAACTACCTGGCCTTCGGCCGGCTGACCTATTACCGGCGGCTGGCGGTCGATCCGGGGCCGGCGCGGGCGCTTTTCGTGGGCGGTTCGCTGGAAGCGGGCAATGCCTGGATCAACCGGCGCGATGTGTCGCTGAGCAGCCTGCGCGGTGCGGGCAGCCTGTTCATCGGGGCCGACACCGGCATCGGGCCGCTCTACCTGAGCCTGGTGAGCGCACCGCGCGGCTTCACCGGCCTGTACCTGTTCCTCGGCCGGCCTTGAGCGGGGCCGCCCCGGGGCGGCTCACTCCTTGTAGTACACCACCTGGTGGGTGGTGACCAGCAGCCGGCCCTCGGCGTCCCACAGGTGGGCGTTCTGGTCGGAGAAGCCGTTGCGGAAGGCGCTGGCGTCGCACTCGGCCAGCACCCAGCCGTCACCCACGGCGGCCAGGTCCGCCGAGCCAGCGTGGAAGTAGATCGTCATGGACACGGTACCGGCCGGCACGCGGGTGGCACGGCGCAGCCAGATGCGCGGAAAGAACACGTCCGACAGGGCGGTGAGGCTGGCGAAGTCCAGCGGGCGTGGCGGCTCGTCGCGCACCCACAGCGTGGTGCCGGCCGGGCTCTCGGCGCCGTCCCAGTGACGCGGCAGCGACCCCTTGGCAAAGCGGATGTCGTAGCGGCCGATCCAGGGCACCGGGGCCTCGGGCCGGCGCGGCAGCGCGGCGGCCGACAGCACCTGCGGCAGCGGCGCATCGTCCACGCTCCAGGTGGTGCGCCGGGCCGCGGTGATGGCGGTGGCGGTGACCACCACCTGGTCCTGCTGCACCAGGCTCACCGACCAGTGCTGGGTGGAGCGGTTGGTGCGCACCGGATGGGCGTGCACCTCGAAGGTGCCATCGGCCACGGCGGCGGCGAAGTTGACGGTGAGCGACAGCGGCTCGCCCAGCCGGTCCGGGTGCTGCAGGATGGCCTGCACCAGGGTGGCGGCGGTGATGCCGCCGTACGGGCCGACCATGTTGGCGTAGGCCAGTGAGGTGGCGCCCTGCCAGGCGCCGGGTGCGGTTGCCTGCAGGGCGATGGCTGCGTCGAAGGGATGGTTCATGCCGGCGGTTATACCCGCTCGAAGATCCCCGCTGCGCCCTGCCCCATGCCCACGCACATGGTCACCATGCCGTACTTCTTGTTGTGGCGCTGCAGGGCGTGCACCACGGTGGCCGAGCGGATGGCGCCGGTGGCGCCCAGCGGGTGGCCCAGCGCAATCGCACCGCCCATGGGGTTGACCTTGGCCGGGTCCAGACCCAGGGTGTTGACCACCGCCAGCGACTGGGCAGCAAACGCCTCGTTCAGCTCGAACCAGTCGATGTCGTCCTGCTTCAGGCCGGCATTCTTCAGCGCGGCCGGGATGGCTTCGACCGGGCCGATGCCCATGATGTGCGGCGGCACGCCCCGGCTGGCATAGCTCACGAAGCGGGCCAGCGGCTGGAGGTTGTAGCGCTTGAGCGCGGCCTCGCTCACCAGGATGAGGGCACCGGCGCCGTCGCTGGTCTGCGAGCTGTTGCCGGCCGTGACCGAACCGCGCGCCGCGAACACGGTACGCAGCTTGGCCAGGCCTTCCAGCGTGGTGTCGGGGCGGGCACCTTCGTCCAGGCTGATGGTGCGGCTGCGGGTGGAGACCTCGGCGGTGTCCAGGTTCACGCTGCGCTCGGTGACCTCCACCGGGGTGATCTCGTTGGCGAACTCGCCGTTCTTCATGGCGATGACGGCGCGCTGGTGCGACTGCAGGGCAAAGGCATCCTGCGCGTCACGGCTCACCTTCCACTGCTGCGCCACCTTCTCGGCGGTCAGGCCCATGCCGTAGGCGATGCCGTAGCTCTCGATGTCCTCGGTGCTGCGGAAGATGGTGGGCGACAGACTGGGGCTGTTGCCCATCATGGGCACCATGCTCATGCTCTCGGTGCCGGCGGCGATCATCACGTCGGCCTCGCCCACGCGGATGCGGTCGGCCGCCATGGCCACGGCCGACAGGCCGGAGGCGCAGAAGCGGTTGACGGTGATGCCGCCCACACTGTGCGGCAGACCAGCCAGCACCGCACCCACGCGGGCCACGTTCAGGCCCTGCTGGCCTTCCGGGATGGCGCAGCCGCAGATGATGTCTTCCACCGCCTTGGGATCGAGGTTGGGCACCTGGGCCATGGCCGAGCGCAGCACATGGGCCAGCAGCTCGTCGGGGCGCAGGTTGCGGAACGAGCCTTTGTGCGAACGACCGATGGGCGTGCGGGTGGCGGCGACGATGTAGGCGTCTTGGATCTGTTTGCTCATGTCGCTTCCTCAGTTGCGGACGGGCTTGCCGGTGTTGAGCATGCCCAGAATGCGCTCTTGCGTTTTCGGGTGGACGATCAGCGCGCAGAAGGCCTGGCGCTCCAGCGTCATCAGGTATTCCTCGCTGACCAGGGTGCCGGGGTCGACATCACCGCCGGTGACCACCTTGGCGATCAGGCTGGCGATGTGGAAGTCGTGCTGGCTGATGAAGCCGCCATCCCGCATGTTGACCAGCTGGCCCATGATGGTGGCCCGACCGTCGCGACCGGCCACCGGGAACAGCCGCTTGTGCGGGGCACGCCAGCCGCTGGCGAACATGGCACGGGCTTCGTTGATGGCCACGAACAGCAGCTCGTCCTTGTGCGGCACCACCACGTCCGACGGCAGCAGGTAGCCCAGCTGGCGCGACTCCAGGGCGCTGGTGCCCACCTTGGCCATGGCCGCAGCGGTGAAGCCCTCGGTCAGGAAGGGCAGCAGGTCTTTGCCGGTGGAGGCTTCGGCATTCTCGGCCGCGCGGCGGGCAATGTAGGTCAGGCCGCCGGCACCCGGCACCAGGCCCACGCCCACTTCCACCAGACCGATGTAGCTCTCCATGTGGGCCACGCGGCGGGCACTGTGCACCGCCAGTTCGCAGCCGCCGCCCAGTGCCAGCCCGCGGATGGCGGACACCACCGGCACGTTGGCATAACGCAGGCGCAGCATCATCTGCTGCATGAAGCCTTCGGCCTCCTCGATGGCCGACACGCCCACGGCCATGAAGGCGGGCAGCATGGCCTGCAGGTCGGCGCCGGCGCTGAAGGGCTCGTCGCCCGACCAGATCACCAGACCCTGGTAGCGCTGCTCGGCCAGGTCCACCGCCGCCATCAGGCCTTCGCAGACCTCGGGGCTGATGGCGTGCATCTTGGTCTTGATGCTGGCGATCAGCACTTCGTTGTCCAGCGTCCAGACGCGCAGGCTGTCGTTCTCTTCGATGGTGGTGCCGGCGGTGCGGTAGTCGGCCCCGCCCTCGCCCAGCAGGCGCTCGGGGAAGTGCTGGCGGGCATGCACCGGCAGCACACGGTACGGCTCGAACACGCCCTTGGCCGGGTTCCACGAACCCTGCGGCGTGTGCACGCCACCGGCTTCGGCCACCGGACCCTTGAACACCCACTCCGGCAGCGGTGCCTTGCACAGCGCGCGGCCGGCGTCGATGTCCTCCTGGATCATCCTGGCCACTTCCAGCCAGCCGGCTTCCTGCCACAGCTCGAACGGGCCCTGCTTCATGCCGAAGCCCCAGCGCATGGCCTGGTCCACATCGCGCGCGGTCTCGGCAATGGTGGCCAGGTGCACGGCGGCGTAATGGAAGCTGTTGCGCAGGATGGCCCACAGAAACTTGCCTTGGGCACCTTCGGCGTTGCGCAGCAGGCGCAGGCGCTCGGCGGCCGGCTTCTTGAGCATGCGGCCGTACACCTCGTCGGCCTTCTGGCCGGCGGGCACGTACTCGCCGCTGTCCAGCTCGAAGCGCATCACGTCGCGGCCGACCTTCTTGTAGAAACCTGCCTTGGTCTTCTGGCCCAGGTTGCCGGCTTCCAGCAGGGCTTTGAGGACCGGCGGGGTGCCGAAGCTGCCGTAGAACGGGTCGGTGGCCTCGCTCAGGTTGTCCTGCAGCGTCTTGATGACGTGGGCCATGGTGTCCAGGCCCACCACGTCGGCGGTGCGGAAGGTGCCGGAGCTGGCGCGGCCCAGGCGCTTGCCGGTGAGGTCGTCCACCACGTCGAAGCTCAGGCCGAAGTTCTCGACCTCCTTCATGGTGGAGAGCATGCCGGCAATGCCGATTCGGTTGGCCACGAAGTTGGGCGTGTCCTTGGCCCGCACCACGCCCTTGCCCAGGCCGGTGGTGACGAAGGTCTCCAGGTCGTCCAGGATCTGCGGCTGGGTGGTGGGCGTGGCGATCAGCTCCACCAGCGTCATGTAGCGCGGCGGGTTGAAGAAGTGGATGCCGCAGAAGCGCGGCTTGATCGATTCCGGCAGCGCCTCGGACAGCTGGGTGATCGACAGGCCGGAGGTGTTGGACGCCACGATGGCGTGCTCGGCCACGAAGGGCGCGATCTTCTTGTAGAGGTCGAGCTTCCAGTCCATGCGTTCGGCAATGGCCTCGATGATCAGGTCGCAGTCGCGCAGCTGATCCATGTGCTCTTCGTAGTTGGCCTGACCGATCAGGTCGGCATCGCGGGCCACGCCCAGCGGCGAAGGCTTGAGCTTCTTGAGGTTCTCCACCGCGCGGGTGACGATGCCGTTCTTGGGGCCTTCCTTGGCCGGCAGATCGAACAGCACCACCGGGACCTTGACGTTGACCAGGTGCGCAGCGATCTGCGCGCCCATCACGCCAGCGCCGAGCACGGCGACTTTCCTGACATTGAATCGGTTCATGGGGTTTCCAGAAAGGGAGGGGGCGCGGGTCACTGGACGCGCTGCCAGGTCTGCGTGCGGTAGAACGGGCCGAGGTAGCCGCGCATCTCCAGCTGCTGACCGCCGTTCACCGGCTTGAGCCGGTTGCGGTAGACCTTGCCGTTGTTGGGATCGACGATGGTGCCGCCCTCGTACAGGGTCGGGTCACTGGCGCTCTGGCGTACGCCGCGCAGGATGTTCATGCCCAGCACCGGCTGGTCCTTGCGGTCGTCGGTGCACTTCTCGCACACCGCCTTGGGGTCGGTGGACGGGTCCAGCAGGCGCTCGATGTGGCCCACGAAGACCCCGTCCTTCTCGGTGATGCGCACCAGCGACTTCTCCTTGCCGGAGTCGTCGTCGATGGTCTTCCAGAGCCCGACCGGGGTCATCTGCGCGGACGCAGACACACCGGCCAGGGCCAGCAGGGCAGCCAGCAGCGTCGTCTTCATGGCGATCAGGCCAGGGCCTCGTCGGTGTTCATCAGGACCGCTGCGCCGGCGCGTGCGGTGCGCATCAGCGTGGCGGTCTCGGGGAACAGCTTGGCGAAGTAGAAGCGTGCGGTCTGCAGCTTGGCGGTGTAGAACGGGTCGGTGCTGCCGGCAGCGATCTTCTGCAGCGCCTCGCGGGCCATCAGGGCCCAGAAGTAGCCGAACACCAGGTGGCCGGCCACGCGCAGGTAGGGCACGGCGGCGGCGCCGGCCTCGTCGGGGTTCTGCAGCGCCTTGAAGCCGATCTCGGTGGTGAACTTGGTCATCTGTTCACCCAGGTAGGCCACCGGGTTGATGAACTCGGCCATCTTCTCGTTGACGCCCTCTTCCTCGACCAGGCGGCCGACCAGCTTGCCGAACTTGCGCAGGGTGGCACCGTTGTTGCCCAGCACCTTGCGGCCCAGCAGGTCCAGCGACTGGATGGTGTTGGTGCCCTCGTAGATCATGTTGATGCGGGCATCGCGCACGAACTGCTCCATGCCCCATTCCTTGATGTAGCCGTGGCCGCCGAACACCTGCTGGCATTCGGTGGCGGCCAGGTAGCCGTTGTCGGTGAGGAAGGCCTTGGAGATGGGGGTCAGCAGCGAGAGCATCTCGTCGCTGTCCTTGCGCACCTTCTCGTCCGGATGGGCATGCACCTTCTCCAGCAGCACCGAGCAGAACAGGGCCAGCGCGCGGCCGCCTTCGGCATAGGCCTTGGCGGTCAGCAGCATGCGGCGCACGTCGGGGTGCACGATGATCGGGTCGGCCGGCTTGTCCTTGGCCTTGGGGCCGGAGAGGCTGCGCATCTGGATGCGGTCCTTGGCATAGGCCAGGGCGTTCTGGTAGGCCACTTCGGTCAGGCCGAGCGACTGGTTGCCCACGCCCAGGCGTGCGGCGTTCATCATCACGAACATGCCCTGCATGCCCTTGTTGGGCTGGCCGACCATGGTGCCCACGGCGCCATCCAGCACCATCTGGCAGGTGGCGTTGCCGTGGATGCCCATCTTGTGCTCCAGGCCGCCGCAGTAGATGCCGTTGCGCGCACCCAGGCTGCCGTCCTTGTTCACCAGGAACTTGGGCACCACGAACAGGCTGATGCCCTTGATGCCGGGAGGCGCATCGGGCAGGCGGGCCAGCACCAGGTGGACGATGTTCTCGGCCATGTCGTGTTCACCGGCGCTGATGAAGATCTTGTTGCCGGTGAGCTTGTAGGTGCCGTCGGGCTGGGGCTCGGCCTTGGTGCGCATCAGGCCCAGGTCGGTGCCGCAATGGGGTTCGGTCAGGCACATGGTGCCGGTCCATTCGCCGCTGACCATCTTGGCCAGGTACGTGGCCTTCTGCTCGTCGGTGCCGTGGGTGTGCAGCGAGGCGTAGGCGCCATGGGTCAGGCCGGGGTACATGGTCCAGGCCTGGTTGGCCGAGTTCATCATCTCGTACAGGCACTGGTTCAGCACAAAGGGCAGGCCCTGGCCGCCATAGGCGGGGTCGCACGACAGCGCCGCCCAGCCGCCTTCGACGTACTTGGCGTAGGCATCCTTGAAGCCCGATGGGGGCTTCACCTCATGGGTGGTCTTGTCCAGCACGCAGCCTTCAGTGTCGCCGCTGATGTTCAGCGGGAAGGTCACTTCGGCGGCGAACTTGCCAGCCTCTTCCAGAACGGCATTGATGGTGTCCACATCCACCTCGGCGTGGGGCGGCATGGCCTTGAATTCATCGCTGACCTTGAGCACTTCGTGCATGACGAATTGCATGTCGCGCAGGGGCGGCGTGTACATAGGCATGGGGTTTACTCCTTGGAGGTGGTGGTTTGGTTGGAAACTTTGCGGCGCTTGGCAGCAGCAGCGGGGGCGGCTTCTGCGGTGGCGCCAGGTTTTGCGGCGCTGTAACGCGCCAGGATGTTGTGAAAGCCCTGCACCGCCCGGGCCATGGAGCCCGGGGTTTGCAGGAAGCGCGCTTCGTAGTGCAGCGCGAGGATGAGGCCGTGGATCTCGAACAGCATCTGCTCGGCATTGGTGTCCGCGCGCAGCTCGCCCAGGCCCTTGCACTGCTCGATGGCGCGGCGCATGGCGGCGTGCCAGGTCAGCACCGAGCTGGCCAGCGCGTCGCGCACGGGGCCGGTGCGGTCATCAAAT